>CAVBRV010000023.1:0-8680 GCA_963597965.1 Paludibacteraceae bacterium | reverse complement strand
GATAAAATAGGATGTGTGAAATCTTTCATGCGTCCTTTTTTGTTGTGGAATTGGTGACTAGTGACTAGTGACTGGTGACTAGGAGCAGATTTCTACTAGTCACCAGTCACTAGTCTACCAGTCACCGATTAAGGAGTTCTCATGCTTGCCTCTGTTGCAGAAGTTTTAATCAATCGACCATCTAAACATCTGAATAGAACATTTTCCTACTTGATTCCAGATACGCTTCCGTCCGCAGATGTGGGGTATCGCTGCGTAGTACCCTTTGCGCGTCGTATGGAAGAGGGGGTCATTCTCTCGGTTCGTGAGGAAGATACGGAGAAACTGGGTTATAAATTACTGCCTATTCGTTCCTTGGTGGATCCATTTCCTTGGTTTACCCCAGAAATGATAGCGCAGGCCACGGCGATTTCCAAGTACTATATGTGCACTTTGATTGAAGCGTTGCGGCTTTTCTTTATCGATAAGAAAGGCATTTTGACTGAAGTGGAATATGAAATTGCATGGCCGTTGATTCCAGAGGACGCAGAACTACGTGGCTTGGTGGATGCGTCTGTGGAAGTGTTATCTGAAAAGGATGCGAAACTTCTTTTGGGAGAGCTTCTTTCTTCGTACATAGAAAAAGGATGGCTGATGCGGCATGAGCGATTGTCGGCTGTCCACAAGGAACCCTTGGAAAAATGGCTTGCCCCTTTGACCGAGCCTGTTGAACGGCAACGAAGACGCAGCAAGAAACAAGGGGAGCTATGGGATATTTTGGCCGAAAAAGGGCCGATTTCTGTGACGGAAGCCCAGGCGAAAGGTTTCTCGTCCAGCGTGGTGAAAGCGTTCTGTTTGAATGATTACGGTCGTATTTTCTATAAAAGGAAACGGACCTATTCCCTCATTGAAGCCATGGAGAAGCGGAAGAATCGGACATTGACGGACGAACAGTCCCATGCCATTCAAGCCATTTCTGAAGCCATAGACAAAGAAAAATACCAAGGGATGCTGCTCAAAGGGGTTACGGGCAGCGGAAAAACGGAAGTTTACTTGCAAGCCGCTCAGCATGCTTTGGACCAGGGCGGCTCGGCGCTAATTCTGGTACCAGAAATTGCTTTGACCAACCAAATGACAGCCTATTTTGCGGCGGTCTTTGGTGACGAAGTGGTTTTCATGCATAGCAACCTCAGCAAAGGAGAACGATACAACAATCGCCTTCGCATCGCCAATGGGGAAAGTCATATTATTATCGGTTCTCGTTCCGCCATATTTCTTCCTTTCCAAAACTTGAAACTCATCGTGGTGGATGAAGAATATGATTCTTCTTACAAGCAGGGAGAAAGTCCTCGCTACAATGGGCGGGATGTGGCGAAAATGATGTCTGTCATTTATCACTGTCCCATCGTATTGGGGGCGGCGACGCCTTCCATTGATACTTATTATGCAGCCAAACAGGGAAAGATTCAGCTGTTGGAAATGAAGAAACGAGTCTTTGAGACGCCTCTTCCAGCTATTCATGTATTTGACCTTCGGAGCGACCCGGCTATGGCACAAAGCGGAGAGTTGCTGTCTCATCCTTTGCTAGATTTGCTGCACAAAACGCTAGAAGAAAAGCATAAAGCCATTTTGCTTCTCAATCGGCGGGGGTTTGCTACTACCCTCATGTGTCCTACTTGTGGGTATGTGTTCAAGTGTCCCCACTGTGATGTGTCTCTGGTGTATCACAAAGATACGCAGCAGCTGAAATGTCATTATTGTGAGACTGTCCATCCGCTTCCTACGGAGTGTCCGAAATGTCATGGAAAGAAGATTCTGTACTTGGGACGTGGTACGCAGCGTATCGAGGAGGAATTGGCAGAAAAAATTCCAGAAGCTCGGTGCCGGCGGTTCGATGTGGATAGTACGGCGAAAAAGAATAGTGCCAAGGAAATACTGACTGATTTTCGGAATGGGGAGTTTGACATTCTCTTCGGTACCCAAATGGTAGCGAAAGGTCATGATATACCGGGGGTACAAACGGTTGGCATTTTGGCAGCGGACGGCGTATTAAATATGCCTTCTTATCTGGCGGCAGAACAGACTTTTAATCTCATCACCCAGTGTGCCGGGCGTGCCGGGCGGAGCCGTGAACAGGGGGAAGTCATTCTGCAGACCTATAATCCTGATCATTATGTGATTCAAGTGGCGGCCAAGCAAGATTACGAAAGTTTCTATACCCAAGAATTGGAGTACCGGCGACTGTTACATTTTCCTCCTTTTACGCGGATGATGAAAATCACCTGCTTTAATGAAGAGGAAAAGAAAGCCATGAACCAGGCCAGTCGCATTTACCAATGGCTCCAAAAAGTGACGCCTCAGCTTCCGCAACGGGTGCTATACACACCGCCTTATCCAGAACCGATTCGCAAAGTGCGAAATCTGTATTATATTTCTATCTTAATCAAAGGAAATCCCCTGACCGCTTTGAAAAATGCTATGCGTCATGGAGAAATTTTCCAAGAAAATGATATAATTATAGATGTAGATCCGATGTAAGAAGGTGACTGGTAGACTGGTGACTAGTGACTGGAAATTGCTTTTCCTAGTCACCAGTCACTAGTCTACCAGTCACCGATACTATCAAACAAGTACCAGTGGTACTTGTCATTTTACAAATTATATGGAAAGAAGGAATCAATTTTGAGTGAAATTATTACCGCAGGAAATCCGATTTTGAAGGCTGTAGCCGAACCGGTAACCGTCTTTGATAAAAAGCTGAAATTTTTGATTAACGATATGAAGAAGACATTGTATGAAGCCAATGGCGTGGGATTGGCTGCGCCACAGATTGCGATTTCCAAGAGAATTTTTGTAGCTGATGATGGGGAAAGTGGTTTTGAAGCTTATATCAATCCAGAATGGAAACCGGTAGGGGAAGAAACCATTGTGGATAGTGAAGGGTGTCTTTCTGTGCCGAACCTGTATGGCGATGTGGAACGATATGCGGAGGTTATTGTCCATTACCAGGATATTCACGGCAAGAAAAAGGTGAAAAAAGCATCGGGACTCTTGGCCCGTTGCATTCAGCATGAAACAGACCATTTGAATGGCATTCTGTTTATTGAAAAAGCCATTTCATTACATAAAGGACCGAGCAGCGATGGAGAATAAGTACAACATTGTATTCATGGGGACCCCTGATTTCTGTTTGCCTGCCCTGGAAGCCCTTTGTGCCCATGGATATACGCCAAAAGCCATCTATACCCAGCCAGATAAAATCAATGGCCGCGGGAAAAAGATTACCTTTTCTCCGGTGAAACAGTTTGCCCTAGCCCATGAGATTCCTGTTCATCAACCTCTTTCTTTCAAAAATGAAGAAGAAGTGGAAACACTCCGGGCCATGAAGCCAGATATTCTCATTGTCATCGCCTATGGACGCATTTTGCCAAAAGCGGTCTTGGATATTCCGACTTATGGAGCGATCAACGTGCATGCGTCTCTTCTTCCGAAATATCGAGGGGCCGCTCCGATTCAGCGGGTCATCATAGATGGAGAAAAGAAAACCGGTGTCACCATCATGCAGCTCGATGAAGGCATGGACACAGGAAATATGGTGGAGACCGTGACTATGGACATTCCGCCTCACATGACAGCGGGAGAACTCTTTGATGCGTTAGGACCTTTAGGAGCCAAAGCGCTCATCGATGTGATGGATCACTTACCAGAAAAACTGGCTGCCTCTGTGCCGCAACATCACGAAGAAGCCACCTATGCGGAAAAGGTGACAAAAGATATGGGACATATCGATTGGAAACAGGACGCCAAGACCATTGATTGTCTCATGCGGGGCATGTATCCCAATCCGGGAACCTATACCATGTTCCGTGGAAAGCGGGTGAAATTACATCGCGGCTTTGCGGAAGAAACGGAATCTGGCAAAGAACCGGGGACGATTATTTCTACCGAAGAAGGAGTCATTCGTATCGCTTGTGGAAAGGGCGTGATAGGGATTACCGCTTTGCAACCGGAAAATCACAAGCAGATGAAGGCTTCCGATTTCATCAATGGATACCAAGTGAAGGTGGGTGACCTTTTTGCCTACTAATCCAGCGCCATCGGCGCGAAAATTGGCCTACCAGAGTTTATATGATATTCTGGAAAAAGGGGCCTATGCGAATATCACGTTGCAGCATATGCTGGGACAATATGTCATCAAAAAAGAAGAAGCTCACTTATTCACAGAACTGGTCTATGGAGTGTTACGGAAATATAACTACTTGCTGTGGATTATTTCTCAAATGAGCCGTCAACCTTTACGGAAACTTCACCCTTCGGTGCGGATTCTTCTTTGTATTGCCTTGTACCAACTTCTTTATCTGGACCGTATTCCTGAATCGGCAGCGGTGAATGAATCGGTCAAAATCGCAAAGAAAGTGACCCATCAGGGAAACGTGCGATTCATTAATGGACTTCTTCGCAATTATCTTCGGCAGAAAGAAACTTTGGTGATTCCGTCCATCGAAGAAAATGCGTTGCTTCATGATGAACTGACCTACAATTTACCAGCTTGGCTGATTCAGCGATGGGAAGCGGCATGGGGTAGAGAGAAAGCAGAAAAAGTTTTTGCTGCACTCAATGAAACGCCAGCCATGACCATTCGTATCAATCTGCTAAAGACAACAGCAGAAGATTTCATCAAAAAAATGGAAATGGCTCATATTGAAAGTGAAGCCATTCCAGGTCTTCCTGAAGGAAGGATCATTTGTAAAGGAGCCGACCAATTTTTGGCTCACTTCCTGCCCATGGGACTTGCCTATGTGCAGTCTGCTTCTTCCATGGTACCCGCCAAAGTATTGGCGCCCCAGCCGGGGGAAACCATCTTAGACATGTGTGCGGCACCGGGAAGTAAAACCACCCAAATGGCTGAACTCATGAGCAATGAAGGTTCCATCGATGCTTGGGATTTGTATCCCCATAAAATTTCTCTCATCAAGAAAAATGCCAAGAAAGAAGGCATTACCATCATCCATGCAGGAGCTAGGGATTCGACGAAACCGATGTCCCAGGTCCATGAGAAATATGATCGGGTTCTCTTGGATGCGCCTTGTTCAGGACTGGGAGTATTGGGACATAAAGCAGAAATTCGCTGGAGACGAACCGAAGCGGACTTAGCGGAATTTCCACCGCTCCAACAATCCCTCTTGCACTGCGCGGCAGACTATGTGAAACCCGGTGGTGTACTTGTATATAGTACCTGCACATTGAACCAGGAAGAAAATGAAGATATGATTCACTGGTTCCTGGAAAATCACCCGGAATTTGAGGCGGTTGATTTTGCATTAGAAGGTGTCAAATCATCGGAACAAGGTATGCTGACCTTATGGCCGGATGAATGGGGCAGTGACGGTTTCTTCGTGGCGAAGATGAGAAAGAAAGTCAGCGGTTAGCAGTAGGCAGTTGGCAGTGGGTGGCATTATTTACCTAAGCGAGATATGCGATGATTTCTGCTGATGTAAAGGTTACTCAGGTTTCTCAGGATACTAAGGCTTCTCACGTTTCCCGAATGAGCTAATGACGTTAGAGGCTATTGGCACATTCGAGGAACCTGAGCAACCTTAGAACCTTGAGTAACCTGTAATCTCTAGGGAAACGCTGATTTAATCAAAGAGTTTGAAATGATATGAATTTTTATCCAAAGCATCGTCAAGGAAATCCTTAAATAGCTCGCTATTCGCGGATTTTCTTTCCTCGCTTTGAATAAAAATTCAAGAATAATTTCAAACCATGATTAAATCAGTGTTTCCCTAGCGGAATTATATCTAAACTGCTGTCTGTTTAATGCTTACTTAATTAGTGGGTGCTCGATCATTCATATGCCTGATGTTTACAGAACATATGCAGTGAAATTTTGATATTCAAGTGCAAAGAAATACGGGCTATTTGCAGATTCCTTTGTACGCACTGTTGTTAGTTGTTTGTTGTCGGTTGTTTGGTCTCAACAACAAACAACTAACAACCAGCAACAATCGCCAATTTACTACCTACAGAACCCTGTCATCGATAGCGAAGTCATAATTTACACTGCCAACTGCTGACTGCTAACTGCCTACTTATCATAATTAATAAAGGAGTACTTATGACCTGGAATATCTGGGGACATACCCTCTCTGAAATGGAAGACTGGATCACGAAAAACGGATTTCCTAAATTCAGAGCGAAACAAATCCAAGACTACCTGTATCGACGGTACGTCTTTTCTTTTGATGACATGAAACAGCTACCTGCTACTATGCGGGATTGGCTGAAAGAAAATGGCACATTGGAAAAGCCAGAAATCATGAGCCAGATTCAGTCCACTGATGGAGATACCACCAAATTGCTGCTGAAACTCACCGATGGTTCTTTGGTGGAAACGGTGTGCATGCATCATGTGTATGGCAATTCCATTTGCGTATCCACCCAGGTGGGGTGTGCTATGGGATGTATTTTCTGTGCGTCTACTAGAAATGGACTGGAACGAAACTTAACGGCTGGGGAAATATTAGCTCAAGTCTATGCGTTTCGTGAGTTATATGATGCACCGATTCACTCCATCGTTCTCATGGGGGCAGGAGAACCGCTGACCAATTACGAAGAAGCGTTACGTTTCATCAGGCTGGTCAGTGATCCTGGCCTTTTGAATATCAGTCTTAGAAATATCACTTTATCCACTTGTGGGATTGTCCCACAAATTTATCGATTGGCCGATGAAGGATTGCCGATCACTTTGGCGATTTCACTTCATGCCCCAAACGACACCATTCGCAATCGCATCTTGCCGTCCAGTCGACATTTTAAAATCGAAGATGTGATTCGCGGAGCCAATTATTATTTCAAAACGACGGGGCGCCGCGTAACCTTTGAATACATTCTCATCAAAGATGTGAATGCATCCAAAGAAAACGCGGAAGAGCTTTGTCGGTTGGTGGGCAAAATGAATTGCCACTTTAATTTGATCCCTATCAATGGGACGGAACATATTCAGCTCTATCCGCCGAGTTGGAAAGAAGTGAAAGCGTTCCAGGATATTTTGGAAAAGCATGGCAAAAGTACCACGGTCCGGCGGCAGATGGGGGATGAAATCCAAGCGGCTTGCGGGCAGTTGAAACGAAGATATTTAGTAGAGAGCCATTAATTCACTTTTCAAGTGGTAAGATGCTGGATTTGCGATTGTTGTTGGTTGTTAGTTGTTGGTTGTTTGGCTCCAGACAACCAACAACTAACAACCAATAACAAAATCAGATAACAAGTGAAATTTGATGCTTATTTACTGCATGAAATCAATGGACAGAGCACGATTGATATGATAATATATGTATATTCGATGTATAATCATAGAGAAGCAGGATTTTAATACAGCCAGTATAGTAGATGATAGATAATTTATGAAATCCAGATGTATAGGATGGATAGAGTTGATAGATCGTATACATATCCTAAAGGAGGAGTAAAGATGGAACAGTCCGAAATGGCAAACATTAAAGTTATTGGTGTAGGTGGCGGCGGAAATAACGCAGTCAACCGTATGATCGACGCCGCTGTCAAAGGAGTCGAATTCATCGCTGTCAATACAGAAACTCAGGTTTTGAATAAATCTGAAGCAGATAACAAAATTCAGATTGGTGAAAAATTAACCAAAGGCCTTGGTGCTGGTGCAAAACCAGAAGTTGGTGAACAGGCTGCGGAAGAATCCAAAGAAGACCTGTCTAAAGCACTGGCTGGTGCTGATATGGTATTTGTTACCGCAGGTATGGGCGGCGGCACAGGTACTGGCGCAGCTCCGGTTGCAGCCCAGTGTGCTAGAGAACTGGGCGCTCTGACCATTGCCGTAGTGACCAAGCCATTCAGCTTTGAAGGGAAAGTTAGAGCGAAAAATGCAGCAGAAGGCATTGAACGTTTGAAGAGTAGCGTTGATGCCATTCTGGTTGTACCAAATGACAAACTGCTCCAGATTATGGATAAGAAAACCTCTTTGAAAGATGCTTTTAAGAAGGCTGATGACGTACTTCGCCAGGGCATTCAGGGTATTTCTGACTTGATTACCGTACCAGGCATTATCAACCTGGACTTTGCGGATGTGAGAACCATTATGAGTGACCAGGGCGAAGCTTTGATGGGCATTGGTACTGGCACTGGTGATAACCGTGCCGCTGATGCGGCTACCGCTGCTATCAATAGCCCACTTTTGGAACGCAGCATTGATGGGGCTAAGGGCATTATTATCAACATCACTGGTAATGAAGATTTGGGACTCTTTGAAATCAATGAAGCTTCTCAGATTATTACAGAAGCTGCCGATCCAGATGCTAACATCATTTGGGGCACATCGGTTGACCCCGATATGGACAATGACACCGTCCGCATTACTGTTATTGCTACTGGTTTCGGCGATAAGAAGAAAACTTCTGGTTCAGCGCCAAGCGCAAACCGATTCAGCAACACGGTACGTCCGACCACAGGTATTGCGGTTCCTGAATTCCTTAGAAAATAATGATGGAAATCGGATGGTTTTCTAAATCATCTATTTCTATGACAATGAAAAAGCCACACCGCAATCTGCAGTGTGGCTTTTATAAATTTGTTGTCAGTTGTTTGTTGTCAGTTACTTGCTCCCAACAACAAACAACTAGGGAAACACTGATTTAATCGTTATTTGAAATGATTCTTGAATTTTTATTCA
>CAVBRV010000022.1:0-22133 GCA_963597965.1 Paludibacteraceae bacterium | reverse complement strand
GGCTTAAAGACTGGGACGGGATTCTGTCATTAAGCCTTTATCGCTGGTGCCGCTGAGATTTCTCCACTCAGGGACACAAATTCATTTATACCGTCTTTTTCATTTCGCACAAATAACACCGGTCGAAATGACGCTAGTGATGCTAACATAAGTCCGTATTTCTTTGAGGGTATCGAAAGAAATCACTACTTTACGGGTGGGAAGTTTAAGTTCATAACCAGTATAACCCTACTCTTCACTTGACGATAGGGAGAATGAAACTTTACAATAAAAGAAATTCCAGTCTACTAGTCACTAGTCACTAGTCTACTAGTCACCAAAAACATATCCGAAAGGAGTTTCATCCATCATGAATATCAAAGAAGAAACGCGCAAAATGAAATTGGCTTCCCCTTTGCTGGCGGCCTCTTCTATAGAGAAAAGAAATCAGGCATTGGCACTGATTCGAGAATCATTGCAAGCCCATGCCCAAGAAATTTTTGAGGCCAATCACAAAGACTTGGCACTGGCGGAGGAAAATCACATTCCTGCGCCAGTGAAGAAGCGGCTTAAGTTTGATGAAGGGAAATTGTCTGATGTGGTAGCGGAGCTGACCCAACTCATGGCTCTGGAAGATCCGATTTCCAAAATCACCTTGGCCCGTGAATTGGATGAGGACCTCAAATTGTATCGCGTGACTTGCCCCATCGGGGTGATTGGAGTTATCTTTGAAGCTCGCCCCGATGCGTTGGTACAGATTTCTTCGTTATGCCTGAAAAGTGGAAATTGTGCCATTTTGAAAGGTGGGAAAGAAACGACTTATACGAACCGCGTTCTCTTTCGTCTCATTCATGAGGCGGCCATGGAAGCGGGACTTCCGGAAAATTGCCTCCTCCAGGCGGAGCAGCACAATGAAATCGATGAACTCCTGGAATGTCATGAGTCCGTGGATTTGCTCATTCCTCGTGGGTCCAATCAGTTTGTCCAGTACATCATGTCTCACACCAGTATTCCCGTCCTGGGTCATGCCGATGGGGTGTGCCATATTTATGTGGACAAAGAATTTGATGAAGAAACAGCGCTCCGCGTCATCGTGGATGCGAAAACCCAATATCCGGCGGCTTGCAATGCGGTAGAAACCATTCTGGTTCATCGAGACATTGCCCCAGCCTTTTTGCCGAAATTGGCAGCGGCACTGAAAGAAGCGGGCGTTACCATTCGCGGTACCCAGGAAGTGAATACCATCATTCCGGTGGATGTGATTCCCGCAGAGGAAAGTTTCCATCATGAATACTTGGATTTGAAACTGGCTATCAAACTGGTGGGGGATGTGAAAGAAGCGGTGGACCATATCAATCGTTTCGGTTCTCATCACACGGACTGCATCATCACCACCAATGAGGAAACAGCGAAGACTTTCATGGCCCTGGTGGATTCAGCGGGGGTCTACCAAAATGCCTCCACTCGTTTCGCCGACGGCTTCCGCTACGGCTTCGGCGCCGAAGTGGGTATTTCCACCTCCAAAATTCACGCCAGAGGCCCGGTAGGACTGGAAGGACTAATTTCCTATAAATACAAACTCTTCGGACAAGGACAGACGGTAGGGGAGTATGCGAGTGGGAAGAGGGAGTTTCATTTCAAAACGCTTTAAATGCAGTGAGAAGTTAGAAGTTAGAAGTTAGAAATGGTGGTGCGGCGCATCAAATTATAAAGCGCCGTAAAATATATAATAAAAAGGCGTATCGACTATGAAATTAATTCTTTCATAGTCGATACACCTTTTTATATTTTGCAATTTACGGTTAAAGTGTGAGCTCAGATTCTTATATAATAGGGCGCTTTATAAATGTGTTGCGCCCTTCCAACATTTCTAACTTCTAACTTCTCACTTCTAACTGCTCTACAATGTGCTATTCCGTATCATCTCAATATACTCCATATATTCCTTCGCCGCTTCGTAATCGTGGAGGGGGAAGCATTCGCTGGCCCAGCGGATGAAGAGCCAGGCGCAGCCGAAGAAGACGAGAAATTGGAGCAGCCGGTGAATGACGGAGTAGGATTTTCTATTTCTTGGCGTCCATTTGGGGTCCAGCTGGTAGGCGCTTTTATAAATCCACTTGGCGTAGAGGATGGCAAATCCAATTAGCCCCAGGTGCCAAAGAATGAGGAGGGGCCAGGAAATATGGGTCAGCACAATTTCCTTCACCCAGACCGAGGTGTTGGTCAGGACGAAAAACATTTCTTTTGCGGTCATCATGATGCCCATGAAATAGTAGTGGGCCCAGAAGACAAACGCATTGAAAGAGAAGAAACAAACCGCCGCGAGGCAAATCAAAGTGGCTAGCTTTCGTCCTACGTAGACCCGGCAAATGACATTCATGATGAAAAAGAGCAAAAGCTCTATGGCGATGGCCGTCAAAAAGTAAGGGGTAAGCTCATTGAAAGAGGGGTCGGTGATGCCGTTTCTAGCATGGATGAGGACGTAAGGAAATATGGTGGCCCATAAGAAGAAAGGAATATATCCGATGCGCCAGAAAGGATGGAGGAGACTTTTGTGGGTCATGAGCTGGGTCAGAAAGAGAAGCAGCCCGCACTCCGCAAAACTTCGCAAGGCCCGATACCATGCAAACAGTCCTGTGACGCCTAAGGCCAAATCATAGAGATAGACCATGAGCAGGAGCAAAAAGGCATAGAGAAAATAGCCTCCGATTTCCCTGGGGGACACTTCCTTCCACCAAAGGGATAGTTTTTCTTTTTCTTGCAGCCAGAAGTTCATGGATTCATCTCCTTTTGCGTGAAGTAGGCAGTAGGCAGTTAGCAGTAGGCAGTCAATCGGAGCTGCTTGTTGATTCAACTTTTAATAGCGAAAATTTGGATTAGCGATTGTTGCTGGTTGTTAGTTGTTGGTTGTTTGGATCCAAACAACTAACAACCAACAACAGTGAGTGCACAGAAATTTGCACAATGGATCACTGCCAACTGCTAACTGCCTACTGCCAACTTTCTAACGATAAGTATAAGAGGACAGTGGGATTTAAGCAAGAGAGGATATAATAATTTCTTGCTCTAAGATAGAAAAAAGTATATAATAAAATAATTGCAATAATTATTATCAATACGAAAGGTGTTTTATTTTGGAAAGAAAGCAATATACCATTGGAAAACCAGTGACATACAAAGGAAATGGACTGCATTCGGGCATGCCCGTTACCATGACTATGCACCCAGCTCCGGAGGGGACGGGCATCGTATTCCGTCGCACCGATTTGGACGGGCAACCGGAAGTGCCGGCCCAGAGCCAGTATATCACCAATACACTTCGTGCCACCACCCTGGAAAAAGGGGCTGCGAAAGTATTCACCGTGGAACACGTGTTGTCTGCTCTCTTTGCGTTGCAGATTGACAACTGCCTCATTGAAATGGATTCCCCAGAACCGCCTGTCGGGGATGGCTCTTCCAAGACATTTGTGGACATGGTTCTCGAAGCTGGTATCGTAGAACAGGATGCTACCATTCCTGTATTGACCCTGGCACATAGCGTAGCGGTTTATGAAGGAGACAATAAATTCATCGCCGCCCTTCCTTACGATGGCCTTCGCATCACCTTTACTTCCATCAATCCCCATCCCCTCCTGGGTAGTCAGACCTTGGACGTGATCATTGACCACGACCGGTACATCAAAGAAATTTCCCCGGCGCGGACTATCGGTTTCACTTGGGAATTGGAAGCCATGAGAAAAATGGGCCTCGGCAAAGGGGGCAATTTGGAAAATGCGGTGGTGTACTCTGAAACGGAATGCCTCTCGAAGCTGCGTTTCAAAGATGAACTGGTTCGCCACAAGATTTTGGATATTTTAGGCGATATTTCTTTGGTGGGACCGCTGCAGGCACACATCATTGCCGTCCTGGGCAGTCATAAACTGAATGCAGAATTGTCGGCGAAGTTACAGGCTTTGAAAGCATAAGTCTGACTATAAAGGAGAATCTTATTATTGGTGACTGGTGGACTGGTGACTAGTGACTGGATTATGTATTTCCTAGTCACCAGTCACTAGTCTACTAGTCACCAACATAGTAAAGGAGAATAAGCAATGGAACTTAACGTAGAAGAAATCATGGAAATTTTGCCACACAGATACCCTATGCTGTTGGTGGATAAAATTATTGAACTGGTGCCCATGGATTATGCGATCGGTGTGAAATGTGTCACCATGAATGAACCCTTCTTCCAGGGGCATTTCCCTGGTCATCCGGTTATGCCAGGAGCTCTCATTTGTGAAGCCATGGCGCAGGTCGGCGGTGTTGCTCTGCAGTACCCGGAAGAAAATAGAGGCCTTATCCCGATGTTCACCGGCATGGACCACGTTCGCTTCCGTTCCCCCGTCCTTCCTGGAGACCAGCTGGTGACCAAAGCGGTCATCAAAAAAATCATTGGCCGCATGGGCAAAGTGCATTGCGAATGCCACGTAGGCGATGTACATAAGGCAGAAGCGGACTTCCTTTTCTACCTGCTCGATCCGAATGAAACACCGGAAGATAAGGTAGAAAAGAAATAAGAACTTGGTTATGCTGTTACGTTCAGCGAAATATGGGATGATTTCTGCTGAGGTACAGGTTTCTCAGGTTGCTAAGGTTTCTCAAGGTTCTAAAGGTTTCTCAAGGTTCTAAAGGTTTCTCGAGTGAGCTTATAAACGTTAGCGGTATCTATGAAAATAGGAATTAGGGATTAGTAGCTAGGGATTAGGGAATGCGCATTCCAATCCCTAGCCACTTGAGCTCGTACATTTTTATTAATAGTGATGCACTGGCGGTGTATGAAGTTTGGAAAACGTGAGAATCTTTAGAACCCTTAGAACCTTGAGAACCCTGTAACCTCTAGCGAAATAATTCCTACTAACGCATAACAGTATTTCTCAACCAACAATATATACGCAAGAAAAACAGTTAAAATAAAGCGATATGGAGAGAAAATAAAAGAAAATAAAAGACTATCCATATAAATGGATGATTTTAACTGTTTTAAAAGGGTAAAAAATCAGGATTATAAATAAAGAGTGCCAGAAGGAGACCGTGCCTTCGGATTTAGCCTGTAAGGCTATAGTAGTACTATGCATCAAATGGATAGCACCGGTGACTGGTAGACTGGTGACTAGTGACTGGGATTTTCTAGTCACAAGTCACCAGTCACTAGTCACTATGTAATATTGATATGGCTCCGCGGGAGCTGCTATAAAGGGGAAACAACCATGGAATTAAAAGTGATTAAATCGGTAGAACCGAATATTCATCCTACCGCAGTCATTGATCCGACTGCTATTATTCATCAAAACGTCACCATTGGACCGTATGCCTTCATTGGGCCGAATTGTGAAATCGGCGAAGGCACCGTCATTGGGCCGCATGCGGTCATTGCCAAGAATGTTCGCATGGGGAAAGGAAATCATGTATATCCTCATGCTGTCATTGGGGAAGATCCGCAAGATTTGAAGTTTGAAGATGAATATAGCACCGTTGTGATTGGGGATTACAATTTGCTTCGCGAATATGTGACCATTCATCGTGCCACCGGCGAAAACTGTGAAACTCGCATCGGTTCTCACAACATGCTGCAGGCCTATACCCATGTAGCCCATAATTGCAACTTTGGGGACTACATTGTCATGTCTTCCTTCTCCGGCGTGGCTGGTCATGTCACCGTAGAAGACCATGCCGTCATTGGCGGTATGAGCGGAGTGCATCAGTTTGTCAAAATCGGTGCCTGCGCCATGGTGGGCGGCATGTCCAAAATCGTGCAGGACGTATGCCCCTTCGTTATTGTAGACGGAAATCCAGCTCGCGTGGTAGGCCTCAACAGTGTAGGCCTTTCTAGAAATAACATCACTCCAGAGGTGAAAAGTTTCCTGAAAAAGGCATATCGCCTCATTTTCCGCTCTGGTCTGAAACTCAATGATGCTATCCTGGAAATGGAACAGGAATTGCCATCCACCCCAGAAATCGAACATCTTTTGCGTTTCCTCAGAAATTGCGATCGCGGTCTCTGCAGAACGAGAGAAAGATAATTCCCTGCACGGTTAGTGCATCCGTATCGATGAAATGATAGAAATGAAGTAGCTAGGGATTGGGGATTAGGGATTAGAAAGAAATTTTCCTAATCCCTAGCTTCTAATCCCTAATCCCTGGTTTCGCAAAAAAATCCCGCAGCGTTCCCCTTCGCTGCGGGATTTCTTATGGTTACTGGTTGTTAGTTGTTGGTTGTCGGTTGTTTGGCCCCAACAACCAACGGTAATCGCAACGTGTTTTCTTGTCATTGAAAAAATGAATTAACGAGTAACCACTACTTAGTAACTGGTCATTCATTTGTTTTTTGAAGTAAGCGGTAAGTTTCGTTCCCCCCTTGGAGAAGGGGGGCAGGGGGGATAGAGTGCTTCAATAGAAGCACATTTCACCTTAGCGGTATAATTCTCCATGTCAGGTTATCCCCAATAATATATTCCGCTTTTCCGAAATATGCCCCTTCGGGCCATTCTATCCCCGGCTTCGCCGCCCCTTCTCCAAGGGGCCACATGCCAGTGCTGCTACTGTTTTAAGATACATTATTTCAGAACCCTTAGAACCCTTAGAACCTTTAGACCCCTGAGAACCCTGTAACCTCTAGCGGATTGTTAGCCAAAGCATCAAATGCATAAGGGCGATCACCATCAAGTATCTCTTTTTTAGAAAGAACCGCCCCGTATACATGCAAAATTCATATTAGCTTCTTGCGTGCATTTTAGAGATAATTAAAAGAAAGCGTTCATTGTTAGTGCACGCCAAACAACCAACAACTAACAACCAACAACAAAAACGTAGGAGTAATCATGAAACGACGCAAAGGATTTCTGATGATTTGGGCCATCGTCGCCATCACCATCGCTTTCATGTTAGGCACGGCGGCGTTTGGATTGCTGCAAGCGGTGCTGAGGCTGCAGCAGCGCATGGAAATTCATTTAGACGAAGTGCTGATTGCTCAGGACGATATGGAACAAGCCAAGTATAATCTTCGATTTTTAGAAAATGAAATTTCCTTTCCTGAAGAAGTCATTCGCAATGGACGAACCTATCGAGTGCATGTGGGATATAGACCCCAAGAAATCGAAGAGGTGTTGATGGTAGAAATCACTTGCCACGTAGAACATAGTAGCGGCGTGTCTTTGGAGTGGAAGCAACTGGTGGAGGGGCACTGATGAAACGACGGAAAGGGCTATTTCTTCTGGATGCCATGCTGGGCCTTCTGATTCTATCCTCTTTGTCCATCGCCTTGTATCCGCTATTGGGGCAGGCGGTGTACTTGGCCGATTGGGCGGCGAAGCGAGGACGCATGATAGGAGAAGGGCTCTATGTAATGGATGAAATGACAGAACACTTGCGAAATGATTTGAAAGTGTCTCAGGTGAAGGCGGGGGAATCCTATCGGGGCAATCGCTATACCTACTATGCTTATAATCAGAAAGATAAAGTGTCTCCCTATACCTTTTATGTGGATAAGGAAAAATTGTACCTGAATTTGTATGGAGAAACCAATGCGCCACTGACCGGAGAAAGCAGTGGGAAAGTGGAATCCTTTGCCTTTCAGGCACCGGCGGAAGGAACCGTCTTTGAAAGAACAGGCATAGGACCCATCCATATTTCCTTTCAATTCTCCCATCAGATGAGCGGAGAAAAATTATTTTGCGAGACTTCGATTTTGCCCTATGCTGATTATTACGAGAAACGATCATGAAGAAGCGAAAAGGTACGGCGGCTTTACTACTCCTCATTCTCTTTTCTGCTTTTTTGACCCTAGCCATTGGAATTTTGGCCTACATGAGCCGCAGTGAAAGCAGCGTGCTGTATTACGAAAAAGGGTTGGCCTCGGTGTATGGCGCCGAGAGCGGGGCAAACTGGGCTTTGGCTTATTTGCGACAGGGTCATACAGGAAATAAGACCGTCATGTTTGCCGTGGGTGAGGTGCAAGTGAAAGTCGTGATTTCTGAGGACGCAGCGGGCAAGGGGCGGATTTGTTCTTCTGCTACCGATGGACAGGGCGGAAATAAACGGTTCTTGCGCTTGACCTATACATCGCAACAAACAGACCAGGGGCGGACGATTCAGGTGGAGGATATAAGTAGTGAAAAGTTCTAAAGAACTGCGGGAAACTCTCCAGCGCTGGGCCGGGCAACTGGGATTTCCTGCAAACGAAAAAACGTTATACGTCCTTCCGCTACCTGGATTGCTTTGTGGGGCGGTCGTACAACATCAAAAATTTCTTGTCCATGAAGCGGTGGAATTACAAAATATGACGCAGCCCGCCTCCATCGCCCAAGCCCTTCACCAGCTGGCAGAAAAAGGGATGGGTCAAAAGTCATTGGTGCTGCTGGTGAATCAACCGTCTTGCCGGTTTTTACCAAAGAAATTTCCCGACATGACAGAAGAGGAACTGGAAGAAACTTTTTATTGGGAAGAAGACCGGATATTTCATGCCGACGACCCCATGGCACTGGGGCATCGGGTGCTTTCTCATAGCCCGGAAGGATACGAAACGATACTAGCGGCTTGGCCTAGAAAAGAAATGGAAATATGGCAAGAAGGGGCGGCCTTGGCAGGACGGAAATTGGAAGAGGCCTATCCGGTACTGGATATTTCTCTGGGGAAGGGACCCTTCTTTGCCCTCTATGCGAAAAAAGATAGCGGGACTTTGTTATTTCGGAAACAAAAAGAAATATGGACCAAACGAGTGACTTTGGCCGAAGAGGGCGCTTTTTTCATGCACTCCATGATGGAACAGCAAAAGGAAACAGACCTCCCTTGTTTCGTCATCCCCATGGCGGATTGCAAAGAAGAAAAATGGCTGGCTTGGAAAGTTTGGCTAGATGGAGAAATGCAACAGGTCAATGAGGGGTTAGAAATCGAAGAAACGGAGGACACTTGGGAGGAAGAACCAGTCGAAGAGGAACCGACCGAGGAAAACTACCGGTTGCATTGGGCAGATGGGCAGGGGGGCTTATCCACGGAAAGTTTATGGGATGGAATCACGCCTCTTTTTATCTATGGAGAATCCTGCCAGGTGAGATTGCCTTTGTTCCATGAACGAGAAACGCCAATTTTTTCACCGGAAAACCGGACACTTCGGCTCGCGCAAGGGGCTCTTTTGTTGGCTTTCCTTTTTTGTATTTTTTCTGTAGGTCGATATGTAGACTATGCATGGCAGCAAAATGCGTTGCAAAAGGAAGCAGAATCGTGGCGGCCCATCAAAGAACAGTGGATGGCACAGAAACAAGAGGAGAAGCGGGAAGAGGATTTGCTCAATTTTTTGAAACAGCTGGAACAAGAGGATCCCCATTGGGAACAAAAACTGGTGCTTCTTTCGGATAGCATGCCCCAAGGCGTGGTGCTTTCCCAAATCAAGACAGAGGGAAAACGGGTACAAATCCTGGGGACCGCTCAGTCTGCGGCGGCCTTGCATTCGTTAGAGCAACAACTGAAATTGCACTGGGGCGGCGACTTGCGAGTGGCGAAGCGAAGAAATAATCCGGTGACCAAGTTGGTGGAGTTTACGTTGGAGTGGAAGGCTGGTAGTTAGTGACTGGTGACTGGTGGCTAGGGACTAGTAGCTAGGGACTAGTAGCTAGGGATTGGGGATTAGGGATTAGGGTTATGTCCTACGGGCAGGTTATACTCGATGCTTTCGGTGGTGTATCAAGCAAAAAGTACCGCTTGGCAGAAGGCTATAAGGGGTATGTATGACCGGCTAGAGTGATGTTTCACGTGAAACATGGTCAAGTGAAAGAAGTAAATTGCAAGTGAAAGATAGCGGTTTCATCTCTTATCGTCATTCCGACCGAAGTGGAGGAATCTTTGTGTTATTCAATACTTGTAACAATGAGATGTTATCTATATTGAAATGAGACTTAGCGTCTGGGGCATCAATTTATGAGGCTAACTGAAAAGCGGATTGTAGCAAATGACATAAATCGGCTTATCTGTTAGTCTCGGATGAGACGCCCCAGACGCTAAGTCTCATTTCATTTCGTAAGTTTTTCATGGTCCTCTTTAGGAATAACACAAAGATCCTTCGACACGCCCTTCGGGCGGCTCAGGATGACTGTTGGTTTTCTGCCGTCAAACAACAAACAACCAACAACCAACAACTAACAACCAACAACAATCAACTACAAAATAAAAGATAAAAATATTTTAGCACTCTATTGACAAGAGTGCTAAACGTGCTATACTATAGTTGTCAGGAGGAAAGGAACCGAGAAGGGCTCCGGAACTCCTGCATACAAATATTTATCAAGTTCAAAGGAAAGAGGTCTTTGATATGCGTAGTTTGATTCCATTTGATGGTTTGTTTGGTGATACGGTTCTGGATCATTTCTTTGATGACGATATGCCCACGGTGTACAAAGATTATGTAGCTGTACCGAAAGTGGATATTGAAGATTTGAAAGACCATTATCAGATTACTTGCGATATGCCAGGTTTCACAAAAGACCAGATTCATATTTCCTATGAAAATGGTGTCCTGTCTTTGTCCGCTAAGAAAGAAGACAAGAAAGAAACCAAAGATGAAGATCGTCACTTCATCCGCCGCGAACGTGGCGTCAGCGCTTTCCAGCGTCAGTTCTCTGTGAAAGGCATCAAAGAAGATGGCATCAAAGCAGCCCTGAAAGATGGGGTACTCACCATTGCATTGCCGAAAGAGGACGAAAAGAAAGTAGAAGCTTCCCATCGGATTCAGATTGACTGAGGTTGATGGCGGAAAACGATGTGTGCTTGTCTGCGGACATGCCGTGAAATAAAAGGGTAGCCCTTCGGGCGGGTTATATGTTGTGATCATGTACATCTAACTAATAGATGCAAGCAAAAGAGTCAGGGTTATAAAAGGTTATATGAAATGCTTATGTTCATAACCTTTGATAACCTTGGCTTTTTTGTTGTTTGTTGTCGGTTGTTAGTTGTTTGGGGCCAGACAACTAACAACCGACAACAAACAACAATCGCTAGCCTTTTATTCAATATGTTAACTTATTGTTACCTTGCGAAGAATAAACAATTGACAGAATTGATTGTTTATTCTATACTAAATCACAAGGTAACAATTCAAAACGAGCGCTCTTGGTAGGAAAGCGGTTAAAGATTGAAGTCAGTAGGCAAGTTTCCGCTAGAAGTTACAGGTTACTCAGGGTGCTCAAGGTTCTCAGGTTTTCCTAGTGTATTGCATCAATGATATTTAAGTATTCGTCATTTATTATGTATTGGTTTAAGGTTTATATACCGAGCTCATATTTGATAATTTCTCGCGTAGAAAGTGTCATTGGTTTAAGGTTTCATGGCAAATATACAACCCCTAAACCTTAAACCCTAAACCAACATCTCAATTATTGACAATTTTGTTAAATTTCAATGACACAGTACACTGGCGTCACAAGATTTCTCCACTTTTGTCTCACATAGTCGCAGAAGATGGTTAGAATCATCAAGCATAAATCCCATCGGTCGAAATGACGATTGCGATAAATGCCGCTATCTAACCTGAGTACCCTTAGAACCCTGAGCAACCTGTAACCTCTAGCGGAATCATCGCAACTGGCTCTGCACTTAACGGCATCGTACAAAAAAGGAGATTACCATGGAAAGTGCTTGCGAAGAAATTATCAGATTGGCTGAAAAAGTCATGAATGGTGGTGAAATTACCGAAGAAGAAGCAAAACAATTAATTCGTACCAAAGATGAGGATACCATGGTGCTTCTGGCTATGGCAGATAAGATTCGTCAGAAATTCAACGGCAACGCTGTCGATTTCTGTGCCATCATCAATGCGAGAAGCGGTCATTGTCAGGAAAATTGCAAATTCTGTGCCCAGTCCGGTTGGTATAACACGGGAGCTAAAGTGTATCGGTTGCTTCCAGAAGAAGAGATTTTGGAAGCTGCTAAGAAAGCGAAAGCTGCTGGTGCGGTTCGTTTCTCCCTGGTCACCAGTGGACGAAATCAGGACAACCCCAACGAATTTGAGGAAATCATTGATATTGTAAAGAAAATTCGTGAACAGGTGGGCATTGAAGTGTGCTGTTCTTTGGGGCTGATTTCCAAAGAACAGGCTATTCAACTGAAAGAAGCGGGCATCACCCGGATTCATTGCAATATCGAAACGGCGCCCTCCTATTTCCCGGAAATCTGCAGCACCCATACCATGGGCGACAAAGAAGATATTATCCATACCGCCCAGGCCGCAGGCATTCGCGTGTGCAGCGGCGGGATTATCGGATTGGGAGAATCCTTGGACCAGCGAGTGGAAATGGCATTCAAGTTGAAATCCATGCACATCGACTCGGTGCCCATGAATATCTTGAATCCAGTGAAAGGCACGCCGTTCTATACCAATAAACGGCTGCCCCCGCTGGAAGTGCTCCGCACCTTCGCTATGTTCCGCTTCGTATTGCCGAAAGCATTGATCCGTACCGCTGGTGGCAGAGAAGTGAACCTCCGGAGTTTGCAGGCCTACGCCCTGACTGGCGGCCTCAATGGCATCATGGTGGGCGGTTATCTCACCACTGGTGGTCGTGATCCGAAAGAAGACATCCGCATGACGGAGGACCTGGGACGGTCCATGACGACGCCTCAGCTTTGATACTTGGGTGACTGGTAGACTAGTGACTGGTGACTAGGAAATACATTTTCTCGTCACCAGTCACCCGTCACGAGTCACCATTTACTAGAAATATTCCGCACCATTGGAAACACGAATATTTCTATTACATAGTGATTGCTCAATCATTTTATATAGATATTATGTAAATTATTTATGTATTGGTGACTGGTGGACTAGTGACTGGGGTAGGCTTTTCCTAGTCACTAGTCACCATTACAAATAAAGATGAACGAGCATTCACGGCATATACATGTAAGGTTTCAAACAGGCATTACCCGGTTGTTAGAAGGCCGGAGGTTTTAGGAAATACATATTTCACGAAATATTGCTACGTTAAGTTAAACTTGCGATGATTTCTGCTGATGCAAAGGTTACTCAGGTTGCTCAAGTTTCTCACGCTTCTCGAATGAGCTGATGACGCTATCGTCTATCGGCACATTCGAGGAACTTTGAGAACCCTTAGAAACCTGAGCAACTTGCAACCACAAGCGAAATCATCCTTGCTCATTCCAATCGTTAGCTTCATAGCATAGATGTTTCACGTGAAACCTGTATTTCCCATCAAAAAAAGGAGTGTTTTTACAATGGAAAGCAGCTGTGAACAGATTTTAAAGTGGACTGAAAAAGTATTGAATGGTGGGGCCATCACCGAAGAAGAAGCGAAAGCTCTGATTCGCACGAAGGATGAAGATACCATGCTTCTCTTGGCATGCGCTGATAAGATTCGCCAAAAATTTTCCGGTCGAAGCGTAGACCTTTGCGCCATCATCAATGCTCGTAGTGGTTCTTGTCAGGAAGACTGTAAATTCTGTGCCCAGTCTGCTCGTTATAACACAGGCGTAAAAACCTATCAATTCCTTCCGGAAGATGAGGTCATTGAAGCGGCAAAGAGAGCGAAAAAAGCGGGAGCTGCTCGTTTCGATATTGTTACTGCAGGCCGCGACCAGAGAAATCCGAAGGACTTTGCGGAAATCTTGGACTTAATCCGTCGTATTCGCAAGGAAGTGGACATCGAAGTATGCTGCTCCCTCGGATTCCTGACGCAGGAACAGGCGTATCAGCTGAAAGAAGCGGGTATCAGCCGCCTGCATTGCAATATCGAATCAGCACCTTCTTTCTTCAAAGAAGTCTGCACCACCCATACGGCAGAAGAAAAAGCGGAAAATGTGGCTCGGGCACAAAAAGCAGGCATTCGTGTCTGCTGCGGCGGGATTCTTGGCTTAGGAGAATCCTTGGACCAGCGGGTAGAAATGGCATTTCATTTGAAAAATATGCACATCGACGCTGTCCCGCTGAATGTACTGAACCCCATTCCAGGCACTCCTTACGAACACAACAAGCGTTTGGAGCCACTGGAAATTCTCCGCTCTTTTGCGATGTTCCGATTTGTCCTGCCAAAAGCGCAAATCCGTACCGCTGGCGGCCGTCAGATCAACCTTAGAAGTCTCCAATCCATGGCACTGGCCGGTGGCATGAATGGTGTCATGATTGGCAACTACCTCACCAGCAAAGGCTCCGACCCGCAAGATGACATCGCCATGCTCCACGACCTGGGACGTACACAGACGGCGCCGAATTTGGATTGATGGTACAGGTCGCTCAGGGTTCTAAGGGTTCTCAGGTTGCTCAGGTTCCTCGAATTTGCCTATAAACGCTAGCGTCATTAGCACATTCGAGAAACCTTTAGAACCTTTAGTCCCCTTAGAACCTTTGAAAGAGAAATCATTGCATATTTCGCTTTACATCGGGATAGGGGCATTGCCTATTGATTCTGGTGGTATCATTTCTTTCGAGAAACCTGAGCGACTTGAGAAACTTGAGCAACCTGAGTATCCTGTATACAAAAGAGGGAATAGAAAATGAACGAAAATATGACATACATCGCCGCCTGTATGGACCAGGTTCTGGGGGGGACGGATATTTCCAGAGACCAGGCGGAGAAATTGTTTGCAGCGGGAAAGGAAGAACCGTTCTTCCTCATGGCTTGTGCCGATAAAATCAGAAAAACTTTTTGCGGGGACAAAATGCGATTCTGCAGTGATGTGAATGCCAGAAGTGGACGTTGCACGGAAAATTGTAAATTTTGTGCCCAGTCCGGCTGGTATCATACGGGGGTAAAAGAATATCCTCTTCGCAGTCCGGAAGATTTACTGAAAGAAGCAAAACAGGCCGAAGCTTACGGAGCGGAACGATTTGGCATCGTCACCTCTGGGAGGGGCCAGAGCGATCCGGCGCAATTTGCTTCCATCGTGAAAGCGGTGAAGATGATTACAGAGCAGACGAAACTCTCTGTATGCTGCTCTTTGGGCCTTCTGACAGAAGAACAGCTGAAAACACTGAAAGAAGCGGGCTGCCAGCGGATTCATTGCAATTTGGAAACAGCCAAACGCTATTTTCCTAATATTTGCACCACCCACACCTATGAAGAAAAAGAAGAACACATTCGCCGCATCCAGGCAGCGGGGCTGGAAGTGTGCTCCGGCGGTATCTTTGGCTTGGGTGAAAATGACGAAGACCGCATTGATATGGCCTTTGCCCTGCGGGAACACCATGTGACCTCAGTGCCTCTCAATATTTTCAATCCCATCCCCGGCACGCCTTTTGGCAAAAATAAACCACCGAAGCCGATTGAAATATTGCGCATTTTCGCCATGTACCGCTTCATTCTGCCCCACGTCATCATGCGTGTTTGTGCAGGACGAGAAAACTCCCTCCGCGACATGCAAGCCTTCGCCCTGTCCGCCGGCCTCAACGGCGCCATGATTGGAGGCTACCTCACCATAGCCGGCCGCCCACCGGAACGGGATAAGCAGATGGCGGTGGACTTGGGGAGAGTTTTATAAGAAAAGTAGTTCGAGTGCGTAATGCGAAGTGCGTAGTGCGTAATGGTGGAAGGGGCGCATAAAATTTGGAAGCGCCCCAATACCCCTTTTTATATAAAAAGACAAATTTGATGCAAGGAAATTTGTCCAAATCTGTATAAACCTGTGCACTATTTAGTGGGTGCTCGTTAATTCGTTTTTTCAATAGAAAGGACTCGGAATGGTGATTGTTGCTGGTTGCTGGTTGTTAGTTGTTTGTTGTTGGGGCCAAACAACCGACAACAAACAACTAACAACAGTGAGTGCACAGGAATCTGCACAATAGCCCAATTTTCTATGCACTTGAATACCAAAATTTTACTGCACATATTCAGTAAACAGCGGGCGTATGAATTAATGATCATCCTCTAAATAGAAAAGAACCCAGAATGAAAGTATCTCATTTCAATCTGGGTTCTTTTTTATTATATTCTTTGCGGCGCTTCCAAATTTGATGCGCCGCCACCTTCATTACGCACTTCGCATTACGCATTACGCATTTTCTAGGTGCTTCATCGCCTCATGCATCAATTCCGGCATGGCTTGCCCGAAAAGCCGATTCATCGCTTCTCTACGAACGAGCCAGATACGGCCGGATTTTCTTCGATCTCCTTCCATCATGCGGGCGGCGGTGTGACCGGCACCACCGGCGGCGCTGCGGACTACCCCGCTGTCGCGGTTCCAGATGGACGCGGCTTCTACGGTGGAGAAAACGAGAAGCAGGGGATTGATGGCATAGGAAATGGGAGCGTCTTCATGATACACGCGCCCAGCCGCACTTTTGAGGAGCAACCACGTATTTCCTGAATGGCGCACTTCTTGCAAAGAGAAAACGCCATTGACGCCGGCTTGTTCGCAATCGGCCTGGATACGTTTGGCATCGACCTTGTATAGCTTGCTCGCTTCTTGGGGCGTCAGCACTTCTTCTAAGGGGTCAAAGGAAAGTTGGAAGGGAGACATCACGCCTAAATCGGGTTCGTATATTTCACTAGGAAATACCAAAATCCCTTCAGCAGAAGCGGCGAGCGCCACGCCAGCAGGGAGACGGCGGCCGAGAAGATATTCCCGGTAGGCCACCACACTTTTCATTTGAGAAGAAAGAAGGGAAGCGATCCAATCGACGGGGCCGAAATTGACCGGCACCCCTTGGCTTTCAGGTAAAACCGGCAGGGCATCCAGTAAGTACACATGGGAGCCTTCTGTAATGATGCAGCCTTCTGTCGGAAGCTTTCCGGTGAGAAAGGCACTATAACAAGCCTCTGCCTGGGCAGAGGATAATGATTTGACATATATTTGGGACATAAAAACCTCAAAATTTGGTGACTGGTGACTAGGGATTAGGGATTAGGACTCAAGTTCGTTAGCGTCATGTTTCACGTGAAACATGAGAGAAAGGGTTATTATTCTGCTGAGTGCTATTTCTTAACATAGTAGCTCGACGGTTTGTTACAAGGTTAAAAGGGTTATATAGGTTATGAAATTTTCGCTAGAGGCATAACCTTTTATAACCCTTATAACTTTGTAACAAGCGGTAATTTTCTATTTGTTACTATAATGGAAATGGACAAGGCAGAATAATAACCTATTATATGATGGTTTACATACGATATGGGTAGTAAGCGGTTTGCAAACCACTTACCTTATTTTCCGGTAGAGATCATCTTAATACGTCCGGCTTCCAATTCCGCCTTCAGATACTGATGCACTTTTGCCATGGGCGTGTCGGGGGTGATGGGGGAGCGTTCGGTGCTGCCGGCACCGTGGGATTTGATTTTTCCATCAAATCCGTATTCGGTCATAGAGAGAGTCTGGACCCGTTTGTTGGGGATGTCCATTTTGACTTGATAAATGACGGCGGAGAAATTCTGATCTTTCCATGGATAGGCGATACGGAGCCAGAAGGTGGCGTAGCCGTTTTTATAACTGATTGTATTTTGCTCAATATCATAGGTGCTGCCGTGATATTTCACCCCATTTTCTTTATAAATATTGAGCCACACAGGATGGGCGAAATGGGGCAGGGGGTATTCTACAAAATGGGTGTACACATTTTTCCCGAAAGAATTGGGCAGGAGCGGGCTCCAGCTGTCCGCATCATCGCTATAGGAGGTATCATCTTTCAGCTTCCCATCGGCGGTGTAAGTTTTCACTTCTGCTACCCGGTAGGTTCGCTGGTCTTTGTCAAATTCCAATACAGAAACCGCCTTCCCCTGTGGCAGTGACAAGGACAGGGCGATGGAAGAACGAATCCCGCTATCTACATAAGAATCGGTATCGACCTCCGCACTGCTATCGGTGGGCAGGGCGATCCAATTTTCTGCCATAGCAGGAGAAATGCTAAGGAGTAAGGCGATGAGTGGAAATAATATTTTTTTCATGATAGGTTGATTTCCTTTCTAGGAATCTTGATACACCGTTGGTGCATCACCATAAATGAAAATGATAGATAGCGGTGACTGGTGGACTGGTGACTAGTGACTGGGGCACATTTTCCTAGTCACCAGTCACTAGTCACTTATTTACCTAAAACTACTTATTCAACCCCTTAATCACCCGCAGATCTTGCAGCGTCAGAAATGGCTGGTAGGGTTGTTTCAGATATAAATTGGCGGTGTAGACCAGAGCACAGATGTGAGGGACTTTGACGTGCATCATGTCGGCCAGGTCCATCAAGCTGGTGAGGCCGCAGGGGAGGTCTTCGGTGAGATAACGACTATTCAAAGAAAGGGGGCCTTTCACGGATTGGTAAGACGGATTTTCCGTGAGTGCTTCGTGGAGTGTAGACGCACGACTGCCCCAGAAGGAATTGAGCACGTCTAGTAAACTGGACAGTTCTAACCCCAGCGCTTTTCCGATAGCCAGTCGTTCCTTATCGCAACCTTCGATAAACCGAGCGATACGGGGTGTCATTGGTGCACCGAAGAAAGAGAAATCTTCTCCGTTTTCGATGCGAGTGATATTGAACAAACACTGTGTCACATGGATGATGGGATTGGTGGCGGACAATGAGGTAGAAGCAGGGGAAGACACGCGACTCACTTTTGGTGCGAGTAGGTGTAACAGTTCACTCAGATTTCCTTCGGCACCGATACAGGAATATCCTATTTCCTCCTTCATCGCTTGAAATTGAAGGGTCAGGAAATCCTCTGACAAAGACGCGATGAAAGGCATGTTGGCGGTTTCCGCAATGGCGATGGGAATTTGGCCGAAAGTCTTTTGGAAATAGCGATACGCCTTCACCGCACCCCAGCAGCCGTTCAAAAAGAGAAGGCACTGCCCCTTCTTCACATAGGGCGCCAATTCTGCTGTGACCGTTTCGTGATCATTGGCCTGGGTGCAAACCATGAGAATATCCCCGAAGTGGACCGCTTCCTGCAGGGTAGAAGAAATGGGCACATAAAAAGACGTGTCCATTTGCCCATGGATTTGGATGGGGTCGGTATTCCAAGCCGCGATTTTTTCTTTCTTGCGCACATACACGGTGACCGGGATTTGTTTGAGTTGTAAAAAGGCGGCAGCCGCCAAAGCCGTGCTTCCGCTGCCGATAATAGAAACTTTCATGAATCCTCCTATGGAGTGAAAGACAAATTTTACATATCGCTAGTGCATCACGATCAATGAAAGCGTTACCATCGTTGACTGGTGGACTAGTGACTGGGCCATGCGTTTTCCTAGTCACCAGTCACTAGTCACTAGTTACCAACATAGTGAAATAGAAAACTTGTCATTTCATGTTGCCCTATTATTATATATTTCTTACTTCCATCAAAGCAACTGGAAAAATTAAATTATTGGCTGTTGTTGGTTGTTGGTTGTTTGGCCTCAATAGCTAACAAATGGTTTAGGGGTTACTCTCCGAGTTCATTATTCATCAATAATTAGTTTTGAAAAAGTGTCATTGGTTTAAGGTTTATGTGCAGGAATGTAAACCCTAAACCTTAAACCGTAAACCTCTATACACAGGAAATCAAATCAGCTATTGTTGTTGGTTGCTAGTTGTTAGTTGTTGGGATCAAACAACAGACAACCAACAACCAACAACAATCACGAATCCGTTTTCTTACCAGTTGAAAAGTGAATGAATGACCACCAATGCTCTATAGTTCCCTATGATTCCATGATATAATACATATATAATGAGGTCATGAAATAAAGTGACATTTGAGATGCTTTCTGTGGATAAAAAAGGTTACTCAGGTTACTCAGGATGCTCACGTTTCTTGTATGTGCTGATTGATGCTAGCGATTATTATCGCATTCGAGAAACCTTTAGAACCCTTAGAACCTTGAGCAACCTGAGAAACCTGTATATCTACAGAAGTCATCCCATATTTCGCTTCACGTAATGGCATTGATTTTACTAGGAGGTAAAAATTTATGGACGACGGTCACATATGGCTGGAACTGGTCATTATTGTGTTACTCGTTTTAGGAAATGGTGTTTGCTCTCTGGCGGAAATTGCTATCGTGGGCGCCAGGAAGACGAAATTGCAAGAACTCATTGATGAAGGAAATAAAAGTGCCGTGTATGCCCTTCGATTGGCAGAAGAAAAAGAAGAACTATTTGCCACCATCCAAGTGGGCATCACCACCATTAGCATTATTACCGGTATGTTTTCCGGTGCGTCGTTGGCAGGGCCTTTAGGAAAGGAACTGGCGAAGATTCCTTTCTTGGCCCCCTATGCCCAAGGCATCAGCATGGTGACGGTCATGGTATTGGTGACCTATTTCTCCTTAATCATCGGAGAATTGGCGCCGAAGTGGATTGCCATTGCCATTCCAGAAAAAGCAGCATGCATCGTGGCTCGTCCCATGATCATGATGGCTACCATTTGCAAACCATTGGTATGGTTTTCTACGGAATCCACAAAAATTGTAGTAGGCCTTCTGGGCGTCAAAATGGGCGGTGAACAGCCTGTTTCTGAAGAGGAAATCAAAGTCCTTCTGCAGCAAGGGGCGAAACTAGGCACCTTCGACAAAGAAGAACCAGAAATGATTGACAACGTATTTGCCCTCAATGATCGGACCGCTTCCGATTGCATGACAGCTCGTCCCCAGCTGACGTGGCTGGACTTGGAAGATGAGGAAAAGAAAATTTGGAGCGACATGATGGAATCTTCCCATTTCCGTCTGCCCGTGGGGAGCGGTTCGCTGGATGATTTCAAAGGGCTGGCCGATGTGTCCGAAGTGCTGATGGACCAACATAAAAATCCAGGGAAATCGGTGAAAGCCTCCATCATGGACACCATTCACCTGCCCCTTTACATTCCAGAAACATTGATTTTGACGAAACTGTTGCAACTCTTCCGCTCTCGCGGCACCCATGAAGCCATTGTCATTGATGAATACGGCACCCTTTCGGGCCTGGTGACCTTGCATGACGTGCTGGAAGAAATCGTGGGCGATATGCCGGGAGACAAAGAAGATATTTTAGAAGAACAAAATAAATTCATTCGCCGGTCGGACCACTCCTGGCTGGTCGAAGGGCTGTGCTCTATCGACGATTTCCGGGAATATTTCCACATGGAAGAAGAACTCCCCGGCGAAGAGGAAGCCTACTACAAAACGCTGGGCGGCTTCATTACGTACCTTTTGGGCTATATTCCCAAGGAAACAGAAAAAGTACAATACGGTCGTTTCACCTTTGAAGTGGTGGATTGTGATAACCGGAGAATTGATAAAGTATTGGTGACGGAAGACCCCGCTTCCGGAAAGGAGTAGCTTATGAGCAGCAAAGCATGGCATGAAAAACTGGATATCCTGAGCCAGAAATTGGCAGAAAATCGCGCGTTCCTGCAGTCCTACATGCTGGACCCGCAAGAAGACAATCGTCCGGCGGAGGAAGAGCGTATCAAGGAAATCCTGGCTGTGACGGAAGAAATGGAAGATTTGCTGAGACAGCTCATGGAGAAAGAAGAAAAGAGAAAAAATCTCCTGCCTGCTGAATTGACGCAGGATCGCAATTTCAATTTGGAATATAAAACCCACGTCTTGGGCCTCCCCGATGGAGAGGACAATATCGATGGGGATTGGGATATGACCGAAGAGGACCTGGGCGGCGTGGATGATCCGGAAGTGCTGTCGCAAAAGATTATGGCGAAGAAGTTGAAAAAGAGTAAGAAGCATAAAAAGGGAAAGAAGAGTAAGAAGGGGAAGAAAGGGAAAAAGTAGGCAGTTAGGGATTGGGGATTAGTAGCTAGGGATTAGGGTTCTGTAGCGGTGGCACGGCTGGAGAGACATGGAGATGGAGCGTGCATTTGAAGGTTCTGTAGCGGTGGTGCGGCTAGAGGGACATGGAGATGAAGTGTGTATTTAAGGGTTATGCAGCGGTGTCATAGTTATAGAAACTGGCGGTATAAGTACCTAAAATCCCCTTCCTTTGGAAGGGGAAAGGCCATGAGCGAAGCGAATGGACAAGGGGATAGCTCGCAGTAGCGGCATGAATTGCTTTGTGAGAAAAACGGTATAGGCGTCCAGACTAGCGTCTTGTTTTCCCTAGAGGGCCATGTTGCTAAGTTAAGAAATCGATTTCCTCTCTATCCGTCATTTCGACCGATCGTATTTGTATGAAATGAAGAAAGTGGTATAAATGGATTTGTGTCCCTGAGTGGAGAAATCTCTTC
>CAVBRV010000021.1:0-22224 GCA_963597965.1 Paludibacteraceae bacterium | reverse complement strand
GCCGAATGCGCTGACCATTGACTAGTGTGGGGGCGTTGGTTCAGGATATGGGAATAGTCTGTGCTTTTTTTGTGTTGCTGATTTTAGGGATTGGAGTGAGTAGGGGGGATTTTGTTAGTGGTTAGTGGTTCTCAAAGTTCTAAAGGTTCTCAGGGTTCTAAGGGTTCCCGAATGTGCCGATTGTCGCTGATGTCATTGGCGCCTTCGAGAAACCTTTAGAACCTTGAGAACCCTGAGAACCTTGAGAACCTATAACCACTAGCGGAATCATTTCTACTCACTCAATTTCTTATTTCTAAAAAGAACGATAGTCTGCTATAATGAATAAGTTGTGAAAATCATTATCTAGTGAGGTGCAGTTATGTATGAATGGTTTTTGATTGGTCTGACCGTGGTATTTGCGGTGATTGTGGCCAAGCTGATTTTGAAGAAGTACAATGCGATTTTCGTCTTCTTCGCATCTGGTATCGTGATTCTGATGACCGCCAGTCTTTTGACAGGAACGCCGATTTTACCGAAAGGGTCCTTAGGGAATGTATTTCTTGATACCTTCGGATTCCTGACGGCCACGTTTAAGAAAAATATCGCTGGCATCGGTACGCTCATCATGGTGGTGACAGGATATGCGACCTACATGAAACACATCGGTGCTTCTACGAAATTGGCTTTCACTGCCAGTCGCCTTTTGGGAGGAATCAAAAATAAGTACCTCATTTTGAGCGTTTTCTATCTCATCGGCATGTGCCTGAAACTGGTGCTTCCTAGCCAAGCCAGTCTGGCAGTGCTCATGCTGGCGACCGTATTTCCTGTATTCATCGCGCTGGGCATCCGTCCCATTACCGCCGCTTCCGTGCTGGCTTTGCTCTGCCTAGATTATGGGCCTAACGATGGCAGTACCCTTTTCATGGCAAATGTGGCGCAAATGAATGTGGTGGAAATGTTTTTGAAATACCAGTACAAAGTGGTACTCTCTATCGTACTGGTGACTGCTGTTTTGATTCCATTCTACTATCGCTACATGGACCAGAAAGATGCGAAAATGACGGAAGAAGAATCCTCTTTGGGAGAAGGAGAATCCATCGAAAATCCAGCGGTTCCATTCTTCTACGTATTTCTGCCATTGATTCCACTGGTGCTGGTCTTTGCGGCCTATTTCCTGCCGTCTATCAACATTGACGTGATCACAGCGAATTTCATCGGCTTTGCGGTGTCGTTCCTGTGCGAATTTATTTTCCGTAAAGATAGAAATGCCATTCCTGCAGATATGGCAGTGGTCTTCAAAGGCATGGCAAATGTCTTCGTCTCCGTCGTAGCAATCATTATTTCTGCCTCCGTCTTTGCGGAAGGCATCAAAATCCTGGGCGGTATCACCATTTTTACCAACATGATTTCCGATATGAAAGGGGCCACCATCCTGATTATGGCTATCCTCACCGGAATTACCTATATTTTCGCTATCATCATGGGTAGTGGCGCAGCCCCTTTCTTTGCTTTCGGTCCGTTGACACCGGCCGTGGCAGCGAAATTGGGTGTGCCCACCTTGACCCTGCTTCTGCCAATGGAACTAGCTACTTCTATCGGTCGTGCCTCTTCTCCGGTGTGCGGCGCTCTCATCGCCATCGCAGGAACCGCAGGCATCCAGCCCATTCGCTTAGCCAAACGCACGGCCCCATTGCTTTTCATCATGCTACTTGTTGATATGGTAGCTTCTTATGTGTTTACTATATAAATGGTGACTGATGACTAGGGAAAATACAATTCCAGTCACTAGCTACTAGTCACGAGTCACCAATAATATTAAAGGAGAAAATACTATGGTTAAGAAAGTCATTTTAGATTGTGACCCCGGTTCCGATGATGCCATTGCTATTATGCTGGCTATGAAATCGGACGACATTGATTTGCAGGCCATCACCACGGTGAATGGCAACCGTATCGTGCCGAAAACAACAGAAAATGCACTTCGGGTGGTGCAATTCATGAAATCTGACGTACCCGTGTATCGAGGCTGCGAAGAGCCAATCATCTGTAATGAAATCCCTACAAGAAAACCGGGACTTCCTCGCGTGACCTTGAACGATTGCCACGGCGATTTCCTGCCTCTTCCAGAAGCGAAAATCAAAGTTCATCCAGAACACGCCGTATTCTTCCTGGTGAAGAAACTGATGGAATCGGAAGGCGACATCTACGTGGCAGCCGTAGGTCCTCTCACCAACTTGGCTATGGCCCTTCGCATCGAACCAAGAATTGCAGGAAAAATTAAGAAATTGGTTATCATGGGTGGTGGACACACCGGTGCCAACGCCAGCCCGGCGGCAGAATTTAATTTCTACGCCGACCCAGAAGCCGCGAAAATCGTCATGGACTCTGCCATTCCGAAAGTGATTCTACCCCTGGATGCCACTTGGCGTGCTTGTATTTCCGAAGAAAAGAACAAAGAACTGGCCGCTCTCGGTACGCCAGAAGCAAAATTTGCAGCAACCATGGTACAGAAACGTATCGACAACCTCAAAGTCAATGACGTATCCGACCACAATTACCAGCTGCGTCATACTCCAGGCACCGTTGCCAGCGTGATGCTCTATCGCTATGACAATCACATGGCTCCCATCCACGATGCACTGGCGATTGCCTATCTCATTGATGAAAATGTCATTACTGAACTAGCCGATGCCAATGTGGATATAGACATTGCTGGCGGTCTCTGCGATGGTCGCATGGTGGCCGATTTCCATAATACGAAGAAGGGAAAAGACCCTGTGACTGCTCAGGTAGCACTCAATTCTGATGCGGATCGGTTTGTGGATATGCTGTTTAAAAATTTAGGGAAATAAAATGTAAGAAGCTCACATTGCTGATGATGTGGGCTTTTTATTTTGCGATAAAAATAGAGATTAGTGGCTAGTGAATGCTTGATAATTCATATGCCTGATGTTTACTGAATATATGTAGCAAAATTTTGACATTTAAGTGTGTAGAAATAGGAGTTATTGTGCAGATTTCAATACACTCGCTGTTGTTAGTTGTTTGTTGCCGGTTGGGCTCAATAACTAATAACTAACAACAATCCACCAAGTCGGCTTCTTGCTATTGAAAAAAATTAACGAGTCGTCACTAAATATAACCTTGATGTGAGCAGTGTTTTTAGTTTGTTAGAAAAAACTGACAAGGTAGGATGATAACCTTGTTGGGAGGCGGGGACTTAGCTTTGTTAATCAATGTTCAAGGCAGAATAATATCCCTTTTTGTGTTATACTAAATACATCGATTTTTAGGAAAATGAAAGAGGAGAGTAATTCATGAAATTTACGTTTAATCACAACAATTTCAACGTACTTGATTTACAGAAAAGTATCGCTTTCTATGAAGAAGCCTTAGGACTCAAGGTAGTCCGTACTTTCAAGGCTCCGGACGGCTCCTTTATCCTGGCCTACCTGGGCGATGGGGAAACGAAGCATCTGTTGGAACTGACCTGGCTCAAGGATCGGAAAGAACCCTACAACCTGGGCGAAAATGAATTTCATCTGGCCTTTGAGGTGGATGATATGAAAGCGGCCCATGAGAAACATGAAAAGATGGGTTGCATTTGCTATGAAAATCCAACCATGGGCATTTATTTCATCAATGACCCCGATGGCTATTGGCTTGAAATCATTCCAGGAGGCAAATAATGGATCCTATTTTTACCCGGACCGCCCGAATCATTGATGAAACAGGGGTGGATTGTTTAGCCCAGAAGACAGTGGTTGTTTTCGGTATCGGCGGCGTCGGTTCCTATGCGGCGGAAGCGCTGGTGAGAGCCGGCGTGGGCCATCTTGTTTTCATTGATAAAGATGAAGTGGACATTACCAATCTCAATCGTCAGCTCGTGGCGGACCGCACCACCATTGGCAGAAATAAAGCGGAAGTCATGGTGGAACGGGCCCATCGAGTGAATCCCGCTTGCGATGCGAAAGCGTTGCCGGTATTTTATAAACCAGGGGACGAAGAATTTATCCAAAATCTTCATGCCGACTATATCATTGATGCCATTGACGACGTGCCGGCGAAAATTTCCATCGCCGAAACCTGTTGGAAATTGAAGATTCCGGAAATTTCCTCCATGGGCACCGGCAATCGCCTTCGCCCAGAAATGCTCCAGATTGCGGACATCAATAAAACCTCCGTCTGCCACTTGGCACGGAAGATGAGAAAAGAACTGAAAGACCGCCGCGTTCGTCACTTGACGGTGGTGTATTCCAAAGAATTGCCCCACAAACCCATCGGAGAAGGCCACGCACCGGGTTCTATTTCCTTCGTCCCCCCGGTTTCCGGCATGATGATGGCGGGATACGTGGTAAGGGCACTTTTGAAAAGCAGTGAGGCAGCTGGTGACTAGTGACTGGTGACTTGGAAAGGGATTAGGGACTAGGCCCTAGGGATTAGGAATCTCAAATGCACTGCTGACCTTATACGTCATTTCGACCGGTCGTATTTGGGTGGAATGGTATCAATGAAATGAAATGCATTGTTTCGAGGAGTGGAGAAATCTTAAAGCAGTAGCGGGAAAGGCTAACTGATTCATATCGTAATGGCTCATTTAATACAGATTACCAGTACAATGAAAATGAGTTTGGTGATTAAAAACTGTTGTGATACTAGCGAAATTGGGGCCCTAATCCCTATTCCTAATTCCTAATCCCTAGCTACTATTTACAAAAAATGCGGCGCTTCCAAATTTGATGCGCCGCTACCACCATTTCTAACTTCTCACTTCTAATTTCTCACTGTAGTACGTTTTTTATTCCATGTTGGATAAGAGGAAAATAATGAGTATTGAGATCCGTCATCCCGAATGGTTGACTGTAGAGGCAGATGGCAAGAAAGTCTTGGGGTACAACCAGGAATGGTACCCAGAAGAAAGACAGAAAATGGCCGGTTGTGGACCCACCGTGGGTGCCACCATGATGGCCTATATAGAAAAGAAACAGTGGGACCGTTCTATCCGAACCAAGGAAGAAGCATTGCCTCTCATGCTGGACTTATGGAAATACGCCACCCCTCGGATGCACGGACTCTATAAGACACGCTGGCTTCGAGAAGGCCTTGAGGCTTATATGAAAGAAAAAGGACTTCAAGGAGAAGTAGAGTCTCTCTCTGTCCCATCCATTCGTCTCCTAGCGCCGAAACTGCCCAAGGTGAAAGCTTTCATCGAAGAAGGTTTGGCAGCGGATTGTCCCATTGGCTTCCTCAATCTCCATAGCGGTGGTGAACCCATTCCTTATCACTGGCACTGGATGCCTATCGTGAAAATCGAAGACAAAGAAAACGGCACCTATTGCACCCTCTGGGACGAAGGTAAGGCGTATCGATTTAATTTGGGAAATTGGTTGAAACATACGAAATTTGGCGGAGGGTTTGTACGAGTGAGGAGTTAGGAATGAGGAGTGAGGAGTGAAGGTGGCGGCTCACAATTCATATAGGGCCGCAATGATTAAAGGGATTAGGGATGAGTAGCTAGGGATTAGGGAAATATCGACACTAGCGGTATTATTTCTAGCGTCTTGGCTCCCCTGCTGGGGGAGCTGCCGAAGGCAGAGGGGGCGGCACTGGCGGTATACTTCGCAATGAACATAACAAGCGAGCGTACTTGGTGATACCTGCTCCTAACAACTTAGCTTTGACACAGCAGGAAAATCAAATATTTCCTAATCCCTAGCTACTATTTTCATAAAAATGCGGCGCTTCTAAATTTTGTGCGCCGCTACCACCATTCCTCACTCCTAATTCCTCACTCCTCACTTATGCAGATAAGTATTGGCATACCGATTGACACAATTCATTTTATACATAAAGCAAAAGGAGGAAATGATCATGAAAAAGATCCTAGCATTGGCTCTCGCAGCCACCTTAGCCGCTCCTGCACTCGTCATGGGCGCATCGAAACCTGTCAACTCTGACAAACTGCTGAACGACTACAGCCGCTATGCGGTGGTCTACACCAGCGACGAAGAAAGAGTGTACGTAGACACAGAAACCCTGGAACGAGACCCGGCCAATGCGGGGGAACTCCCCATCATTCGCGGCACTCTCTATGCGGAAGTGTACAAACACCCCCTGACCTATCCAGATATTGGAAATAACAAAATGGTGGACGTAGTTCTCCAGTATGACACCGCCGTAGGGGCTGACCAATTCGGACAGAAAATCAAGTACCGCATCCTGAATAAACTCCAAGCCGCTTACACCCCCGATGGCAAACCAGCTACCGCACCGACCCTTCACGAAGATCCGGCGGACGAAGCGGAAGATATTTATATTGCCCTGTATAGGTTGTCGAAGAATTACTAAAAAGCAGTTAGAAGTGAGCAGTTAGAAGTGAGAAATGGTGGTACGGCGCATCAAATTATATAGCGTCGTATTTACGAAAGGGATTAGGGAAGCAGCACTAGCGAGAAGCCCTCTTTCTCTGAAAGGGGGGCAGGGGGGATAGCTCGCACAAGCGGGATATTCACTTATGACACTTTCCATGAAGGCGTCTTGCATTAGCGGCTAGTTGCTTAATTTCTCTAATTTCCATTAGTTAAGCGAAATATGCGATGATTTCTACAGCAAGGGTTCTAAAGGTTCAAAAGGTTTCTCGAATGAGCTAATGACGCCAGCGATTATTGGCACATTCGAGGCCCTTAAGAACCTTAAGAACCTTTAGAACCTTGTAATCACTGGAGGAATCATGCCTACTAACTCAAATCCTTAACTTAACAGCTTTGCTAATCCCCATTTCCTTTACAAACAACGATAAGTGCTATATAATGAATGCAAGTAAATAAGACAGTGCAAAGGAGCTCTGACCGAAACGTCGGGGCTTCTTTTTTATGCGAAAAGTGACTGGTGGACTAGTGACTAGTGACTGGGAAAATGAGATTCCTAGTCACTAGTCACCAGTCACTAGTCACTAATCATGAGGTGACATTATGCAACTATACATCGCGGGCGGTTGCGGCGATCAGGGACGGAATTGTTTTTATGTAGAAGGGGAGAAACATGCCTTTATTGTGGATGCAGGGACTTCGACGGACGGATTAGACCGACTGCCCGATTTATCATCAGAACAAATCCGGCGGGCGGAGTATGTATTTCTGACCCACTCCCACAAAGACCATACTGGCGCCGTGGAGTTTCTGGAAAAGAACGGATTTCATGGGCCAGTGATCATGTCGAACCAAACCTATCGCCAGCTCCATTACCAGCCAAAGAATACCATGATCCTCGACTCCACCGCACCGGAACTCGAACTGGACTCCGATTTCTCCTTAGAGTGGGGGCGCACCGGCCATTGTGCTGGGGCGGTTTGGTACTATATGATGGTGGATGGAAAGAAATTGTTCTTCTCTGGGGACTATCGCGAAAACGATCCCTTTTATCGATGTGACGAAGTGCGAGGCTTGTCAGCGGACATAGCGGTCATCGATGCCGCTTACAGCCGACTGGATCGAGCAGATGATATGCGGAAATCTGTACTGGCTGCTGTCCAAACCTCTCTCGGTGGAAATCATCCGTTGCTTCTGCCTGTTCCTACTTATGGACGTGGTCTTTCCATTGCGGTTTTCCTCTATCAAGTATTTGGAAATACGCATCCCATTCATCTGTCGCCGAAACTCTATGACCAATGGTTGAAACTGGGACATCGCAGTTATTTCACCCATGAAACAATTCAGAAAATTCCTTTTGATGCCTTGAGCGAATGGGATGAAAAGGACATACAGAACGGCCATATTTACCTCTTGAAAGACGCCCAACTTTCCAAAGCCGCTAGCCGTGCTCTCATTGATAGCCATCCCGAATTAGAAGTCATCATGACCGGCAGCCTCCACGGCTATGGCAAAGCGAAATCCTACTACGAATCCGGCCGCGCCCACTACGCCCTCTGGCCCAACCACCAGACGAAACAAGAACTAGAAGACCTCACCCTTGCCAATGATTTTTCCCAAGTGGTGCCTTTTCATAATTCCCATGAGAAATGCGTGAATGATGTGGTGGACTTTTGAAGTTGGCAGTTGGCAGTTAGCAGTAGGCTGTAGGCAGTGTGAAAAGAAATGAGAGCTAGCGGTAGAAGTACTAGCGGAAAGCCCCCTTTCGCTGAAAGGGGGGCAGGGGGGATAGCTCGCACAAGCGGATATTTACTTATGACACTTTCCATGAAGGCGTCTAGTAATAGCGGATATGTATCAAAGGTTATGCCCTTCGGGCAGGTTATACTCAATGATTCCTTTTGAAATCAAGTAAAGCAGAAAAGAATATTTCCAGGGTTATAAAAGGTTAAGTCATACCCCCTTATAACCCTTATAACCCTATACCAAGCGTTAAAATTGGATTGTTAGAAAATGGTCATGGCAGAATAATAACCTTTCCGTATCTTTTGAATGCCAATTCATGGATAACATATTTCCTAATCAAAAAACGGCCAACTGCTAACTGCCTACTGCAAACTTTTCTAATTTCATGCTATAATACAGACAAGAAAACAAGGAGACAACTCCTTAGTATAGAAAGGCGGGGGTTTTATGTTACAGTACAAAAGAATTCTAGTGCCCTATGATGGTTCCGAACATGCGAAAAAAGCACTGCAGCAGGCAGCAGCCATTGCAGAAGTTTGTGACCATGCGAAACTGTACCTGGCGTCGGTGTGCAACATGGTTTCAGCCATGAGTAATTTCGACCAGGTATCCATTGCAGAAGGTTGCCTCACCACGAAGCTCACCGAAGACTTGGAAGCCCAGTGCAAAGAAGACCTGGAAGAAGCCAAGGAAATGGTTCCGGCTGGTGTGGAATATGAAACCCTCTACGAAGTGGGTTCCCCCGGACCAGTTCTTCTGAACATGGCAGAAGACAACGAAATCGACCTGGTCGTCATGGGGAGCCGTGGACTGGGACCGCTGAAAGGCATTTTCATGGGTAGTGTCTCTAGCTACATGGTAAGTCGCTCGAAGTGCCCGGTACTTATTGTGAAGTGATAAAAAACACCTGTTGAATGAAACGGATTCATTCAACAGGTGTTTTTTTAGTGAGGAGTTAGGAATGAGGAGTGAGGAGTGGTGGTGGCGGCGCACAAAATTTGGAAGCGCCGCAGAATTATTATATAGCGGTAGAATCACTAGCGATTACCCCCTTTCACTGAAAGGGGGGCAGGGGGGATAGCTCGCACTAGCGATATATTTTCAAATGACATTATCCATTATGGCGTCTGGTACCAGCGGTATTCTTTATGCCCCAGTTATTGGTTAAGCGTTAGACAAATAACAACACAGGCATAAAGTGTAGCTTTTTTCTTGATTCTTGTATAAAATAGAAAGGAAAAATAGAAAGTAAAATGTTGGCAGTAGGCAGTTAGAATATAGAAAGGGGTATTGGGGCGCCCTATAATTTGATGCGCCCCTTCCACCACTCCTCACTCCTAATTCCTCACTCTTAACTATTTCCCAAACCAGTTGAATGAAAAATGACAATTTCCTTTATCATCGCTACACAAGGAGTGATACCATGACAAACCGACACTGGCTCAAGCAAGAAGTGCCCCAGTGGGTGAAAGACGAACTGATTACACAAGAAAACGGAAAAAAACTACTAGCCCGTTATAAAAATGAAAATACACCAGCCTATAAAGAGGCTTTTTTCATGTTGGCTGTGGTGTGCCTGGTGGGGGGCTGTTTCCTCCTGGGTGCTGGACTTTGGGAAAATTTGTCCCAAGATGAACGATTTTCCTTAGCCCTCGCGCCGCTTCTGATTTCCTTCTTCCTCATGCTTGCTGTGGTGTATTTCGACAAAAAAATCCCCGATGCACCTATCGAAGTAGATGCATTGTCTAGCACTTCATTGACGGAAGACATGCTAGGCTATGATAGCGTTTCCGATTCAGAAAAAGGAAATGGTGAAGCAGAAACCATGGGAAATAAGGCCCAGCGGATTTCTGCTTTGTGGGGCAAGAAGAAATGGGTTTCGCCTCATACCTACCATCATCGCCTGCCGGTGGTGATTCGTGAAGCCACTGCCACCTTCCACGGATTGTGCCTCTTGGGGGCCTTCTGGATGGTGGGGGATTCCTTTATGCTTTCCAGTGACACCTATAGCGGTCTCGCGTTGTGCAGTTTCCTTCTGCTTATCATGACATGGATCACCAGCTCCGCAGGAATGGGCATTCTCTACATGGCGGCAGCAGTGGGTGCTTTTTACACCGCTCCCATGAGAGGTTGGACGGAGGCAATGGCTTGGATTTTCATGCTCCTAGCTTTGCCTATTCTAAGTCATATGCTTCGGGAAAAACGAGACCGCGCAGTGGTTTGTTTCTCCTGGGCCTGGGCGGTCGGCATTTTGCTTCTCATTTTCTGGTCCGCAGGAAATATGTTGTGGCAGACCTTGTTCTTCTCCTTGGCAGCCTCCCTCACCTGGATGGGCGGCGGCGTTTTCCGTGCCTATGGATTGGGTGCTACGGCCCTCCGCTTTTTCGGCGGCATTGCGGTCTTTGCAGTGCTTTTAGAAGGTTCCTATGGGGCAGTTTGGGCGAATATTTCCGGTAGCTATGCTCTGTGGATTTTATTTATTTTGTTCCTTGTTGTGGATGCCATCTTACTGGCTCGACTAGCGATGAAAAAAGAATGGCTCTCCGTATTGGCGGGGCTGACGCCATTTCTCATGACCTTGGCTGCGTTGATTTCTATTTTTGAAACATCCGGCGCCCTGCCAGCCACGTTGATTTCCATTTATTGCGCCATTCTAGCTATCGCCGTCATTGCACGAGGCATTCAGATGGATCGAAATGCCCAGAAATGGGGCGGCGTGGCGATCCTTTTAGGCGATGGGGCTATTCGCGTCCTCGATTCGGCTCTCACCTTTGGCGAGCGAGGCGCCTTTTTCCTGGTGGTTGGCGTCCTGGCAGCGGGGATTGCCTATATTCTTTATTTGCCCTCTAAGAAAAAGAAACGAGTTCCCGTAGCGGTTACACCAAAGGAAGAGGAGGAAACGAAATGATGAAAAAGAAATTCTCCCTCATCCTGTTGGCCATCGTTCTGGCGATAGAAGTGATTTCCCTCGTTTGGACCCGTAGCGAATACCGCTCTGCCTTGCTGGACGGAGCCGAATACCAAGTGCCGGCTCAAATCGATTTCAAAGGCGATTTTTACCATAAAAATTACTTATCCATCAATATTCCCCTAACAGAAGCAGATTGGCGCGGATCCGTGACCCCCGAAAAAGGAGAAGAAATTTATTTGACCTTGGGGCGCAACGAAGAGGGCATGATGGAAATTACCGGCGCTACCGACCAAAAGCCCGGCGGCGATTACATCATCACCCGCGTCACCTCCTACATCGAAGGGAAAGTGTATTTCCAATTTCCCGCCGACCGCATGTACATGTCCCCTGACCAGTTGAAAAAACTGTCCGTGGTGGAACTCTCCGAACGAGTGCAAGTGAAAAACGAAGAGAAAAAGACCACAGAAACCCATATGAAAAACGAAACAACCGCCCTCATCCACATCAAAGACGGCCGCGTGGCGATTTCCAAAGTCCTAGCCAATAACTCCCCCATCGAACAGACCTACACCACCGTAGGGAAAAACAAGAATGTCCAATATGCGAAAAGTGGGAAAGAAAGGGACCAGTATAGTACACGGATTAATAAACCAATGAGTAATGAGCAATGAGTAGTGAGTAATTATGGAGCGGCGCATCAAAATAATAAAGCGCCGCGAATATATCGAGTATCTATAAAGCCTGGCTATATGAATTGTGCCAGGCTACCGCAATTACTCATTTCTCATCACTCATTACTCATTTATCAAAGAAAAGGGAGATGTGATTCACCATGTACATCATTCTCATGCGTCACGGGGAAGCAGAACCGGAGACGGAAACTGTTTCCAATAGAAATAGACGATTAACGCCGAAAGGCATGCGGCAGGCGCGGCGGTCGGCTCGGATGCTCTCGAAATATTTGAAAGACAATGCCATTCGCATTTATACCAGCCCTTACTATCGGACCCGGCAGACCGCGGGGATTTTGGCGGAAGAATGTTTCGCCGAAGAAATCCACACCGCCGAAGAACTGACATCTTCCAACTGGCAGATGGTATTGAACCATCTCCTGACCGACGGTTCGCCCATAGCTCTCGTGTCTCACCATCCGTTCCTCCAATCCTACCTGCTCTCCACGTGCAGCTGTGCCATCAAATTTGACTTGGCCGGCATTGCCATCATTGATTATGATTTGAAATGGAAACAAGGAAAACTCATTGGCTATATCACGCCCGGTTTGAAACAACTGAAAAAGGAGGATTGACATGAAGAAATTACTCACCATTGCGGGATCCGATTCCTCCGGCGGCGCCGGTATTCAAGCGGACCTGAAAACCTTTGCCGCCCTGGGCACCTATGGCATGAGTTGCATCTGTGCCTTGACCGCCCAGAATACGAAAGGGGTCACCCTAGTGACCAATACACCAGTGGACATGGTACAGGCCCAGCTAGAAGCCATTTATGACGATGTGCCACCTGATGGCGTGAAAACTGGCATGCTCTCTACACCTGCCATCGTAGAAACCGTAGCCGATTTTCTGGCAAGCCACCGAGGTGTACCGCTTGTAGTGGACCCCGTCATGGTCGCCACCAGCGGCGATGTACTCCTGGAAAAAGAAGCCATCGAAACCTATAAAAAGAAGCTCATTCCCTTGGCAACGTTGATTACCCCAAACATCCCCGAAGCAGAAGTGCTCTCTGGACTTTCTATTTCCAGTGAAGAAGATATGAAACAAGCCGCCGCTCGTCTCATGGACTACGGCTGCGAAGCGGTCCTCTTAAAAGGCGGCCATAGCGTGATGGATGCCACTGATATTCTTTACGATGGAAATACGTATACCCGCTTCCCCGGAAAGAAAATCGACACCGAAAATACCCACGGCACCGGCTGCACCCTCTCCAGCGCCCTCGCTGCTAGCCTAGCCAAAGGCATGTCTCTCAAAGAAGCCGTCTCCGAAGCGAAAATTTACATGAACGGCGCCATCGCCAGAGCCAAAACCGACTCCGTAGGCCACGGACACGGGCCGGTACATCACTTCTGGTTCTATGGGGATGGGTGGGGGAAGCTGAAAAACAGTGAGGAGTGAGGAATTAGGAGTGAGGAGTGTTGGTGGCGGCGCACAAATTATAAAGCGCCGCAAATTATATATAAGGTTATTATTCTGCTGATTTGTTTTATTTCACACTAGGAAGATGCCACTTATCAAAAAGGTTAAAAGGGTTATGAAAGGTTATGAAACTAAGGCTGTCTCATAACCTTTTATAACCTGGACTGTATCGGTAGATAGAATTCTGTTTGATAGCAAAAGTAGCAGAACAATAACCTATAAAAAATATGGCGGCGCTTCCAAATATGTTGCGCCGCCACCACCACTTCTAACTCCTCACTCCTAACTTTTGCGCAAATGGCTTATAACGTTTGGGAGGAATATGAATGAATTATTCGTTTTTCGCCTTCATGGCCCGTTTGAAATACATCGCCCGCTGGGGCCTTATGCGTAGCACTATCCCGGAAAACGACGCGGAGCACACCTTGCAGACTGTCATGATTGCTCACGGATTGGCAGTTATTCGACAAGATGTATTTCACGAAGAAAACAATCCAGAACACTGCGCCATGCTGGCCCTCTACCACGACGCCAGCGAAGTCTTCACCGGCGACTTGCCCACGCCAGTCAAATATTTCACCACTGGCCTTCATGAGAAATATGAAGAAATAGAAAGGCAAGCACGAAAAAAGCTGATAGATACCTTGCCGAAAGAATTGCAAAGATCCTACCAGCCATACATCGTAGATATGGAAAAAGATCCCCTCTGGCCCCTAGCAAAAGCGGCGGACACTTTATCAGCCTTTCTCAAATGCGCTGAAGAGGTGAATGTAGGAAATAAAGAATTTCAAGGAGCCTACGATAGCACAAAAGAAAAACTCCGAAATCTTCACTTGAAAGAAGTGGATTGGTTCCTGGACCACTTTGCAGGGAGCTTTGAAGAAACGTTGGACAAAGCAGTGAGAAATGAGAAGTGAGGAGTTAGAAATGATAGTGGCGGCGCGTCATATTAGGAAGCGTCGCTTTTAATATGGGATAATTGGTGGCTAGTGACTAGTCACTACCAACAGTCAACAGTTAACTGCCAACTGCCAACCGCTAACCGCCAACTATAAAAAGTATTTATATTCTGCATAAGGAATTTTCGTAATGCAGAGAAATATTAAAATGACCGCAAGTCAAAAAATGCGTAGTTATGCGTGAAAGGAATAACTTGATTAGAAAAATAGACCACAAAAGTGCCATAATATTACAAAAAAATGATAAAATTGACCGAAAGTCTAATCTTGAAAACCTTGATACTATCGATGTTTTATGTTAATCTACGAATAGACACAAGCGAATATCTCTAGCTTGTGGGACAAAGGTAGCCAAGAAGAATGCAGCAGAGGAAACACGGTCACTCGCGTAGGCAGACTTCTCAGTGTCCTTTGATAATAAAGAGATAAGTTGTATATTTATTCAAGGGAGCGTTTATTATGAAAAAAATTCTTGCACTGGCTGCTGTAGCAGCACTCACCGCTGGCGTATCCGCTTACGCAGCAAATCCATTCTCTGATGTTTCCACCGATGACTGGGCTTACCAGGCAATTTCCGACCTCTCCGATCAGGGCATCGTAGAAGGCTATCCGGACGGCACCTTCAAAGGCGAAAGAAACATGACCCGTTATGAACTGGCTCAGATCATCGCTCGTCTCATGGCTAAAGAAGACCAGCTGAACGCTGAACAGCAGGCTACTCTGGACAAACTGGCTGGCGAATATGCTGACGAACTGGCTAACCTGGGCGTTCGCGTTTCCAACCTGGAAAAGAAAGTCGGCAACATTTACTGGTCCGGCGATGCTCGTATGCGTTACCAGGATAAGGCAGAAGGTGCTGATAGCTGGAATGGTCGTATGAGAATCAATGTAAAAGGTCAAGTTAATGAAGCTACTTATGTACAGGGCCGTCTCCTGAGCGAAATGAACTTCAAAGATGACAAAGACGCTAATACCACTATGGATCAGCTCTTCGTTAATCATAACTTCAGCAAGGATGTAGCAGTACGTCTTGGCCGTCAGCCAATCGTATTTGGTAACCAGGGTGGCTGGCTCATCAACCCGAACAAAGGCTATGATGGTGCACAGGTAGCTTACAACAATGGCAAGCTGGCTCTGACCACTGGCTTTGGTCAGCTGAATCTGTCTTCCCATAAAGTTGGCGGTGTTGATACTCAGTATGCTTATGCTAATGAAGATTTCTATTTTGCACAGGGTGCTTATGATTTCGGCGTAGCAAAACTGAATGCTGATTATCTTGCTGTTAAAGAAAAGAATGATAACACTGAAATCTATGGTGTTGGTCTGAATGTACCGGTTCAGAAATTCAACGTATTTGGTGAATACTGGAAGAATACCACTGCTAAAGACAATGACACCGCTTGGAATGCTGGTCTCTCCTATGGCAAAGCTGACTGGAAGAAAGCTGGTACCTGGGATTTGGCAGTAGCTTACAACGATGTTGATCAGAACATGAACCTCGCTGGTGCAACTGGCCTGCAGACAAATGTATTGGATGCTTACAGCGCAGCTAAGAACGTTACTTTCTGGAATGCTTTGGCTAATGTAACCCTCCAGAAGAATGTACAGCTCCATGCTGAATATGCATTTGCTACCGATGCTGATGGCGTAAATGACGAAGAAGATTCTTGGACTGTTTCCCTCAACTACAAATTTTAATTAGTAGGCAGTGGGCGGTTCGCAGTAGGCAGTTTGTTTGCTGGAACAATCACATAAACAACAAAGAGGAGATCTCGAAAGAGGTCTCCTTTTTGTTGTTGGTTTATGGTTTATATTCCGAGTTTGTTACGGACAACTTGCCCAAGACAAAGTGGCATTGGTTTAAGGCTTAAATGGTGGATGCTCGATCATTCATACGCCCGATGTTTACTGAATATGTGCAGTGAAATTTTGGTATTCAAGTGCATAGAAATACGGGCTTTTGTGCAGATTCCTTTGCACTCACTGCTGTTAGTTGTTTGTTGTCGGTTGTTTGGTCCTAACAACAAACAACTAACAACCAGCAACAATCGCCAATCCGGTTTCTTGCTATTGAAAAATGAATTAACGAGCAGCTACTAGATGATAATCCATAACCCTCAACCCCCAAACCTCAAACCTCAAACTCCAAATCTCAAATCTCAAACCCCAAACCCCAAACCCCAAACCCTAAACCCTAAACCAATATCCTCTTTCTCTTTGTGCAGATTGGTATAACAAGAGCTCGGTGCTTAAACCAACAACACTAAATTTCACTCAAAATATTTCTAAAAATGCTAAATTTACTAAATGTATATCTAAAAATTCAAAATTAACTTGCAAAAATTCAAAATATAGCTAAAATAAGAGGTGAAAAATCAAAATATATTAAAAGAGGTGAAAGGGATGTTATCGGAAAATTTACAAGAATTGATTATGAAGATCATTCATCAGCAAGCAGAAGCACAGACCATAGAAGTGAAGAGTGCACATCAGGGGTGTCCCAAGCGATTGTATGATACATTATCCAGCTTTTCTAACCAAGATGAAGGAGGAATTCTTGTCTTTGGTTTGGATGAAGCGCAAAATTTTGCACCTGTCGGTGTTTACGATTTGCAAGATTTACAGAAAAAGGTGACAGAGCAGTGTCAACAGATGGAACCTGTGGTGAGGGCTGTATTTACTATCACAGAAATGGATGGGAAGAACTTTCTGTCCGCAGAAATCCCAGGAATCGATTATGCGGAGCGCCCTTGTTTCTATAAGGGAGCTGGGCGGTTAAAGGGCTCTTTCATTCGGACCGGTGATGCAGACCTTCCTATGACGGATTATGAACTTTATAATTACGAAACCTTTCGCAAGCATATCCGAAATGATGAACGATTGGTGGAGCGGGCCTCTTTGGATGCATTGGATAGAGATTTATTATGTCATTACGTGGAAAGTAAAAAGCAGGATCATCCTAAATTTGCGAAGCTGCCAGAAGATGTTATTTTGAATATGCTGAACATCATGAGAGAGGGACATCCTACGGTAGCGGCTTTGATGAATTTCGGGGTATATCCACAAAGTTTCTTTCCTCAATTTGCCATCACGGCGGTGGCGGTCATGGGGAATGAAATCGGTGATACAGACGTGTCTGGAGCTCGTTTCATGGACAATGAACGGATAGAAGGCAATTTGGATGCCATGCTAGAAGAGGCATTGCTTTTCTGTAAGAGAAATATGAAAGTGAGGACCGTGATTGATCCTTTGACAGGAAAACGAAAGGACCAGACCGAGTATCCCTTGACAGCTATCAGAGAGGCGGTATTGAATGCTTTGATTCATCGAGATTACAGTCATTATACGGAAGGAACGCCGGTGCAAGTTGATTTCTTTTCCAATCGATTGGAAATTCATAGTCCTGGCGGCCTGTATGGCCGTATGACGGTGGATGATTTGGGAAAAGTGCGATTAGATTTGCGGAATCCCACATTGGCGGTCATGGCAGAAACGATGACGCAGTCTGAAAATCGGTATTCGGGGATTCCTACCATGAGAAGGGCAATGGAAGAAGCCGGATTACCAGCACCCCTTTTTGAAAATCGAAAAGGGGAATTTATTGTAACCTTCTTTAACGGGAAGCAAATAGAAGAGGTCCTTCCCATACCACAGGAAAAGACGGATGTAAAACAATCGATTTTGCTATTTTGTAAAGAACCTAGGATGAAGCAAGAGATTGCTAATTTCTTGGGCGTTAAAACGCTTTACTATGTGATGAGCCGGTATATTAAACCGCTTGTACAAGAAGGTAAGTTAAAGATCCTATTTTCGGGTAATGGAAATCGAAAAGATAGGAAGTATTATTGTCCGTAATGAATGGAGGCATAGGAAACTGTGCCTCTTTTTTGTTGTTGGTTTGTGGTTTACCTAGTGGCAGCTTGTTAATTCGCTTTTTATGAAAAAGTGCGTAGTGAGTAATGCGAAGTGCGTAGTGGTGGAAGTTGTGATGCTATGATTTGAATAACATTGGTACTCCTACCGCTGGTGCAGCCCCCTCTGCCTACGGCATCTCCCCCAATGGGGGCGATAAATAAGGTGTAAACTTACTGACGCACAAAGTTTGGAAGCGCCCCAATACCCCCTTTTTATAAAAAAATAAAATCAATGCAAGGATATTTGCCAAAACTCTTATAAAACTGTGCACTATTCATTCGTAAAATTATGCAATATTTTTTGATAAATACTGTCCATATGAATTAACAAGCAGTCTACCTAATGTATTCTGTTATTTCCATACAGCGTGGGCAAAGATTCATTGGTTTAAGGTTTAACTCAACCCCTAAACCTTAAACCAATGAATCTGTCAAATCTTGCTTCGTGAGACCAGCGAACACGGAGTATAAACCAACAACCAACAACTAACAACAGACAACAGACAACCAACAACAAAAGATATATTGTAAACATTGAACTATACACTGAGTTGTTATATATTATATATGTTAACTGATTTATATATATTACGTAACAATAGAGGCGATGGAAATGACAAAAGAAAATGTGATGGAAGGAAATGCCCATAGGACGAAGGAGATGGTTCTATTTGGGCTTTTTACGGCGCTCATTGCACTGGGGGCGTTTATTCGCATCCCTGTGCCGGTGTGTCCCTTTACGTTGCAGCTGCTTTTTACGACGCTAGCAGGACTGATTCTGGGAAGTCGGAATGGGGCGCTGGCGGTGGCGCTGTATGTGCTTTTGGGATTGGCGGGGGTGCCGGTCTTTACGGAAGGGGGCGGACCGTCTTATATTTTCCAGCCTACTTTCGGGTATTTGATCGGTTTCATCGCTGGTGCCTGGGTGACAGGGCGGCTGTCTGAAATGAGTGGTTCGTTTTCTTTTATGAAAACCCTCGTTGCCAATTTGGCAGGACTGCTCGTGGTGTATCTCTTTGGTATGGTCTATGTGTACATCATCAATAATTATTACTTGGGCACGCCCATTGGCATTTGGCCGGTGGTGCTCTATTGCTTCCTCTTGGCGGTGCCGGGGGATATTTGTCTTTGCATCCTGGCAGCGGTCATGGCGGGAAGACTGAGAAGGGCAATTAGGAATTAGGAATGATTTGGGTGACTAGTGACTGGTGACTAGGAAAAGCGTGAACTAGTCACCAGTCACCAGTCACCGATTCTATCCATATTTTATCTATGTTTTGAAAGGAATTAGGGATTAGTAGCTAGGGATTAGGGATAAGGTTTACTATCCGGGCTCATCAGTTGTAAACAGCATGGTTTGAAAGAGTTATTGGTTTAAGGTTTAAATGCCAGAATGAAACCTTAACCCTTAAACCTTAAACCTTAAACCAATGCCACTTTGGAAAAGGCGAGTTGTCACAGAAGAACTCGGTACGTAAACCAACAACCAACAACTAAAAACCAACAACAAAACATCCATATTTCAAAGGAGGAAATACATCATGAGCAAAGGACTTTTTATCACTGGTACCGATACGGACATTGGGAAGACCTATGTGACCGCACTGATTGTGAAGACCATGAGACAGGCGGGGTATGATGCGGGGTATTACAAAGCAGCCATCAGCGGTGCGCCCACGGTGGCGGCGTCGGATGCGGGTTTTGTGAATCAGTTTGCGGATATTGGGGAAGAGGAGGATATGATTCTGTCTTACTTGTATCAGCATGCGGTGTCGCCTCATCTGGCAGCGAAGTTGGAGGGGCATCCTTTGGAGAAAGAGGTCATTCTGAAAGCTTGGAAACGGGTGACGGAGAAATATCCCTATGTGACTATGGAGGGCAGTGGTGGTATCGTGTGCCCTATCCGTCATGATGAAAAAGCGGTGTATTACTTGGAAGATATTATTTCCTGGCTCCACTTACCCGTACTGGTGGTGGCCGATGCAGGGCTGGGGACCATCAATCATGTGGTCTTGACTTGCGAATACATCAAACATAGACATATCCCCATCCAGGGCATCATCCTGAATAACTGGAAGGGTGGCGTCATGGAAGAGGATAATGTGAAGATGATTGAAGAAATCACGGGCGTTAAGGTGATCGCGAAGGTGCAAAAAGGGGATGAAATATTGCATTGTGATCCGAAGGTGCTGGAGGCTTGTTATACAGATGTTGGTGGTTGTTAGTTGGTGGTTGTTAGTTGGTGGTTGTTGGTTTAACTGCCAGGTTCGGTGGTGTCAATTTGCTGATTACAAAATGTCATTGGTTTAGGGTTTAAGGTTTAGTTAAATGCGAAACCCTAAACCCTAAACCAGTGCCTCTGTCATAGCTGGCTTATTGAGGAAGCTGTACTCGGAGCATAAACCCAAACAACTAACAATCCGCTAGGGGCGGGAAGTGCTGGATTGAATTGTCGGACATTGTGTTTTATACCGCTAGTGCTGCCCCCTCTGCCTACGGCATCTCCCCCAATGGGGGCGATAAATAAGGTGTAAATTTTTTAAGGAGAAAAAAGATGAGTGAATCAATCAACTGGGAAAAAGAGGATGCGAAGTATATCTGGCATCCGGCCATGCAGATGAAGGATAATGAAGTATTTCCACCGGTGGTGGTGGACCATGCGAAGGGGGTCTATCTGTACGATACCCATGGAAAGGCGTACTTGGACATTATTTCTTCCTGGTGGTGCAATCTTTTGGGCCATGCGAACCCGGAAATCAATGAGGCTTTGAAGAAACAGGTGGATGAATTGGAGCACGTGATTTTCACCAATTTCACCCACAAGCCGGCTATCGAATTGGCGCGGGAATTGGAAGAAGTGCTGCCGAAAGGGCTGACGAAGTTCACGTTCCACGACAATGGGTCCTCCTCTGTAGAAGCGGCGCTGAAAATGGCGTTCCAGTACCAGTACCAGACGGGCCATCCAGAACGGACTCGCTTCATGTGCCTCCCAGAATCTTATCACGGCGAAACCATCGGGGCACTGTCGGTGGGTTCCATGGATATGTACGCGAAAATTTTCCACCCTATGCTGATGAATAACATCCATTTCAAAGGCCTCGATTGTTATCGCTGTCCCTATGGCAAGACTCGCGAGACTTGCGATGTGGAGTGCTTTGAAGATGCAGAAGAGTGTTTCAAGAAATATGGCAAAGAAACAGTGGCTTGCATCGTAGAACCGATTCTCCAGGGCGCTGCAGGCATGCGGATTTATCCGGCGGAATATCTCAGAAAACTGCGGAAACTTTGCGATACATACGGCGTACTCCTCATCGATGATGAAATTGCGGCGGGCTTTGGTCGCACGGGAAAACTTTTCGCCATCGAACACGCTGGCATTTCGCCTGATATTCTGTGCACGTCGAAAGGGCTCACCGCTGGTTACATGCCTATGTCTATCACCATTACCACCGACAAAGTGTACGATGCTTTCTATGATGACTACGGCACCCACAAAGCCTTCGTCCACAGCCATACCTATGCAGGAAATCCCATGGGTTGCGCCATTGCTTTGGCTGTGCTGAAAATCATGAAGCGGGATCATATCTTGGAAAAGGTGAATGAAGATGGAAAATATCTCCACGAGAAATTGATGGACGCTTTGGGACATCACAAGAATGTAGGGGAAATTCGTCATATCGGCCTCATCAATGCTATCGAATTGGTGGAAGACCCAAAGACAAAGAAAGCCTTCGATCCCGCCCGTCGTATCGGTTGGCATATTTTCCGTAAGGCCATGGATTTAGGATTGGTCCTTCGTCCTATGGGAGATATTATTTATTTCAATCCGCCCCTCAATATCAGCCGGGAGGATTTGGATAAGGCCGTTGCTTTGTGCCAGGAGGCCGTGGTGGCGGTGCTGGGGGAGTAGTGACTGGTGACTCGTGACTAGGGACTAGGGACTAGGGACTAGGTTATGATTCTGCCGCGAACTTTAGCTAACTCATAGCAAGATATGAATTGGTTTCAGGTTAAAAAAGGTTATAAAGGGTTATGGGAAATACGAGATCCCATAACCCTTTTTTACATTGCGGAAATCTTCCCGTTCGGACAATGTCATTTCGACCGGACGTATTTGCGCTTAATAATGTAGAAGTTATGAAATGATTTGTGTCCCTGAGTGGAGAAATCTCAGCGGCACTAGCGATAAGGGCT
>CAVBRV010000020.1:0-22235 GCA_963597965.1 Paludibacteraceae bacterium | reverse complement strand
CCTCTGCCTACGGCATCTCCCCCAATGGGGGCGATAAATAAGGTGTAAACTTATATAGGCGCATAAAATTTGGAAGTGCCGCAATAATTTTTAGGGATTGGGGATTAGTAGCTAGGGATTAGGAAATGTTTCACGTGAAACATGATACTATCGGAAAGTGTTCTAGCGTTTTATCTCCCCCGCCGGGGGAGAATATAAGAGGGGGAGGCACTAGCGATATACTTCGCAATGAACATATCAAGCGTGCGCGGTGATGCCTGCTCCTAGCGTTTAACAGCACATTCGGAAAACCTGAGTACCCTTAGCACCTTGAGAACCTTGAGCAACCTGTAACCGCAAGCGTTAGTATACCAACTGCCTGAGAATACATTATGACAAACAAAACACGCAATTATTTCACCTACATCCTACAATGCGCTGATGGCACCTACTACACCGGCTTCACCGTAGACGATGTGCAAAAACGAGTAGACACCCACAATGCGGGAAAGGGAGCGAAGTACACCCGAAGCCGTCTTCCTGTGACCTTGGTGTGGTATCACGCATGGGACACCGAACACGAAGCGAGAAGCGAGGAGTATCGCATCAAGCATCTCACGAGGAAGGAAAAGGAACTTTTGATTGAACAGTAGGCAGTTAGCAGTAGGCTGTAGGCAGTATTTCTGCCAACTGTTTATGAAAAAGGTTTCACGTGAAACATGACACGGGCGGAAGCAGCTTTAGCGTGTTGCCCCTTGGAGAAGGGGCGGCGAAGCCGGGGATAGAGTGCCTCAAAGAGGCACAATCAGCAATAGCGATATGAAATTTATGTAAAATTATCCATTATGAGTGAACTACCGCCAACTGCAGACTAAGTGTGTTTCACGTGAAACATGCTTCTAACGAAAATCGTTCTAGCGTCATTTCGACCGATGGGATTTGTGCAAGATGACTCTTATAGTGCTAAGTGACTATGTTGGACAAGAGTGGAGAAATCTTGAGACACTATCGGAAACAACGCTATTTCTGCAAGATTTCTCCACTTCTGTCTAACATAGTCGCAGAAAAGCGATAGAAGCATTCAGCACAAATCCCATCGGTCGAAATGACGGATAGCGATGATAGCACTATTTTTAACTTAGCATCATTGCCCGTTGGGAGAAAATTAAAGAGAGGGCTGCGATGGCGGTATGAAAATTTATGTGAAGCTATCCGTTATGAGACAATCACTGCCAACCGCTAACTGCCAACTGCTAACTAATAAAGAAAAGAGGCAATCCATTGAATCCAACGAATCCATCGGTACGAAAAACAAAATATTTGACAGAAGCGGCCGCGGCGGCTGCCATTGCGGCCATGCTGGTGCTGTTGAAGCTGTTAGCACCTTTCCTGGTTTTCATCACCATGCTGACCGCCGCCATTCCCATTGCGGTGATTTGTGACCTGCGGGGGATGAAGTGGGGCGTGGGCACTTCGGTAGCAGAAATTTTGCTGGTGAATATGATCGGCGGACCAGAAATTGGGATGACCACCGCTTTCTACGCTGCGGCTCTGGGCTTGGCCATGGGGTACGGATTCCGTCATCAATGGTCTTTCAACAAAACCATGCACCTCACCGCTTTGGCGTATATTGTAGAAATGTCCTACAAAATTGTATTTTCCATTTACGTCTTAGGCATTGCGGATGCACTTTCGTCAGCCATTGACCGCTTCGTCACTTTCATTCGCTGGATTTGGCACCCCCTCGCCAACATCTTCGGCTTCGACCCGGATCCAGGAAAAGCCGTCTTCACCACCTCCGGTATGGTTATGGTGGGCCTCATTTTTATTTTGAATGCCTATTGCTACGCCTATCTCAATCAAGAACTGGGAAGGGATATATTGAAGAGGTTGAAGGCGGGAATACGGTAAAAGCAATTAGGAATGAGAAATTAGGAATTAGGAATGGTGGTACGGCGCATAACATTTTAAAAGCGCCGCAAAATATAAAAACATATGTAGTGGCTGCTCGTTAATTCATTTTTTCAATAGTGAGAAACCAGATTAGCGAGTGTTGCTGGTTGTTAGTTGTTTGTTGTTGGAGCCAAACAACCGACAACAAACAACTAACAACAGTGAGTGCACAGGAATCTGTACAATAGCCAAATTTTCTATGCACTTGAATGTCAAAGTTCACTATATATATTCAGTAAACATCGGGCGTATGAATTATCAAGCAGCCACTATGTAAAGCGGCTAGAGCTATGTTTCACGTGAAACATGTCTCTAGCCGTTTTTAGAATTCTCTTTTTATAATAATTTGCGGCGCTTCCAAATTATTATGTGCCGCTACCACCATTCCTCATTCCTCATTCCTCATTCCTCATTCCTAATTTTTCATTCTTAACTGCGCACTTCGCATTACGCATTATTATAATACCAGCGTCTTTGAAAATTTTTTCCCAATGTCGTATAATAAAAAATAAAGGAACTAAGGAAATAAAAAATTAGGAACTACGAGAAATTATATTTCAGATAAAGAAAGAAGGATTTCTATGACATCAGGGAAAGAAGATTATCTAAAGGCGATTTATATTATTAGTGAGAGCCACGACCTCGTCACCAATAAGGAACTGTCCGAGATGCTTCATGTATCACCGCCGTCAGTGAGTGAAATGATTGCGAAGTTGCAGAAGCAGGGCTACGTGGATTACACTGCTTACAAAGGTAGCAAGATGACGCGAAAGGGCCGTAAGGAAGCGGGCCGTCTCATGCGGTATCATGCACTGTGGGAAGTGTTCTTGGTGAATAAACTTCACTTCTCCTGGAGCGAGGCCCATGAATTGGCGGAAGGATTGGAACACCAGACCATCGATACCCTGTGCGATCGGTTGGACGATTTCCTGGAACATCCCACCTATTGCCCTCACGGCGAACCGATTCCGCGGAAAGATGGGAGCCGCGAAACCATGTCCACCCGTATCTTGGCGGATTTGGATGAAGGAGAATCCTCAAAAATTCTTTGCGTCACCGAAGATTACAGCTTGATGGATTATTTCCAGGGCAAAGGCCTCGACATTGGCATGCCTGTCATTGTCAAAGAAAAAGAAGACTACGAAGGGCCGATTACATTGGAAACGCCGAATGGTGATATTTCTATCAGCTACAAAGCGGCACAACGGATTTTTGTGGAGGAATGACGGGAGCGGTTTATTGAGTGCGTAATGCGAAGTGCGTAGTGCGTAATGAAGGTGGCGGCGCATAAAAATTTGGAAGCGCCGCAAAGTATAAAATAAAACTTATGCAAAAACGGCTAGAGATATGTTTCACGTGAAACAATCTCTAGCCGTTTCTTTGTATCCTAAAATATAAAAAAGGGGTATTGGGGCGCTCTATAATTTGATGCGTAAATAAGTTTACACCTTATTTATCGCCCCCATTGGGGGAGATGCCGTAGGCAGAGGGGGGCTGCACTAGCGGTATGAAAACTCATGTTATTCATATCATAACTGCACAACTTCCTTCATTACGCACTACGCACTTCGCATTACGCACTCAATCATCGCTACCGTCAAATGGCACTCAGCAATGCTTTCCACCCCTTCTGATGCACTCGATGCAGCAAGAAGGTAGCGCAAGTAGCGCGGATGATTTGATCTAAGAGAAGGGCACACCAAGCACCCAGGAGACCCAGGTTCAGTACATAGAGGAAGAAAGCCGTCATGAGGGGACGGAGGAAAGTAATGGAGAAGAACGAATACCCCGCCACTTGCGCTGCTTTCCCAGATCCGCGGAGAATGCCGGCGGAGAGAATGGCGTGGGCTTCGGGGAAGCTCACTACTGCCACGAAAATCATAATGAGAGAAGACATTTCGATGGAAGCGGGATCGCTGGAGTAGAGGGAGAAAATATCTTGACGGAAGAAAATAATAGCGCCGCACACCAGGGTGGACAGGATGAGGCTCCATTTTAGGCCGCTTCGTTTGTAGGCGTGCCATTCTTCTTCGCTGCCTTTACCGCAAGACTGGCCTGCCATGACCATGCTGGCTTTGCCGAAGCCCATGATGAAATCGTAGTATACATCGCAAATATTCATACAAATGCTGTGCACCGCGAAAGGAATGGTGCCGAGGCCGGCTGCCATGCGTCCGAAGAGAACCATACCGATACGTTCGCTGCCTTGTTCGGAGAGAATGCTGCAGAGGAGAGGAAGCAGCATTTTGAAATATTTCCTATCTGGGAGATAACTGCCTCCCTGGAAGAATCCTTCTTTTTTCAGAATGCAAATGGTCCAAATCAAAGTGAAAAGGGTGCTGACCAAGGTACCAATAGCGGCACCGGTGATGCCCATTTGCGGGACAGGGCCCAAGCCGAAAATCAAAAGGGCATTCAGCACGACATTGACAATATTTCCGCACACATTGGTTTTCATAATGGTGCTGGTCTTGCCATAGCCCAGCTGCAACGCCTGGAGAATCAAAGTGAGGGACGTGATGTACACCGAAACGAGGGCGATAGGACCGTAAGCCATAGCTTCGGTCATGTATTCCGCGTTGGCCCCCATGAGATAGAAAATGTCTTCTAGGAAAATAAAGAAAATGATGTGCAGGATCGCCATGAAAATCGCGCAAAGCAAAAGGGACTTTTTCATGATGTCCGTAGAACGTTCCTGATTGCCCGCACCGGCTTGTTTGGAAATCAGAAGTGTCACCGAAGAGGCTAGGGAGCGGGAGAAGCAAAGCAGAATCAAGCGGGGCTGCAAAAAAATGCTGACCGCCGCAATAGATAAAGCACCCAGGGCCCCAACCATGATCAGGTCCGTAGATGCTAAGAGAATCATAAATAAGCCTTCCAAGGCGGCAGGAAGTGCGATTTTGAGGTATTTCTTGTCGTAGTGGTTCATAAGTATCGTATCTCGCTGGTGTAAAGTAATAATGATTGTTGTTGGTTGTTAGTTGTTGGTTGTTTGAATTTTTGCAACTCATAACAATCGATGATTAATGAGTAGTAAGAAATCAAGTAGCTAGGGATTGGGGATTAGGGATTAGAATGAGCGTTTCCTAATCCCTAGCTACTAATCCCTAATCCCTATTTTCATAATAAATATTAAAAAATCCTTTCATATTTTATATAAAGGAAATAAAAAAATCAAGACCCTGTGATAACGGTTTTCAATTAGAGGGTAAAGTCTTTAAAAATTCAAGTGAGAAAAGGTGACTGGTGGACTAGTGACTGGTGACTAGGGACTAAGAAAATCCCCAGTCACCAGTCACTAGTCACCAGTCACTTTGCGATAATGACTTAAATGCAAAGCGCCTCACAACAGCTATGCCAAATACTCATACCTATTGACAAATCTCTCTTCTTGCGTCTATAATCGATTAACTTCTACAGAAAGGAAAGAGCCAATCATGAGACAGTTGAATGCTATCATGACAACTGCATATACTTTTGACTATACCGTTAGCTATTACTTTAGCTACGGCTATTTGGCGTACCCGAAATCTCATGAGACACAAGCCCTTTTCAGATAAGCAGTTTCCGGAAACCAAAGGACAGACTCATGAGAGCCTGTCCTTTTCTTGTTTCTGGAGCGGAGAATGGAAGGATTTGTAGGGAGTGACTGGTAGACTGGTGACTCGTAACTGGGAGATTTTCCTAGTCACTAGTCACCAGTCACGAGTCACCCCAAAGTGTAGGTTTGCTCGCAAATGAAAGAAGAGCAAAGAGGAGGATTATTATGATTATCGTTATGAAACAGAATGCACCACTGGCAGAAATTGAAAGACTGGAAGCAGAACTCACAGAAAAAGGATTCCAGGTGGATCGGAGTAAGGGCTCTAGCAAAGTGGTGCTGGGTTTGGTGGGAGATACTTCCGCTCTGGATGAACGAGATTTCCTTAGCAATGAATGGGTGGATAAAGTCATGCGCGTCCAGGAACCTTACAAACGGGCGAGCCGGGCGTTCCATCCGCAGGATTCCATCATCGATGTGAGCGGCGTCAAAGTGGGCGGAAAGAAATTGGTGGTCATGGCTGGCCCTTGCTCCATCGAAACGCCAGAACAAATGCACATTATTTCTACGGCTGTTAAAAAATCCGGTGCTTCCATGCTTCGCGGCGGCGCCTTCAAACCGAGAACTTCCCCCTACTCCTTCCAAGGATTAGGTGAAAAGGGGCTGGATATGCTTATTTCTGCTGCCCACGATGTGAACCTGCCCGTCGTCACCGAACTCATGAGCAGTGACAAAATCGGCATGTTCCTGGATAAGAAAGTGGACCTCATTCAGATTGGGGCGAGAAATATGCAAAACTTCGACCTCCTGAAAGCGGTGGGTCGTCTCCACGTGCCGGTTCTCTTAAAACGCGGCATGTCGGCTACCATCGAAGAATGGCTCATGAGCGCTGAATACATCATGTCCGAAGGCAATCATAACGTCATTCTCTGCGAACGCGGCATTCGTACCTTTGAAAAAGCTACGAGAAATACACTGGACCTCTCCGCCGTAGCCGCTGTAAAACGGATGAGCCACCTGCCCATCATCGTAGACCCCAGCCACGCCACCGGTCGCCGCTGGATGGTCGAAGACATGGCCATGGCTGCCATTGCTGCCGGTGCGGACGGTATCATGTGCGAAGTGCACAACGACCCAGAACACGCTTGGTGCGACGGCGCCGAATCCATCACCCCAGAGACGTTCGATCACCTCATGGGAAGACTTAAGCAGCTGGCACCGATTGTTGGAAGAGAAATCTGAAGAGGAACATGGTGGGGAAACGGCTTTTTTAATAGTGAGGAGTGAGGAATTAGGAGTGAGGAATGGTGGAAGGGGCGCACAAAATTTGGAAGCGCCCATTATATAAAGGTTATTATTCTGCTGCGTATCCTCATCTAACATTGCACGAGCAAGGCCTGTCACAGGGTTATAGAAGGTTATAAAAGGTTATGATGCTACCGAAATTGCATAACCCTTTATAACCGTCATAACCTTGACAGTAGCGATTATATAACTATGTATGATATAGAAAGTAGCAGAATAATAACCTTTATATAATTTGCGGCGCTTTTTAATTTGTGCGCCGCCACCACCACTCCTCACTCCTCACTCCTAATTCCTCACTATAAAAACTTGCCAGTTTCATCGCAACTTTATACAATAGTAAGCATAAAAAGTAGAGGTCTGCGTAGGCACCGCTAGGAGCGGGCATCACCAGGTTGGATTTTGTACATTGGGAGTTTCATTCCGCTTGCGGTGCCCCTTTTGGTAGGCAGAGCCTACCACCTTCCCCCCGGAGGGGGGACCGAGACAGCGGTGTAAACTTATTTAGGAAGGTAGAATAGTAGATGGATAGCAATCGGGACTTTAGTCAGCTCACGGTGGCCGTGATTGGATTGGGGCTTATGGGCGGCTCCTTTGCCAAGCGGCTGAAGGAAATCGGAAATCGAGTGATTGGAATCAATCGCACCCATAGCGTAGCAGAAGAAGCGCTGGCGATGGGAATGGTGGATTCTATTTCCGAAGCAGATTTAAAACAAGCAGATGTGGTGATTTTCTGTACCCCAGAAAAAGGAACCTTAGCCTTTATTCAACATAAAATTTCTCTTTTGAAAGAGAATGCCATTTTAACGGACATTGCGGGCGTGAAAAATCATTTCGCCGAAAAAGTGCAAGCCCTCTTGCCGAAAGGCATGGATTTTATTTCCGGTCATCCCATGTGCGGTCGGGAAGGAGCGGGGCTTCCTCAGGCGGACGGCACTATTTTTGACGGGGCCAATTATATCATCATTCCCCAGCCTGGCAATCGCCCGGACCACATCGCACTGATTCAGCACATGGCCAAAGCGCTGGGCTGCAGCCATACGCCGGTGGTCACGGCTGAGGACCATGATCGGGCCATTGCGTATACCAGCGACCTCACCCATGTGCTGGCGACTTCACTGATTCACAGTGATTCTTATAATAAAAATACGAAATATTTCGTCGGCGGCTCTTTTCGGGATATGACCCGGGTGGCCGACATCAATGGAAAACTTTGGACGTCCTTATTCCTATCCAACCAGCAGAAATTGTTGGATGAAATTGATCATTTTACCGCATCACTGGCAACCCTTCGAGAAGCCATTGCCCAAGGAAATACAGAGGCCATGGAAACTTTTTTGAACGAAGCCGGTCGGCGGAGAAGGGAACTCATGCATCATGAAGACCGTACGTGTTAATTTAGGAAAAGATTCTTACTCCATTGAAATCGAGCGAGGCCTTTTGAACCAAGTGGGGCAGCGCATCAAAGCACTGACGAAAGCAGAAAAAATCGCCGTCATCACCGATGACCAGGTGCAGCGGATTTATGGAGAAAAAATTCGGCAAGTGCTGAAAGGGGCAGGTTTTGATGTGAAAGTCATTGCCATTCCTGCCGGAGAAGCCAGCAAAAATCTTCGCGTCTACGGCGATGTGCTAGAAGCCCTTTCTGGCTTTGACATGTCCAGAAGCGACGCCTTGGTGACTTTATCCGGCGGTGTACCGGGGGATTTGGGCGGCTTTGCAGCCGCTTCTTATATGAGAGGCATTCCGTTCTTCCAAATTCCCACCACCATTTTGGCTCAAATCGATAGCTCCGTCGGCGGGAAAGTGGCAGTGGATTTGCCGAGTGGGAAAAATTTGGCCGGTGCCTTCTACCAGCCCAAAGGGGTTTTCATCGACCCAGACCTGCTCCATACACTGCCCGCTCGCTACGTGCATGATGGATTGGCAGAGGCCGTGAAATATGGTTGCATCGGGGACCGGGAATTATTTGAAATTTTTGAAAACTTACAATCTAAGGATGATTTGGAACGAAATATGGAAGAAATCATCCTCCGCAGTGTGTTGCAGAAAACAAAACTGGTGGAAGAAGACCAGTTTGATAACGGCAGCCGCCAGCTGTTGAATTTCGGTCATACCATCGGCCACGCCATCGAACGCTATTTCCACTACAGCACCTACACCCACGGCGAAGGTGTCGCCATCGGTATGTGCCTCTTGTCAGAGCAGACGGAAAAATTGGGCCTCACCGAAAAAGGCAGCACCCGCCGCCTCATCGATGTGCTTCATAAATTGTCTCTTCCCACCTCTATCGGTGTCTCTGCAGACGATTTGATTCCCCAAATTATGCACGATAAAAAACGGCGGGGCAAAGAAATGACACTGGTGGTGATGGACAAAATCGGCAAAGCCAGTCTCTTGAAAGTGCCGACCGATGAGCTTGGCAAGTATATTGTGACAGAATAGGTGACTGGTAGACTGGTGACTCGTGACTGGAAATGCGTTTTCCTAGTCACCAGTCACTAGTCACTAGTCACCCCAAAGGGAGTTTATCATGAACAAAACAATCAACCCCAGAGCCTTCCACGGCAGCGTCCGCATTCCTTCCTCGAAAAGCATGACCCATCGAGAACTAATTGCGGCGGCTTTGGCGAAGGGCGAAAGCATCGTCAAAGGGGTGTCCAATTCGCAAGACATCGAAGCCACCGTGCGGATTTTGTCGCTTATGGGAGCGAAGTTTTCCTCTCAGGAAGAGAAAGACGGAAGTCTCACCTTTCATATTTCCGGCGGCCTATCGAAACAAGATGGACTGCTCGAAGCGGATGCCGGCGAATCGGGATCGACCCTTCGCTTTTTAATTCCATTAGGGCTCATTTCAGAAAATCGTGTCCGCTACGTGGGACATGGCAGATTGGCGGAACGACCGCTGACGCCCTATTACGAACTATTTGATAAAAAAGGAATTTCCTATGAAACCAAAGGCGGATTGCCACTGACGGTGCAAGGGAAACTGGAGGGCGGTCTCTATGAACTGCCCGGTGATGTGAGCTCTCAATTTTTCACGGGATTGCTTTTTGCCCTTCCTTTGGTGCAGGGAAATTCCACTTTGAAAAGCACGACCACCTTGGAATCGAAAAGTTATGTGGATTTGACTTTGGACACCTTGGCTCGTCATGGGATTTCTATTGTAGAAAAATCACCGGAATGGTATGAAATTCCTGGAGGACAATCCTATCAAAATGGCACGTTCGCTGTAGAGGGGGATTATTCGCAAGCTGCTTTCTGGCTCGTAGCGGGGCTGGTCGGCGGAAAAGTCACTTGCCAGGGATTATCGGAAACGTCAAAGCAAGGAGACAAAGCGATTCTTTCCATTTTGGAAGCCATGGGCGGTACTATTTCGTATGAAAATGGAAATATCGTAGCGTCTCAATCGGCTACCCATGGTACGGTGATTGACGCAGAAGATTGTCCCGATTTGGTACCGGTTCTTTCCGCCTTGGCTGCAGTCAGTGAAGGTAGAACAGAAATCATCCACGCCGGTCGGGTTCGTCTCAAAGAATGTGATCGCCTCCATGCGATGGCGGTGGAACTGACCAAACTGGGCGCGAAAATCGAAGAACAACCAGAAGGCCTCGTGATTGATGGAGTACAACACCTCTCCGGCGGCACCGTTTCCTCCTGGAACGACCACCGCATCGCTATGGCACTGGCGGTGATTTCCCCGAAGTGCACCAGTCCTCTCACTATTGAGGGAGCGGAAAGTGTGAGGAAGTCCTATCCCACGTTTTGGGAGGATTTTAAGAAAGTAGGCAGTTAGCAGTAGGCGGTAGGCAGTATGTAGCGGAAGATTGATTTTCTATTCACTGGTAGGAAATTGGATGAGTGTTTGTTGCTGGTTGTTAGTTGTTGGTTGTTTGAAACCAGACAACCAACAACAGTCGTACTGCTAACTGCCTACTGCCAACTGCTAACTTGTGAACATAAAGGGGATACAGTCATGAGTAACACATTCGGACAAAAGTTAAAAGTCACCATTTTCGGTGAATCCCATGGCGTGGGGATCGGATGCATCATCGATGGACTGCCGGCGGGAATTTCTATTGATTGGGATCGGGTGCGAGCAGAAATGGCGCGCCGGGCACCAGGAAATTCCAATTTGGCGACGCCACGAAAAGAGAAAGATGCTTTTGAAGTGCTGTCTGGCTATTTCAATGACCATACCACCGGCACGCCGCTGGCGATGGAAATCAGAAATACCAGCCAGCACTCTTCGGATTACGATATTTTGAAAGATTGCATGCGCCCCGGTCATGCGGATTATACAGGCCGTGTGAAATATGGGGGCTTCAATGATTACCGCGGCGGCGGTCATTTCTCTGGTCGCATTACCGCTCCTCTCACCTTTGCGGGTGCCATTGCACGGCAAGTCTTGGAAGCAAAAGGGATTCATATCGGCTCTCATGTGACGGAGCTTCACGGGATTTCTGATAAAACCTTTTCGCCTATGGGAGAAAGCATAGAAATTTTTGAAACCTTGCGGAAACAGAAATTACCGGTGTTGACAGAAACGATTGGGCAGCAGATGGAAGCAGAAATCCTGAAAGCAAAACAAGAAGGCGATTCTGTAGGAGGCGTGGTAGAGTGCATGATGACGGGCCTTCCTATCGGATTGGGGGATCCGTTCTTTGATTCCTTGGAAAGTGAACTGGCCCATATGATGTTCTCCGTGCCTGCGGTGAAAGGCATCGAATTTGGAGAAGGATTTGGCATGGCGTTGCTCAAAGGTTCCGAAGCCAATGATGCCATGCAATATGACAATGGAAAACCTGTAGTCACCACCAATCACAATGGCGGGATTCTGGGCGGGATTTCCAATGGCGCTCCCGTGATTTTCCGAGTCGCCATCAAACCGACACCATCCATTGGAAAAGAACAGCACACGGTGAATATTTCTACCAAAGAAAACACCCTGCTGTCCGTCAAAGGACGCCACGATCCCTGCATCGTGCCCAGAGCCATTCCGGTCATCGAAAATGCGGCAGCGTTGGTGGTATTGGATGCGGTGCTGGTTAGCGGTGAATGGTGATGCAATGAGTAATGAGTAAGTAGTAATGAGTAATTGATGTGGCGGCACACAAATCATAAAGTGCCGCAAAATATGTATAAGGGGACGCTATATGATTTGATGCGTCCCTTCCACAATTACTCATTGCTCATTGCTACTTGCTCATTATTTTCCTGTTTTATGAGCAAAGGAATATGAAAATGAGTGACACAATCCTGAAAGTCGGCTGCTACGGCGCGAAGGGCTCTTATACTTACGAAGCCATGGAGCAGCAATTTGGCAATCAAAAAAGAGAGGAATCTTATTTTCCTCTCTTTGAAGATGTGGTGAAGGCAGTCAAAGAAGGCACCATTGATTACGGCGTCATGCCCATCGAAAATTCTTCCACCGGCGGTATCACCGAAGTGTATGATTTGATTCAGAAATACGATTGCGCGGTGGTGGGGGAGCAGCTGGTGAAAATCGAGCACAACCTTTTGGGCGTACCGGGAGCGACTTTGGATGACATCGATACGGTCTATTCTCATCCTCAAGGCTTTGCCCAGTGCCGGCCGTTTTTCAATGAACATCGGAATTGGAAATTGGAACCTTATTTCTCCACCTCCCGCAGTGCGGAACGGGTGGCAGAGGATGGAAAGAAAAACCAGGCGGCCGTAGCAAGCAAAGTAGCGGCTCGGCTCTATGGATTGGAAGTCTTGGCGGAAAATATTTTCTTCAACTCTAGTAACTACACCCGCTTCTTCATCATCGGACCGAAAATGGAAATCACCGATGCATCGGACAAAATCACTCTCGTGGTTTCGGTCAAGCACGAACCGGGCGCGCTGTATCACATGCTGGGCTATTTCTTCTACGGCGGCATGAACATGACCCACCTGGAATCTCGCCCTATGGAAGGTCGGCCTTTTGAATATTTCTTCCACATCGACGTGATGGGGAAATTGAACGATCCCTCCAACATGCAAACCCTGCACGGCCTGGCGTCTATGTGCACGTACTTCAAAGTGTTGGGGAATTATCCGGCTTGTAAGAAATAGTAGGCAGTTAGCAGTAGGCGGTTGGCAGTTCTTGCTTAGTATTTGAATTCATTCTGCTTTCAACTAGTATGAAAAGAGATTAACTATTGTTGTTAGTTGTTAGATTCCAAACAACCAACAACTAACAACCAACAACAGATCTACTACTGCCAACTGCCTACTGCTAACTGCTAACTTAAACGAGGTGTATACAATGAAACTTGGACTCATCGGAGAGGTGCTGGGGCACAGTTTGTCTCCTCAGATTCATGAACTTTTATTTCAAAATATGAAATGGGAGAGTTCCTACGATTTGGTAGAAATTCCGAAAGAGGGATTTGCGGGCCGGTTGAAAGAAGTGCTGGCGACCTATGATGGACTGAACGTAACCATTCCTTATAAATTGGATGTGATTCCTTTCTTGGACGAGGTGTCGGAGGAAGCGAAAACCATTGGCGCCGTGAATACCATTGCGAAAATCGATGGGAAATTGAAAGGGCTCAATACAGATTACATCGGTTTCAAACGGACCGTGGCGAAAATTCATGCTGATGTGAAAGGAAAACCGGTGGCCGTTCTGGGCCACGGGGGAGCTTCTCGTGCCGTGATTCAGTGTCTTTATGATTTGGGAGCATCCGTCATTCACGTAGTGAGCCGACATCCAGAAACGGTGCCGGACGATTTTCAAACCTTTGCGAAAGACCGGAACGTGGAAATCATCGGATATGCGGACTTTGCAAAAGAACCTTCTGGCTACCTGCTGGTGAATACCACCCCGGTCGGCATGCATCCGAAAGTGGGGGTGTCGCCGATTCCCAAAGAAAAAGCAGCCACCTATCCCAAAGTGATCGACATCATTTATAATCCCGCAGAAACACAGCTTCTCCAGGACGCTACACATGCCAAAAAAATCAATGGCATGTACATGCTAGTCATGCAAGCCATGGCAGCCGAAGAAATTTGGACGGGGCGGGATATTCCGGAAGATGTGGTGATGGAGATTGTAGGGAAAATGATAGCTGGTGACTAGTGACTAGTGACTGGTGACTAGGAAAGCATATTCTAGTCACCAGTCACTAGTCTACCAGTCACCTTGTAACTATAGTAAGGAGTACAAGGTGAATAATATCGTATTAATTGGAATGCCCGGTTGCGGGAAGAGTACCTTGGGCCGGGCCTTGGCAGAGCGGCTGCAGCGTACTTTTGTGGATGCCGATACGTACTTGGAAGAAATGGAAGGAAAGACCATTCCGGAACTGTTTGCGGTGAGCGAGACTTGTTTCCGGGATGCAGAAGAACGAACCATCTTGGCTTTGTCTCAAAAAGAAAATCTAGTCATCGCTACTGGCGGCGGCGTGGTGAAGCGGGCCATCAATGTGGAGCACTTGAAACAGTCCGGCACGATTTTCTTCATCGATCGTGCGCCGGACGACATCGTGAGTGATGTAGAAGTGGGCACCCGCCCTCTTCTGGCAGAAGGACCACAGAAGGTGTATGACTTGTACCAGGAACGAATTGATTTATATAGAAAGAGTGCGGATGTCACCATTTCCAACCATGGGACTTTGCAAGCGGTCTTGGATAGAATGGTAGAAGAAGTGACTCGTGACTAGTGACTAGTGACTGGGTTATTATTCTGCTATATCCGCTAGATATGACAAAAGCAACGCCCCGCTAGCATCGAGGTTAAAAAGGTTACAAAAGGTTATGTTGTAAGAACGGATTCACATAACCTTTTATAACCCTTATAACCTTAGTGCTAGCGGGGCGTTGCTTTGTTTTGTGTCCAAATCAGCAGAGTGATAACCTAATCCCCAATCCCCAATCCCTAATCCCTAATCCCCAATCCTTAATCCCCAATCCCTAATCCCTAATCCCTAATCCCTAGTCCCTAGTCCCTAGTCCCTAGTCACCAGTCACCAGTCACCAGTCACCAGTCACTTATTTCACCGGCAAGCTCGGATTTCTCGTTTCTGCAATCCACTTCGTGAAATCCTCTGGGGAAACGCCCAGATGTTTTTCGGCCCAGGGTTTCCATTTTTCTGCTTTTGTCCGGGAGTGGATGATGGTTTCCAGGGTTTGGTCCGTATGTTGCTCTAAGAGATAGGAAAGGCGAATCCAGTGGAGCGGATAGCCTTCTTCGAGGAGAGCAGCGGCTCTTGTTTCTTCCATGCCATAGAAGCGATGAAGCTTTCGCGCTTGAAAAGCGATGAAACGCTGGTGGTAAACTTCCGGGGTGAGATCCAATTTCTTTTGGATGATGCCCCAGGGGTCCTGCTTTCTCATGGCAAGAATGTCTTCGATGGATTCGTCAGAAAGACAAGAGAGGAGTGCGGCTTTTTCCATTTCTAAGAAACGGTAGCCATCGGCGATGAGCTTCTTAATGGTTTCTTCTGGAATTTCATACTTATAATGGAGACTGCGGATTTGGTCAGCTTCTGGTGGGGAGGTGCGTAGCATATGATAGATCCTTTCTGTGTAATAAGTAGGCAGTTAGCAGTTTGCAGTAGGCAGTACACGAATTTTGGAAGTGCTGCAAAAGATATATAAAGGTTATTATTGTGCTGCATGCTATTTTCTAACATAGAAGTATAAGGGTAACAGTCAAGGTTAGACGGGTTATAAAGGGTTATGCGAATACGTTATTTCCATAACCTTTTATAACCTTTTTAACCTTGTCACTTGCGATAGCAAAAAATATTTCACAAAAGAAATTGGCAGAATAATAACCTTTACACACAATGTTTCACGTGAAACATGACTTTATCCTCCAACAGCTCTCACTGCCAACTGTCAACTGCTAACTGCTAACTGCTAACTAATTGTCTCGGAGTGCCCGCTTCAAAATCTTCCCAGTGGCGTTTTTCGGTAATGCATCCATGGGGATGAAGCGTCTTGGGATTTTGTAGCTGGCGATGTTTTGGGACATGTATTTGCGAATTTTATTTTCATCAAATTCGTAGCCCTCTTTCATGACTACGTAGGCCCAGACGGCTTGACCGCGGAGGGGGTCTGGGTGGCCGACGACGGCGCATTCACCGACTCCTTCTATTTCGTAAATGCAATCTTCCACTTCGCCGGGATAAATGTTTTCCCCATTGACGATGATCAGGTCTTTCAGGCGGTCCACGATGTAAATGTAACGGTCTTCGTCCATGTAGGCCAGGTCTCCTGTGTGGAGCCAACCGTCCTTGGTGAGGACTTTCTTTGTTTCTTCTGGTTTGTTCCAGTACCCTTTCATCACGTTGTCGCCGCGGACGAGAAGTTCACCCACTGTGCCGGGGACGTAGTCGCCGGTGGCTTCGGTCAGGATTTTTGCTTCTACGCCGGGAATGGCGGGACCGCTGGTGAGGTATTTCGGTTTGGCCGTCGGCAGGACGCAAACCACCGGAGAGGCTTCGGTGAGGCCGTAGCCTTCCTGGACAGGGTGTTTGTAGCGCATGAAGAAGGCCTGGGAAATAGGCTGTGGAATGGAGGCGCCACCGGAAATAAAGGTGTGCACCGTCTTCATGAGAGAGGGTTCCCCTTTGCGAGCCAGGAGGTTGTACATGGGCGGAACCATGATGGCAATGGTGACGCCGTGTTTCACGATGGTATTGATGATTTCCGACGGACTTCTGGAACGGAGAATGACGATGGTGGAGTGGGCGTAGAGGCCGCCGTGAACCACAGTGGTCATGCCGTAGCAATGGAACATGGGCAGCACGCAAAGCACTTTGTCTTCTGGTTTGAAAATGATGCGAGCCGTGAATTGTTCCACATTTCTGACCAAATTCTTATGGGTCAGCATGGCACCCTTCGGGCTGCCGGTGGTGCCGGAGGTGTAAACCAGGGCGCACACATCATCTTCGGTAAGGTCCGATGGGAAGGCCGGGGCTTCAGGCGCATTTTCTTTTTGCGCTTTGTAATCTAAATCATGGATGTCAATGGTTTCGGTGCACACATCCAGTGGGGTGTCGGTAATCAAGAGACGGGCGGTGGAATCTTTCAAAATATAATCTACTTCGCGGTCTACCAGGGAATTGTTCACGGGGATAATAATGGCGCCCAGGCTGACCACGGCCATAAAGGCATACACAAATTCGGCCCGGTTCGCCGAGTACAGCGCCACCCGATCGCCTTTGCGAATTCCCATGGCGTACAGGGTATTTCTATATTGATGAATGTATGTTTCTAATTCACCATAGGTGACAGTGGCTTCGCCTTCAAAAACCAAATGGGCCGGGTCGGCACCTTTCATGATTTCGTGTAAAAACATAATTTTCTCCTTTTTATACTTGGGGTGACTAGTGACTGGTGACTAGTAGCTAGGGATTAGGGAAAGTAGGCAGTTGGCGGTTGGCAGTAGGCAGAAGTTAAAGGTTATGATTCCGCTGATTACAATATCATACATAATATATGAATGGCTTGTCACAAGGTTATAAAGGGTTATGATACTACGATACAAGAATAACCTTTTATAACCTTGATTCTATCCGCTTCATGAAATGGGAAACGAACGAAATCAATGCAAATAACCTGCCCGAAGGGCTAACCTAATTCCGAATCCTTGAAATAACTATGACTGATTTGCATCTTTTTACAACATATTTACATATGTCTATTGTAGCAAATTTAGTGACTGGTGACTAGTAGCTAGGGATTAGGGATTAGGGAAAGTAGGCAGTTAGCAGTAGGCGGTAGGCAGAAGTTGCTGACTGCCTACTGTCAACTGCTAACTAAAAAGTTCCACGTGAAACTTGTCACTAATGAACTTGGGCCTAATCCCTAATCCCTAATCCCTAGCTACTCTAGCCACTAATCCCTCTATTTCCTAGTCACTAGTCACCAGTCACCAAGATACACCAAAAATATTTCCCACCTCTTCCCCCATATGTTATAATAAAATAGTATTTTGTGCGAAAAAAGAAATGCGTACAATTTGGATTTCCTGACAAGAACAAGGCAGGAAAGATTCCGTCACAGGAAGGAAGAATGAATCATGGCAACAGCAATGGTAATTGGTGCCCAGTGGGGCGATGAAGGTAAAGGTAAGATCGTAGACTACTTAGCTGCGAAAGCAGACGTGGTGGTTCGTTCCCAGGGCGGAAATAACGCGGGGCATACGGTCGTGACTGGCGGCAAGGCGTATCCGCTGCGTCTGATGCCAAGTGGTATCATGTATCCGGGAACCGTATGCATTATCGGTACTGGCGTCGTGGTGGACCCGAAGAGCCTTTTGGAAGAAATGCAGCGTTTGGAAGAACAGGGCATTGATGCGAAGCATCTCCAGATTTCCACGCGCGCCCAGGTGGTATTTCCTTACCACATCCGCTTGGATGAAGCAGAAGAAGCAAGAAAAGGCAGCCGCAAAATCGGTACCACCAAAAATGGGATCGGCCCCTGCTATGCAGATAAAATCAATCGTATCGGCATCCGCATGTGCGATTTGATGGATAAAGAAACTTTTGCTGAAAAGTTGAAATACAACGTCGAACAGAAGAACATGATGCTGGAAAAACTCTACGGCATGGAAGGTTTCGATTATGAAAAGATGCTGGATGACTATTTGGGCTATGCAGAAAAGCTTCGTCCCTATGTAAAAGATACCAACTACACCGTGCAGAAATTGGTGAAGGAAGGAAAGAACGTCCTCTTTGAAGGGGCCCAGGCTTCTATGCTAGACTGCGATAACGGGACTTATCCATTCGTGACCTCTTCCCATCCGACCGCTGGTGGTGCTTGCATCGGCGCTGGCATCGGACCGCACAACATGCAGAACATTTTCGGCGTGGTTAAGGCATATAGTACTCGCGTTGGTCAGGGCCCGTTCCCGACAGAACTGCTGGATGAAACGGGAGATTACCTGAGAAATACAGCTCATGAATTTGGCACCGTCACTGGCCGTCCGCGTCGTATTGGTTGGCTCGATACTCGCGCTGTCCGCTATGCAGCAGAACTGAATTCTTTTGATTACCTGGCTATCACCCGTCTGGATATTCTGGACGACATGGAAGAAATCAAAGTTTGCGTGGGCTATGAATACGAAGGCAAAGAAGTGGAAGAATACCCGGCTGACTTGAAATTCCTGGAAAAGATCACCCCAGTATACAAGACCTTCAAAGGTTGGAAACAGAAGATTTCTGACATCAGAAATTACGATGAACTGCCGGCTCTGTGCAAGGAGTACTTGGATGGAATTTCTAAACTCATCGGTGTACCGATTGGCATCGTTTCCGTCGGCCCAAGCCGTGAACAGACCATTGTGATTAAGGAAGTATTTTAATAGAGCAATTTAAAAGAACAAAGAGGACGTGTGATGTGGAGTCACATGTCCTCTTTTTATAGTGAGGAGTGAGGAATTAGGAGTGAGGAGTGATGGTGGCGGCGCATAAAATTTGGAAGCGCCGCAATTTATAGAAGGTTATTATTCTGACATGACATTTTGTCTAACAAAGCAACTACACCGCTTGCCACAAGGTTATAAGGATTATAAGGGTTATGTGATTTCGGTAGCATTACTAGCGTCATTTCGACCGATCCTATTTGTGCGAAATGAAAAGACAGTTATAAATAGATTTGTGTCCCTGAGTGGAGAAATCTCAACGGCAATAGCGATAAGGGCTTGATGACAGAATCCCATTTCAGGCTTTAAGCCCTTACCGCTAGTGCTGAAAAGATTTCTCCACTCAGGGACACAAATCTATTTATTCCTATATCATCACTATGCACAAATACGACCGGTCGAAATGACGATGAGCATGATTTCGGTATCGTCATAACCTTTTGATAGGCGATGCATTTTTATGTGAGAAGATGATGCCTGCAGAATAATAACCTTCTGATACTTGTTGAATATCTAAAACGTGCTATGATTTTTCCCCTGTGGTATAATAACAATGGTTATTTGTCATATGTATCTATTCAGGTAAAGACATTGCATGAGGGAGCTGTTACCTGGTAGTAGTTAGAGGGTTCTAAAGGGGCTAAAGGTTCTAAGGGTTCTTGTGTGAGATGATAACGCTAGCGGTTAGCGGCACATTCGAGCAACCTGAGAACCTTGAGAACCTTTAGTACCCTGAGAACCTTTTTTAGGAGCAAAAATATGAAAAATTCGGATATTCGCCGGGAGACGCCGAAGAAGAAGCGGTCTTTTTTCAAAAAGATGCTGATTTTCCTTTGCGTTATCATCGGCATTGCGGTCGCAGGGGCGGCAGCGGGATTTATTGTTTCCGTGTCCAGTCATTTGCCGGATGTGGCAGGAAATATCACGCCCAATGCGTCGTCTCAGATTTATGATGACAAGGGGCGGCTTATCACCACGGTGCATGCGGAGGAAAACCGCATTCCTGTATCCATCACCGAAGTGCCGCAGAATTTGCAAAATGCTTTTGTAGCGGCGGAAGATGTGCGTTTCTATGAACATCACGGCGTGGATCCTCGCGGGATTTTGCGTGCCGTATTTTCTAATATCGTCAATCGCAACGCTACCGGGCAGGGTGGTTCTACCATTACCCAGCAGCTGGCCCGTAACGCCTTCCTCACCCAGGAACAGACCCTGAAAAGAAAACTTTTGGAAGTGGTGCTGGCTTTTGAAATCGAAAGTAAGTACACGAAGAAACAGATTCTCGAAATGTACATGAACCAGATTTATTTCGGTCAGGGCTGCTACGGGATTCAGACCGCTTCGAAGGTGTATTTCGGCAAAGACGTGAAAGATTTGACCTTGCCCCAGTGTGCCATGTTGGCTGGGCTGCCGAATAGTCCGAATTATTATTCTCCTTTCCGTAGCTTAGAAGCAGCGAAATATCGCCAGGCTATCGTACTGGATCAGATGGCGAAATACGGTTATATTTCTGAAGCCGATGCCACCGCTGCCAAAGCGGCTGATGTGCATCTGGCAAAACCGGAACCGGCGAAGAGTACCGAAAATGTGGCGTCCTATTTCATCAGCTATGTGATTCAGCAAATCAGCGATAAATACGATTCCGATGCCATTTACAAAGAAGGTCTGAAAGTGTACACCACGCTGGACCTGGATATGCAGAAAGAAGCCGAACAGTCTTTGAAAAAAGAATTGCCGGCAGGAAATAAGGATTCCAAAGGACTGACCCAGCCCCAGGGCGCCCTCGTTTCCATCGAAGTGGGGACGGGCCACATCAAAGCCATGATTGGCGGCCGCGGCGAAGACCATTTCAACCGTGCCGTTCAGATGGTTCGTCAGCCTGGTTCGTCCTTCAAACCTTTCGTGTATCTTACTGCTTTTGAAAATAAGTACAGTCCCTACGACACCATCAGCAACGAAAAGAAGACTTATGCTGGCGGTTGGACGCCGAAGAACTACGGCGGCACTTCTGGCGGACAGGTCACCATCGAAGAAGCTTTGGTGAACTCCATGAATATCCCCACCATTGACCTAGCGAATAAAGTGGGCATGTCCAAAGTGCTGAAAACCGCAGAAGATTGTGGTATTTCTACTTTGGTGAAAGACGGCAAGAGCAACGATAACAACCTGGCAGCCTCCATCGGTGGCCTCACCAACGGCGTTTCTGTCATCGATATGGCGAAGGCTTACAGCGTCTTTGCGAATGACGGGAAATTAGTAGAACCTACCGCTATTTTGAAAGTGGTGGATCGCAATGGTAACGTGTTGGAAGACCATTCTGGCAAACCAGAGGCGAAACAGGTGGTGGATGAAAACGCCGTCTATCGTCTGACGAGTATCCTGGAAGAAGTAATTTCCAGAGGCACCGGCGGCAACGCGTCCATCGGTCGCCCGGCGGCTGGTAAGACCGGTACCACCGATGACGAACACGATGCTTGGTTCGTGGGGTATACCCCGGAACTGGTCACCGCCGTGTGGATTGGGGACGATACCTCTTCCAACGCAGGCTACACCGGCGGCACCATCCCGGCAGCCATTTGGCGTGACTTCATGAGCGAAGCTTTGGGCAAGTACAAGCAGAAAGAATTCTCCGTCCCTGAATCGGTTCGTGCCGAACTGGCAAAGGCCCGCGAAGCCAAAGCGGCCCAGGAAGCCAAGGCGAAAGAGGAACAGGAAAAGAAAGACAAGGAAGATAAGGTCAAAGCCGCGAAGAATGCAGGAAATAAGTTGCTGGATCGCATCACCGGCAAGACTACGCCGAAACCGCAGGAAGGAACGGGAAAGGCGACGAACTGATAAAGGGTTCTCAGGTTGCAAAGGGTTCTCAAGGTTCTCAGGTTGGATAGCGATGATTTGTTCATTCTCTTTTGGCGAGATTTCTTCTCTCGCTGAGGTTTATGCTCCGAGTTAGTTTATGGGCACTCATATGATTTCAAAGCCTCATTGGTTTAAGGTTTGGTGAAGTACGCAAGCCTTAAGAAAACGCTGATTTAATCAAAGAATTTGAAATGATATGAATTTTTATCCAAAGCA
>CAVBRV010000019.1:0-22387 GCA_963597965.1 Paludibacteraceae bacterium | reverse complement strand
AAATCCTTAAATAGCTCGCTATTCGCGGATTTTCTTTCCTCGCTTTGAATAAAAGTTCAAGAATCATTTCAAACCATGATTAAATCAGTGTTTCCCTAGCACCGGCACATAGGGTTCCATTTTCTGGGCCAAGGTCATTTCTGTATCTCGGTCTCGTTTCTCTGCGATACGCTGGAACTCTGCTTGGGCGCTGATGCGTTCTTCTGGGGCGATGTCTTTGGTCCAGGAACCATCGGACTGCATGATATGGGCTTTTTGGTTGTCTGCTAGTTCCATGGTAATCATCCGTTTGAGGCGCTGGCATAGGTCTGCATCTTGCACGGGAATCATGAGTTCTACGCGGTCGTTGAGATTTCTAGGCATCCAGTCCGCACTGCTGATATAGAGCTCTTCTCGTCCCCCATTGGCGAACCAAAAGACGCGGCTATGTTCCAGGAAACGGCCCACCAGGCTGCGGACGGTGATGTTATCACTCACTCCTGGAATGCCTGGAATCAGTACACAAATGCCTCGCACGATGAGTTCAATTTTCACGCCCGCCCGGCTGGCTTCGTACAGTTTCGCAATGATTTCTTTATCCAGAAGAGAATTCATCTTCGCTACCATGTGAGCTGGTTCGCCTTGCTTCGCATAGTGAATTTCCCGGTCAATCAGCTCCATGCAGCGCTGGCGCAAATTGATGGGCGCTACGATGAAGGAATCCCAAATCGGTGGGTCTGAGTAACCAGAAAGCAAATTGAAGAAGGCGGAAGCATCACTCCCGAAACGGTCATTGCAAGTGAAAATACCTAGGTCCGTGTAGAGTTTGGCGGTGGAGGCATTGTAATTTCCCGTTGCCACATGGACATAGCGACGAATGCCGTCCATTTCTCGGCGGATGACCAAGGTACACTTGGAGTGGGTCTTGAGGCCCACCAAGCCATAAATGACGTGGGCACCCGCTTTTTCCAAACGCCGCGCCATGAGGATGTTATTGGCTTCATCGAAGCGAGCCTTCACTTCCATGAGGACTGTGACTTGTTTGCCATTTTGGGCTGCTTTTTCCAAAGCCTGAATGATAGGACTGTCGGAGCTGACACGATACAAGGTTTGCTTGATGGCGAGCACATTTTTATCCACCGCGGCAGAGGCCACGAAATTGACCACCGAATCCTCGAAGGATTCATAAGGCAAGTGCACCAAAAGATCTTTTTCTCGAATCAAATCAAAAATATTTCTATGATTTTCCTTTTCCAGTTGCAACATGGACCACGGGCGGTGCGGATGGGCTTCTGGATAGCGCAACTGATCATAGCCTTTGATGCCGCAGAATCCAAAGAAGACAGTGGTGTCCAGAGGGCCGTCGATTTCATACATATCTTCCTTGCCCAAGTTCATTTCCTGGGTCATGAAACGCTGCATGAAACGGCTGGTTCCCGCTTCAAATTCGAGACGCACCGCTTCCCCGCGCTGCCGCTTTTTCAGCTGCTTTTCTACTTCCACCACCAAATCCTGGGCATCTTCCTCATCGATATAGAGGTCCGCGTCACGGGTAATACGGAACGGATGGGCTTCCAAGAGGTCGTAACCAATGAAAAGGCGAGACGCGAAATGTCGAAGCACTTGTTCTAGCAGGACAAAATCATGACGCCCTGGGGTCTTCGGATTATCTGGCAAACGAATGATACGAGGCAGCACCGACGGCACTGGCACGATGGCGGTCTTCACGTCAATATCATTTTCCTCATCCACCGACATGTCCCGTTCGTTTCTCTCCAAAAGGAGAGCCAAATTCAAGCTCTTCGATGCTAAAAAAGGAAATGGATGGGACGAATCCACTGCCATAGGAGTGACGACAGGGAAAATTTGGCGTTCAAAATAATCATCCATCCATTTCGCCTGTTCTGGCGACGCTTCTTCGGGATGAATGAAATAGAGCCCTTCCGTGCGAAGTTCCTTCAGAATCATATTCAGATAGCGATACTGGCGGGCCACCAATTTCTGGCAGGTATCGGAAATACTTTCCAACTGCTCCGCTGGCGTCATATGAGCAATGTCTCGCCGGGTCACGCCATTTTCCTTCTGGTGCTTCAGTCCCGCCACACGAATCATGAAAAATTCATCCAAATTAGAACTGGTGATAGCCAAAAATTTTAATTTCTCAAGCAATGGATTGTTGGGATCCACCGCCTCCTGCATGACACGCCAGTTGAACTGAAGCCATGACAGCTCACGGTTCAGATAATATCGATGATTTCTTACATCTACGTCCATAGCTACCTCCGCTCCAGTTTGGCTTCCATGCCAAACACATTTTCAAAAAATTCTTTTTCCTTATCAAAGAGCCATGTTTCCAGGGCCGTATCTTCTTTGCTGTCATACTCAATGAGCAGGCCGTCTTTCACGATACGGGCGGACAAATCTTTCAATTTCTGCTTTCGCGACATGTCCATCACTCGTACCAGGCGGAAAATGGCAATCAACTTCAACGCAGTCATTTTTGATTCATCCGGCAACACTTGGAAAGGCAAATCCTCATCACTGGGCATGCCTTTGTGGTCATAGTAGACAATGCAGGCCACGATGTCCTTTTCTTTATCGGAAATACCGAAAATATCGGTGCCCCGAATCATATTCCAGGCCTGAATGGAAGAGCCTAAAAGATTTACATATTTCCCAATCTGGTACAAAATGATCGCCATGCGAAGCAAAAATTCATCTCGCTCATTCAGCTCATTGCGTGCATCGAAGGCACGAATGATGGTATAGCTATAGAGCTCCATGGCTTTCGCATGAAGGGGTTCGTAATAATAAGACGCCGCAATGGACCGGGTAAGCTCCAAATTTTGGGCCCGCATATAGGTCAATGCCGGGTCCCGTGTCTTTTGCGCCCCATAGAAAAGAGAAGCGGCCTCCACGAAAGTCATGCCCATCATGGCGACCTGCTTGACCGGCACATTATTGAGTATTTCCTTATAAATATGAATGGTCGGACTGACCACCGCCGCCCACGCTTCACTGATGTGATATTTCTGCCGAATCACAGAAGGCGAAAGACGACCGGATTCTTCATATAGAGTGCACAAATCCTGGGGCGTGACTTCCATCACATCCTGCTGGTCAATGTCCAATCCCAAAAGCCGTGCCACAATCCGCGCTTCTCGACCGGACAAAATGACCGTATCAATGGCGTACTGCCGAATAGAACACCACAAAGGCTCCATGATGGCATGGATATACTCCGCCAACGCTTCCGGAAACGAGCGAGAATCTCGCTGATTTCTCTTAAACGTTTCCAAAAGTCGAAGAGTACCGATGTGTACATTGTGCTGAAAACAAAGTTTCCCCTTTTCCCACACCGTGAGCCCCACGCAACCAGAGGTGATGTCCACGAAGAGGAAATTATTTCCCAGCCGCTCCTGCTGCTTCCGATTGTACTGCTTCAACCGATATTGCAAGGCGAAATGCTTGAAATAAATTTCCTGTGGCATGTCCACCACTTGCACATTGAAGCCCGTATTCACCCGGATCAAGTCCAAAATAGACCGACAATTTTCCGCCTCCCGCAACACCGCCGTCGCATAGACCGTATGCACTTTCACTTGGTAATCATTCAAAAGCTGCTTCAGCCCATTCAGCATAGTACAGAGCTTTCGGATCGATGCGAAGGATAATTTTTTATGATTAAATACTTCTTCTCCAAAGGTGGTATCTTTGCGAACCGATTCGATGACACGCACCTCGCTCATCTGTGTATATTCCACGATGCGCATGGATACATTGGAAGAACCGATGTGAATGATTCCATACATCAGTGGTTTCTGTTCTGCCATAGAGCACCTCCATTTCAGTTGGCTGTTAGCAGTAGGCAGTTGGCAGTCGGCGGTTAAATATTAGCGATGTTTACGCTATTCTCAAGCTATCCCCCGCTGCACTCGCTTTGCTCGTTACGCTACCCCCTTTCAAAGAAAGGGGGCAAAAAAGGAATGAAACTTATATACTGCCAACGGCAAACTGCCTACTGCTAACTTCTAACACTACACCATCTATGTAAAAAATAAGTAAACTACAGCCACACCTTTTGTCAATTCATAGATTTTGTCTATCAATGATGAATTGATTTTGACTTATAGTTATATATAGTGTTGCTTTTTATATTATATCATATATATGGGGTTGGTAGTTGTTGGTTGTTGGGGTTTATATACCGCGTTCGATTACGTCAATTCGTAGATTTGAGAATTTCACTGGTTTAAGGTTTAGGGTTTTTGTTCTTGCATTCAACCCTTAAACCAATGACACTTTCAAAACCTACTGTTAGTCAAATTACGAACTCGGAAAATAAACCTTAAACCCATATGATTCTGAAATCCGCGAATTGACATGCTCGAACGCGGAATACTTTCCAAACAACTAACAACAAACAAACAACCAACAACCAACAACAAACAAACAACAACCAACAACATAAAACCAATCGTTCCTAAATATTTGACAACATAAAAAATACATGATATATTAATGACAGGCGAGGGCGAGGCCCCTATGGAGGGATCCCAGAAAAATACATAGGACCAGCTTCGTTGCAATCCGCTTACCAATATGGTGAATCCATAAGCGCGCCGGGAAGTACAAATCCCGTCCTGAGGGTAAGGAAATAAATGGTTTTCTTATCTGTACAACTCCATACCCCCAATCATGGCTCTCCGGGAAATGGTTGGGTTTGCAAAGGAAATAAATCCGCTGCGAAGAAAAGTGTAGCCTAACCGGACCTAGGAATCCCTGGGTGCTACCTTTTCTTCGTGTGCGGATTTTTTGCATGCTTAGGGATTAGGGACTAGTAGCTAGGGATTAGAAATTAGGAGTGGTGGTGGCGGCGCATCAAATTTAGAAACGCCGCATTTCTATTTCAAATGGAATCGTTTTATTTCTAGCCGTCATCCCGAGCCGGATGAGGCCGGAGGCCAAATCCGTGCCGAGGGATCTTTGTGTTATTCCTTTTAGTACTTTGTAAAATAAATGTATTGAAATGAGACTTAGCGTCTGGAGCGTTTACAGTCAAGGCTAACAGATAGACGGATAATGACGAAGTGCCTTTTATGGCTTTTCAGTTAGCCTTGCAGGTAGACGCCCCAGACGCTAAGTTTCATTTCATTTTGAATTATGTATCATTGAGACATGCATGGAATAACCCAAAGATTCCTCCACTTCGGTCGGAATGACAGATAGATTTTTATACCGTTATCCTTAACATAGTAACATTGCCCTCTAGGGAAATCTTGTTAAGTTAAGAAGAGGGTAGCATCGAAGCCGTCATTTCGACCGGTCGAATTTGTGCGAAATGGAATAAGAGTTGTAAATACCAATGTGTCCCTGAGTGGAGAAATCTCTTCAGCACTAGCGATAAGGGCTTGATGACAAAATCCCGTCTCTATCTTTAAGCCCTTACCGCTAGTACTGAAGAGATTTTTCCACTCAGGGACACAAATCTATTTATTTCTATATCATCATTTTGTGCAAATACGACCGGTCGAAATGACAGTTTCGGTGTTACCTTTTCCTTAACTGAATAACATACGCCCACTTTCCACAACTCCAACGATGTTGTACAATACGTAATGAAAACGGTGACTAGTAACTAGTGACTAGTAACTAGTGACTGGTGACTAGTGACTAGTGACTGGTGACTAGGAAAGTCACGTTTCTTGAATGAAACGCTAACACTAGTGTACTGTATCATTGAAATTCAGCGAAATTGTTAATGCTTGAAATATAAGGTTTAGGGTTTAAGGTTTAGGGTTTATAGGATTACACATAAAACCTTAAACCAATGAAGTTTTCTTCATAGCGAATTGATTTTATACGAGCTCGGTATGTAAACCATAAACCAATCCATGCTAAATGACTGATGCTGTAAATATCATCGATACAATACACTAATGTCTATTAGCACATTCGAGAAACCTGAGAACCCTTAGAACCTTTAGAACCCTAAGCAACCTGTAACTCACTCATAACAACATTGCCAAGAAAGAGAGCATCCCATGGAACGTATCGCCATCATTGACCTGGGCTCCAACTCCATCCGATTCATCATCATGCAAATCGGGGAACGCGGAGCCTATAAACTCATTTACCAAGAAAAGAAATCCATCCGCCTCGCAGAAGGCATGACCATGACCTCCCGGCTATTGACCGAAGAAGCCCAACAGCGGGCGCTGCAATGTCTGTCGGTTTACGCCCACATCATCGAAGTGCAGCATATCCAACGCGTGCAAGCCGTCGCCACGGCAGCGGTGCGGAATGCCATCAATGGCGCCTCGTTCCTGAAACGAGTCCGCATGTCCACCGGCATCCCTATGACCATCATCAGTGGGAAAGCGGAAGCGGCACTAGGATTTTCAGGCGTCATACACACCATCGACCAGAAAGATTTTCTGCTGTTTGATTTGGGCGGTGCCAGCGTGGAAATTTCCCTGGTGAAAAACAAGAAACGGATCCACTCCGTTAGCATCCCCATCGGCGCGGTCACATTGACAGAAATGTTTCAATCCTCTGGCAATGTGTCCTCAGCGAAAATCAGCACCATGAAAACCTTCATTCAAAACGTGCTGAATAAAATTTCCTGGTTTCCCAAGACCCCTATGCAAGTCATCGGCGTGGGCGGCACAGTCCGTAACCTGGCAAAGATTCACCAACGCGCCTCCAGCTATCCCCTGCCAAAATTGCACAATTACCAATTTCCTGTGGAAGACCTGTTTGAAGAAGTGAAAATGATCACCGCCAAAACCTACGAAGAGCGGCAAAAAATCAGCGGCCTCTCCAGTGAACGGGCGGACATCATCATCGCCGGTGCCCTGGTGGTGCAGGAAATTTTGCGCAAAGCGAAAGCCTCCTACCTCACCATTTCCGGTTGCGGCCTCCGCGAAGGGCTTTTCTTCCACTACTACGACCCGAAATGGGACCCCAAAGGAGAAAAGCAGAAACACATGCTCTGGAACTCCGCCAAGAATTATTTGGAAACCCTCCCCATGGAGTACACCTTCCACACCCACTACGTGACCGCCATGGCCCTCTCCCTCTTCGACCAGTGGCAAAAAGTGCATCACATGGACGAACGGGCGCGAAAAATTCTAGCCGCCGCCAGTCTGCTTCACGACGTAGGAAACCTAGTCAATTATTACAGCCACGCCCGGCACAGCGCTTACATGGCCGCCAACGCCCACATTTTCGGTTGGTCCCATAGCGAACAAGTCATGTGCGCCTTGGTCTGCGCCTTTCATCATGGGTATTCAGGGAAATATCTCAAAGCGAACCCCCAAGCCCACATCTTGACGGCAGCACAAATGCGAGAAGTCCGCATGATGTCCCTTTTCCTGGCGCTAGCAGAAGGCCTGGACGAAAGCCATGAACACTGCATCACCCGCCTAATTTGCACGTCGATGAAAAATGCCATGGACCTACGTCTCTATACGGATAGAGAAAATTTCAACGTCCCCGCCCATGCGGTGGACCACTTGATCAAAGATTTTGAAAAAACATTCCACATCCCCCTCCGCATCCAGTGGTTCCCAGGCAGCAGCCATGAGAACCAGTTGGTGGAGAAGGCGAAGGAAATATAATAACAGGTGACTAGTAGACTAGTGACTAGTGACTGGAATACGTATTTCCCAGTCACCAGTCACCAGTCACCAGTCACCGTGTATCTCTCATGAAAGGAAATATTGAATCATGTCTGAAGCACGTGAAGGCCTGGACCAGCTGAAACAGCTGGGCAGCCAAAATACAAAATATACCTACGATTACAACCCATCCCTCCTGGAACGGATCCCCAATAAGCATGCCGACCGGGATTACTTTATCAAATTCAACTGTCCTGAATTTACCAGCCTCTGCCCGAAGACGGGACAGCCGGATTTCGCCACCATTTATATTTCCTACATTCCTGACCAATACATGGTAGAAAGTAAATCGTTGAAACTCTATCTCTTCAGCTTCCGCAATCATGGCGATTTCCATGAAGATTGCGTGAATATCATCATGACAGACTTGATTGAACTCCTCCAGCCTCGTTACATCGAAGTGTGGGGAAAATTTCTCCCCAGAGGTGGCCTCTCCATTGACCCCTATTGCAACTACGGCCGCCCTGATACGGAATGGAAGGATTTCGCTCGGTTCCGTTTGCTCCATCATGATATGAATCCGGAAAAGGTGGATAATCGGTAAAGATAGTTAGCAGTTAGCAGTTAGCAGTTAGCAGTTGGCAGTTGGCAGTTAGCAGTTAGCAGTTAGCAGTTAGCAGTTAGCAGTTAGCAGTTAGCAGTTGGCAGTTGGCAGTTGGCAGTTGGCAGTTGGCAGTTAACGGTTGACGGTTGCCGGTTGCCGGTTAGACATGGTGGCGGCGCACAATTCATAGAGCGCCGCCTTTTTTGTTGTACAGGGTTCTAAGGGTTCTATGATTGGATTGCGGTGTTTACCGCTATGGCATCTTTCGTTAACATCACTAGCGTCTTGTCTCCCCCGCCGGGGGAGAATAAAAGAGGGGGCTGCTGTAGCGGTATAAAATGCTATGAACATAGCAAGAGGACTTGGTGATACCCACTCCTAACGGAACGGATAGAGACGCCTCGTTTATCGTTAGGAGCGGATATTACAGAGCCCATATGATATGTTCATAGCATTTTATACCGCTACAGCAGCCCCCTCTGCCTTCGGCAGCTCCCCCGACGGGGGAGCCAAGACGCTAGTGCAATCTCCACCAACGTCAGAATCTTTAGAACCTTTTGTACCTTGAGAACCCTGTCATCGTTCCCCAAACCATACCAACTCCCTCCAATCCCATTCATAAAATTAGGGCGCTATATAAATTGATGCACCCTTCCACCATTTCTCACTTCTAACTTCTCTCTTCTAACTGCCTTTTTGCATCTTACAACAAAATTTCTGCACTTCATCGCCAAAAATCTGCACCTTGGCGATTCTTTTTTTGCTTTCTAATCAAAAATCGCTTATAATAATAATTAAGAAATTATAAAGATTTATTGTCCGTTGTTGGTGTAACATATCATCGAGTCTATATGGCAATCATCACATAGAAAATGTCGGTTTATGGTTTAGGGGTTAGGGTTTGTCTTTCCTCCTTTAAATCATAAACCAATGACACTTTCATAACATACTTTTGGGAAAATGATGAACTTGGAAAATAAACCTTAAACCCATTCTCATTGATATGATTTTCCTATCAACTAACAACCATTTATATTCCATGCTGTGAAGTGAAGCAAAGCATACTTTCTACTGAGGGTAAAAGGTTCTCAGGGTACTAAGGGTTCTAAAGGTTCTCACGTTTCTCGAATGCGCTGATGACGCTAGCATCTATATGCACAGTTGGGAAGCCTGAGAAACCTTAGTACCTTGAGAACCCTGAGCAACCTGTAGCTCTCACGAATCATACCAACTGCCACTTAACAACATGTCCGTTTATTTCTACCACAAGAGGCGATCCTATGAACATCACGAACACCGAACTGCAAAAACACATCCTTGACTCTCTTCCCTACGGCGTGTACTGCTTAGATACAAGCCGCACCATTTTTTACTGGAACAATGCCGCCGAAGAAATCACAGGATACCGCAGCGATGAAATGATTGGACGCCATTGCTTTGAAAACGGCCTGGACCACATCAATGACCAGGGCATTCACCTGTGCAAATCCATGTGCCCCATGACGGCCACCATGTTCGACGGCAAACCGCGCAAGGCTCATGTATGGCTCAAGAGCAAAGAAGATACCCGCATTCCCGTGCTCGTTCAGACCGCGCCTATTTACCAAGATGGAAAAATCACTGGCGCTATCGAATATTTCTATCGGATTGAGAATGCGTGACTGGTGACTGGTGACTAGTGACTGGTGACTAGTGATTAGGGATTAGGGATTAGGGTTGATGGTTAACGGGTAGGCAGTTTACTGTTAACTGTGAACCGTCTACTGTTAACCAGTAACCGTCAACTGCCTACTACTATCTGCTAACTGCCTACTAAAATAACGAGGAGGTGACACTATGGACACCATAAAAAATACATTGTCCCAAGAAATCAAAGACACGAATCCCATGCTGGATGCCTTACCAGGTGGTCTTTTTATCTTGCGTGCCAGTGGGCGTCATGAAATCCTCTATGCCAACCATAGTGCTGCAGACATTCTAGGATTCGACACCGAAAAAGGTCTGCTTTCCTACTCCAATGGATTCTTTGACACCCTTCTCGGCGATGAAACAGCTCCCATCTTCTGCCAAATCGAAAATGAAACCAGAAATGGAGACATTAGCTTCATCAATGCGAAAATCAAAGGAAAAACCGGCAAAATTTGCTATTTGCAATTTCTAGTCCGCCTCATTTCCCATGAAAAAGAAGGGAAACTGTACTACCTCTTTGTGGTAGACCCCCACACGCCCAGTCAAATTTCCTTGATTGACCCCTTGACAGGCCTGCCGGGACAGCGTCGTTTCCTAGAGTATGCAGAAAAATGGTTCCACATGCAAAGTCTCATGGACTCGGCGGACCAAATCATGATTCTGTACCTCAATATTTGTCATTTCAAGACCTTTAATATCAAATTTGGCATCGAAGCCGGCGATCATCTCCTGATGGACGTCGCTGAAGTGTTGCAAGACATTTTCCCCAACGACTTTGTGGCTCGTTTTGCGGATGACCATTTCGTGCTTCTCACCTATAAACCAGGTCTCCAAGACAAACTGATTTCCTTGACGCAAAAAATTTCCAACCTCCGAAGCAGCTTCAAAATCGAAGCCAAAGTGGGTATTTACGAAGTAGAAACCTACAACATGGCGCCTAGCAAAGCCTGTGACCTAGCAAAACTGGCCTGCGACAGCATCCAGGATCGACCGGAAATTGCGTACTGCCTCTACACGCCACAAATCAGCCGCTCCGCCGAACTGAAAGACTACGTCACCTACCACGTAGACCACGCCCTCAAAAACGGCTACATCAAAGTCTACTACCAGCCCGTGGTTCGTACCATTTCCACCACCCTCTGCGGCATGGAAGCCCTGGCCCGCTGGATTGACCCGGTGAAAGGATTCCTCTCCCCCGGCGAATTTATTCCGCCCCTGGAAGAAAGCCGGCAGCTCTACAAGCTGGACCTCTACATGATTGAAGAAGTTTGCAAACACTACCGCACGCGAGAAGACAAAGGCCTCACCAATGTGCCCGTTTCCTTCAACCTCTCTCGTATGGACTTTTTGACCTGCGACATTTTCAATAAAGTCCAAGAGATCGCTGCGAAATACAACGTCCCCCACGACATGCTGAACGTAGAAATCACAGAGAGCATGTTCGTCAAAGACGACAACGAAATTCGTTCGGTGCTGGACAAATTCCGTGACGCCGGCTACCAAGTCTGGATGGATGACTTCGGCAGTGGCTACTCTTCTCTGAATGCACTGAAAGATTACCATTTCGACGAACTGAAAATCGACATGGCCTTCCTCTCCAGCTTCACCCAGAAATCCAAAGACATTTTGCTCGGCACCATTCGCATGGCAAAGGACATCAATATTCGCACCTTGGCAGAAGGGGTAGAAACGAAATCTCAATTCCAATTCCTCCGCTCCATCGGTTGCGAAAAAATCCAGGGCTACTATTTCGGAAAACCCATGCCCTACGACGAACTGGTCAGCCATTTGGAAGACATGCATATTCCTATGGAAACTAGAGGCATGCAGAAATACTACGAACCCGCCAGCCAGCAGGACTTCCTCACCAGCAAGCCTATGGCGATCACCGAATACACCGCTGACGGCCAGAGCCACTACCTCTTCGCCAACAAAGCCTATCGCGAATCCCTGGCTAGCATGGGTAGCAGTACCCTTTCCATTTCGGAAAATCGGTTCAACAAGAAATCCAGCATCATACGGAAATTTGTCACCCAGACCTTAGAACTGGCTATCCAATCAGGCAAGAGCGAAACTGTCACCTATCCTTACAACAACCAATTCATTTGGCTCAAGGTGAAACATATTTCCGAAAATAACGGAAATCATCTCTTCCATAACAGCCTGGTCAATATGTCACAAAATGCGGATAAAATGGAACAGCTCAAACTGGGCGGCCTTTCCAGAAATATTTTCCAACTCTACGACTCCATCATCGTCCAAAACTTGGGCACTCACACCGCAGAGCCTCTCATCTTCTGGAAAAAGGACGGCTATTTCCAAGTAGGGCAAAAAGCAAAACTGGAAGAAAGCTTGCAATTCTACGAAGACCACTACATCAACGTAGAAGGTCGCACTCGTTACCACGCTTTTGCCAACACCAAAACCCTACTCTACCGCATCGACAAATCCCCCACCCACACGCTGATCGACTACTTCCGCACCCGCGTCCCCGACGGCAGCTACCGCTGGTGCCGCCACACGGTCATCAGCATTCCTCACACAGACGGGAAGGTATTCCTGTATACGGTCAAAGAAACGTACGCCGATAGTAATTTGATGGAGAAACAGCTGGTTCAGGTGTATATGGATAATTATATGAAATAGTGACTAGTGACTAGTCACTAGGGATTAGAGACTGGTTATAAAGGTTATAAAAGGTTATGTCATGATCTTTTATAACCTTTTTTGTTGGGATTTTAAACAATTTGCAATATACCCCCTTTTTCGTTGAAAAGGGGGTGACAGAATGAGAAGAGTAAGTATAACAGGAGATAGTTTACCGCTATTGCTTCTAGGGAAACGCTGATTTAATCATAGAGTTTGAAATTATATGAATTTTTATCCAAATCTTCGTCAAGAAAATCCTTAAATAGCTCGCTATTTGCGGATTTTCTTTCCTCGCTTTGAGTAAAAATTCAAGAATAATTTCAAACCATGATTAAATCAGTGTTTCCCTAGCATCATTTCGACCGATGGGATTTGTGCAAAATGGCATCGTAGAACCAAGCGATCATATTGGACAAAAGTTTTCGTCATCCTGCGCATAGCCAAAGGACTTGAAACACAAGCGAAAGCAACGCTAATCCCACAAGATTTCTCCACTTCCGTCTAACTTAGTAGCTAGTCAATAATTCATATGCTAAATGTTTACTGAATATATGCATTAAAATTTGATATTCAAGTGCATAGGAATACGGGCTATTGTGCATATTCCTGTGCACTCATTATTGTTAGTTGTCTGTTGCTTGACTCCAATAACAAACAACTAACAACCAACAACACAGCTAATTCGATTTCTTATTATTGAAAAAATGAATTAACAAGTAGTCACTAATTAATTCATTTGAACATTTTCAGCAGCATGTTTCCAATAAAAAACTCCGTCAGTAACACCATTCACTTGACGGAGTTTTTTATCTCAGTTGGCAGTAGGTAGTTCGCAGTTGTTAATTTCTGCCAACTGCCTACCGCAAACTGCTAACTTATAATATTACGCTTTCAGCGTGCCTACGATTTCATTCACATCCTTGACACCATTCTGGTCGCACCAGGCATCAAGTTCACGGATGATTCTTGCCATAGCGGTGGGATCAGCCAGGTTGGCGGTGCCCACTTGAACAGTCTGAGCGCCAGCCATCATGAATTCTACTACATCCGTACCAGTCATGACGCCTCCTAGACCACAAACGGGGATGTTGACAGCTTTAGAAACCTGCCACACCATGCGGAGAGCCACTGGTTTGATGGCTGGACCGGAGAGGCCGCCGGTGACATTGCCGAGGATAGGTGTACGGGTACGTGTATCGATAGCAATACCGAGAAGAGTATTGATAAGGGAAATCCCATCAGCACCAGCAGCTTCTACGGCTTTTGCGATGGTGACCACGTCGGTCACGTTCGGAGAGAGTTTCACGATGACTGGAAGGTTGGTGGCATCTTTCACGGCTCTCGTAACGGCAGCAGCTTGCTGCGGGTCCGTGCCGAAAGCAGCACCGCCCACTTTGACGTTCGGACAGGAAATATTCACTTCCAATGCGCTGATGCCAGGAACGGAGAGAAGTTTGGCGCATTCTGCATATTCTTCTACCGATTTGCCCACCATGTTGGCAATGTAGGGACATCCCAGTTTCTTTACTTCAGGAAGGTAGTGTTCCAAGAAATAGGGAGCTCCCGGATTTTCCAATCCGATGCAATTCAGCATGCCGGAAGTGGTTTCAGCGATACGATTTCCTTGATTTCCTGCCCAAGGCGTGGGAGCCAATCCTTTACCGGAGATAGCACCGATTTGGCTCATGTCCATGTACTGGGAGAGTTCCAATCCGAAACCGACCGTGCCAGAGGCACCAATGACTGGATTTTTCATAGGAATGCCAAGGAAGTTGACTGCTAAAGAACTCATAATACAACCTCCTCTGCCTTGAATACTGGCCCATCCACACAAACTTTATAATGCCCCTTACCATCGGCTCTATCGCAAACGCACCCCAAGCAGGTCCCAATGCCACAGCCCATGCGGCGTTCCATGGAAACCTGACAAGCCACACCCGCTTCTTTTGCCATTTGGGCGGTGATACGCATCATGATGCCTGGTCCGCAAACGCAAGCTTCATCTACGTTTTCATTTTTGAAAAGGTCAGGCAGCACGGAGACAGAGAATCCTTTGATGCCGTAGGAGCCATCGTCGGTGGTGACGATGAGCTGTTTCACCGTCTTCGGGAAGAAATCTTTCCAAAAGACTTCTTCTTTATTTCTACCACCGATGACCACTGTCATCTGGCCTGGTTTGGCTTTTCTTGCCATAAAGAGAATAGGCGCAATGCCTACCCCACCGCCGATGCCGACGATGTGTTGTTTTTCCATATCAAAAGCGGTGCCCAAAGGTCCCAGGCAGTCCACCACGTCTCCTTCTTTCAGATGGGACATAGCTTCTGTACCTTTGCCAACGATACGATAAATGATTTCCACCAATCCTTTGCCTGCATCTGTACCAGCGATGGAAATTGGCCGGCGCAGGATGTAACGGGGATCATTCACTTTCACGTGAATGAATTGCCCCGGTTTTGCATCTCTAGCGATGAGAGGCAGTTCTAGCTGCATGCGCCAGATATCCGGTCCCACTTGCTCGTGGAGCATAATGGTTCCTTTTTCTACATAACCTGCCATTTTATTTCTCCTTCACATAGTCCTGAATAGCTTCTACATGATGTTCGCTGCCAGAGGAAGCCATGACGCGGAGCACTTCTTTGGCAGTGTCCAAAGAAGTGATGCATGGGATAGCCAGTTCTACGGCGATACGGCGGAGATCATAGCCTTCCTGTTCGATTTGGCTGCCATAGGAAATAGTATTCAGCACCATATCCACTTTGCCGGATTTCAGATACTTTTCGCAATTTTCACCTTTTTCGTGAATCTTCTTGATGATTTCGACTGGAATGCCAAGGCTTTCAAAATAGGAGCCCGTGCCGGAGGTACAAATCAGATGATAACCCAGTTCTACGAAACCTTTTGCCAATTCTGCCGTTTCTGGTTTATCTCTGTCGCTGACCGTGATGAGCACATTGCCACCAGCCGGTACCATGAGATGAGCCGCTACGACGGCTTTGTACAGGGCTTCCTGATAGGTGTGACCAATACCCATGACTTCGCCAGTGGACTTCATTTCCGGTCCCAGTTTGATTTCGACCAGTCCCAGTTTAGAGAAGGAGAATACCGGTGCTTTGATAGCCACATAGCCTTTATCCGGTACGAGGCCAAGCGGCAATCCCGTTTCTTTCAAAGACTGCCCCAGTGCGATACGGGTTGCGTATTCCACCATGTTGATGCCGGTAATTTTGCTCATGAACGGAACGGTACGGCTGGCTCTCGGATTGACTTCGATGACGTAGACTTTGTCTTTGACAACGATGAACTGGATATTTACCAAGCCTTTGACGTTCATGGCACGGGCAATTTCGCGGGTGTAGTTTGTCAAAGTGTCGATGATTTCCTGAGAGAGATGCTGCGGCGGGTAAACGGCGATGGAGTCACCGGAATGGACACCGGAGCGTTCAATCTGTTCCATGATGCCTGGGATGCAAACATCGATGCCATCGGAAATTGCATCCACTTCCACTTCCCGACCTACCATGTATTGGTCAATGAGAACCGGGTGTTCATGAGAAGCTACTACCGCTTCCTTCAAATATTGACGAAGTTCGGCCTGGTCATAAACGATCTGCATAGCGCGACCGCCAAGTACATAGGATGGACGAACGATGAGCGGATATTCCAATTCTTCCGTCTTCGCCATGGCTTCTTCGACACTTTCTACAAGGCAGCCTTTTGGACGGGCAATGCCGAGCTGGCCCATGAGTGTATCAAAACGTTCGCGATCTTCTGCCATATCGATGGATTCATTGGAAGAACCAATGATACGGATGCCACGTTTTGCCATCGGGGTTGCCAAATTGATAGCGGTCTGTCCGCCGAACTGGCAGATAACACCTTCTGGTTTTTCCTTGTCAATGATTTCCAGCACGTCCTGTTCCGTCAGTGGTTCAAAATAGAGGGAATCGGAGGTATCGAAGTCAGTGGAAACGGTTTCTGGGTTATTGTTGATGACGATGGATTTCTTTCCTGCTTTTTTCAGTGCCCAAGAAGCATGCACAGAGCAGTAGTCAAATTCGATGCCCTGACCGATGCGGATAGGACCGGAACCGAAGACAACCACGGAGCCTTTGCCCTGGGGTTTCACTTCATCTTCTGCCCCATAGGTGGAGTAGTAGTATGGAGTGTGGGCTTCAAATTCAGCGGCGCAAGTATCGACCATCTTGAAGTCCGGATGGAAATTGAGTTTCTTCTTGAAATTTTCTACATCCTTCGGTGTTACTTCGGCAAAATGAGCGATGGCTTCATCAGGCATCTGAATACGTTTCGCTGCTTTCAGTGTTTCTTCTGTGAGACCTTCCTTCATCAGGCGACGTTCCATGAGGATGATATTTTGAATCTTGTAAATAAAGAAAAGATCAATCTTGGTGATGCGGTTGATTTCTTCTGGTTCGATACCGCGACGGAGAGCTTCTGCAACCACGAAGATTCTTTCATTATCGATACGTTTCAGGAGGCAACGAATATCATAGAGGGACTGTCCGTCCAATTTCTTCAGGTGCAAATAGCCTTCTCCCACTTCCAAAGAACGGAGAGCTTTGAGCAGAGCCCCTTCTAAAGTACGGTCCAGGGCCATAACTTCGCCAGTGGCTTTCATCTGGGTACCGATTTCACGATCTGCCAAAGTGAACTTTTCAAAAGGCCATCTCGGGAATTTGCATACCACATAGTCGATGGATGGTTCAAAGCAAGCCTTCGTATTTCCGGTAATGGCATTGGTGATTTCATCCAAGTGCATACCGAGCGCAATCTTCGCTGCGACTTTGGCAATCGGGTAGCCGGTGGCTTTGGATGCCAGAGCAGAGGAACGGCTGACGCGTGGGTTCACTTCGATGACGTAGTACTGGTTCGTCTTCGTGTCGAGACCGTACTGCACGTTGCAGCCCCCTTCGATTTGGAGATAGCGGATGATATTCAAAGAAGCGGTACGGAGCATCTGGTACTGTCCGTCCGTCAAGGTCTGGGTCGGAGCAACAACGATGGAGTCACCAGTATGAACGCCGACAGGGTCGATATTTTCCATAGCGCACACGATGATGCAGTTGTCGGCGCCATCACGCATGACTTCAAATTCGACTTCTTTCCAACCAGCGATACTGCGTTCTACCAAAATCTGATTGATGGGAGACAGTTTAATCCCGCGGTTGGCGATTTCTTCCATTTCATATCGATCATGGGCAATACCGCCGCCGGTGCCGCCCAAGGTATAGGCCGGACGAATGATAACTGGGTAGCCAATTTTATCCGCAAACGCAATGGCTGGTTCCAGTTCTTCAAAAATTTCGGATTCCGGTACAGGCTGATGGATTTCTTCCATGGCTTCTTTGAAAAGTTCGCGATCTTCCGCATGTTTGATAGCATGGAGAGAAGAACCGAGCAGTTTCACACCGTATTCATCCAGCACCCCCGCATCGGAAAGCTGGACAGCCATGTTCAGACCCACCTGACCGCCCAGGGTAGCCAGCAGTGCATCTGGACGTTCTTTTTTAATGACTTCTGTCACGAATGGCAGAGTGATTGGTTCAATATAGACACGATCCGCAATATCCACATCGGTCATGATCGTAGATGGGTTACTGTTCACCAGGACCACTTCTACCCCTTCTTCGCGAAGAGAACGGCAGGCCTGGGTGCCGGCATAGTCAAATTCGGCAGCCTGGCCGATGACGATAGGACCAGAACCGATAACGAGGACTTTCTTTACGTCTTTATTAATCATTTTTTGAATTCCTCCATGGCCTTGGTAAATTCAGTGAAGAGATAGAAATTATCCTTCGGTCCCGGAGAAGCTTCCGGATGGTACTGGACTGCCTGGATGGGCAACGTCTTATGGCGAATGCCTTCGATGGTGCCGTCATTCACACTTCTGTGGGTGACTTCGATGCAATCCGGGAGGCCTTCATCAGAAATCGCATAGCCGTGGTTCTGGCTAGTAATGTAAACGCGACCAGTACGGAGGTCTTTGACCGGATGATTGGCGCCGCGATGACCAAAGGGCAGCTTAAAGGTATGTCCGCCCAGTGCAGTAGCCAGCATCTGAATGCCCAGGCAAATGCCGAAAATCGGTTTCTTGCCAATCAGTTTCTTCACCGTTTCTACGACATAAGGCACATCCTGTGGATCCCCTGGTCCAGGGGAGAGGAAAATGCCGTCTGGGTTATTGGCTAAGAGTTCTTCTGCGGAAGTGTGAGCGGGGAAAACATGGACGGTGCAATCATTGGCGGCTAAGGAAACGAGAATATTTTTCTTCAGCCCGCAGTCCAAGAGAGACACCTGGTATTTCCCCTCCCCATAGGTATAGGGATAGTCCGTGGTGACCCGTTCCACCTGGTCACGGTGCAGCGGCTTTGCCAATTCTGCTTTGATGAAATCTTCGCTTCTGTCGGCACTCACAATGATCGCTTTCATGACGCCCTGGGTACGAACCATACGAGTCACCGCACGAGTATCTACATTGTAGAGGCAGGGTACATGGTAACGTTCGATGAAATCCGTGATTTTTTCTTTGCATTCCCAGTTGGAAGGATGCTCCGCAATCTGGTCCAGTACGAAACCAGCCGCTGCGGGTTTCCGATTCTGCATAAAGAGGTCATTGGCCCCATAGTTTCCGATGAGCGGGTAAGTCAAGGTGAGAATCTGTCCTTCATAGGAAGGGTCAGTGAAACATTCCTGGTAGCCGGTCATGCCGGTATTGAAGACCAGTTCGCCCAAACCTTCGACAGAACCTAAGAGGTCCCCTTCAAAGCGAGCGCCGTTTTCCAAAATCAAGAGGCCTTTCATGCTAGCACCTTTCCTTCTTTCATTACAATCTCTCCATCCACGATGGTCATGACCGCCTTACCTTTCAACGTAACGCCTTCATAAGGGGTGAAGAGGGATTTGGTATAGAAATCCTGTCCGTGGACAGTCCATTCTTTATTCGGATCAATTAGGGTAATATCGGCCGGTTTTCCTGCTTCCAGCACGCCGCCTTCGATGCCGAGGAGTTTTGCCGGGTTTACACTCATGAGTTCTACGATTTTGTCGATAGAGAATCCATTCTGCTGATACAGTACAGTCAATGTAGAAGCCAAAGAAGTTTCCAAACCTGCAATGCCATTCGGTGCGCAGTTGAAAGGCACATCCTTTTCTTCATTGCAATGGGGCGCATGGTCGGTCATGATGGCGTCAATGGTACCATCTTTCAAGCCAGCAATGAGGGCTTCTCTGTCGTCTTCTGTGCGGATTGGCGGTGCCATCTTAAAGGAAGATTCGTAATTTTTCAGCCATTCATCAGTGAAATACAAGTGCTGTGCGGTGACTTCAGTGGTGCAATTCACGCCCTTTTTCTTCGCTTCCCGGATAAGGTCTACCGCCTTGCCACTGGACACGTGAGCGATGTGGATATGGCAACCAGTGAGTTCAGAAAGGAGCAAGTCACGAGCGACGGCAATATTTTCTCCAGCTGCCGGACGTCCGGTGACGCCCATAGCATAGGACACTTTACCTTCGTTCATAAAACCGCCACCACACATGGTCATATCTTCCGCATGGTCGATAACCATCTTGCCCAGCTGGTCAGCGTATTCCATGGCGCGGCGCATGAAGTTCGCACTTTCCACATAATGCCCATCATCAGAGAAAGCCACAGCTCCTTCCGCAGCCATATCGCCCATTTCAGAGAGCTGCTTGCCTTCCAGGTTCTTAGAAATAGAACCGATGATGCTGACTTTCACCACGCCTGTTTCTTCTACGCGGTGCTGTACATCCCGGAGAACAGCGGCATTATCAATGACTGGTTTCGTGTTCGCCATAGTAGCCACGCGAGTGATCCCACCTGCTGCGGCCGCCTGGGTACCGGTATAAATATCTTCTTTCGCTTCCTGTCCTGGTTCACGCAGGTGTACATGCATATCAATGAGGCCCGGTGTCACAAAGAGACCGGTAGCGTCGATTTCTTGCAAGTCGTCGCCAAAAGCGATGACTTCATCACCGATGGACACAATCTTTCCATCGTCAATCAAAATATTTGCCACTTCGTGCTGCCCTTTGGCAGGATTTACGATAGTACCATTTTTAATTAAGAGCATCGATATTTCCCTCCGTCAGTGTCAAATATTCCAAAGCCATACGAACGGCTACCCCATTCCGGACTTCTTCCTGAATCCAGGAGGCTTCATCGTAGGCTACATCATAACCAATTTCAATGCCGCGATTCATCGGTCCTGGATGAATCACTGCTACATCTGGCTTGCAAAGGGCGAGCCGCTTCTTATTGATGCCAAAAAGACGAGCATATTCTCTGGTGGTCGGAATGAAACCAGCCGCTGCTCTTTCCAGCTGGATACGAAGAATGTTGATGGCATCAGCATCTTTCAAAGCCGTTTCCAGGTCGTCATCCACGATGCAACCCATAGCTTCCAATTCCTTTGGGACCAATGTACGGGGGCCCACCAAATGAACTTCAGCACCCAGTTTGGAGAAACCAATAATATCACTACGCGCTACACGAGAATGAAGGACATCACCAATGATGACATATTTCATTCCCTTAATATTCTTTCCTGCTTCTCTCAAAGTGAAGAGTTCGAGCAATGCCTGACTCGGATGAGCATGGGCCCCATCCCCTGCATTCAGCACCACCGGCACCTTCACCTTCGGACTCATCACCTTAGACGCAAAAAGAGCAGCCCCTTCCGAAGAATCACGAATAACCACTGCATCCACTCCCATAGCGGAAACGGTCAGCAATGTATCTCTCATGCTTTCGCCCTTCGTCATCGAGCTGCCACTCTTTGTAATATTGATAACATCGGCTCCCAAATATTTGCCGGCCAACTCGAAAGAACTACGAGTTCTGGTAGATGCTTCGGAAAACACTGTCACAATGGATTTTCCTTTAAGGAAATCTCTCTTTTTATTTTCGGATAACACAATCTTCTTCATGTGTTTGGCTACTTCCAGGATCCGCTCAATTTCTTCGGCTGTGAAATCAGAGAGCCCAAGAACCGAACGGCCTTTGAGTGAAATCGTGCTCATGCCGGCCTCCTTGAATTTACACTATGATATTTGATGATATGGTGACTGGTGGACTAGTGACTGGTGACTAGGATTCTCGAAAAATCCCAGTCACTAGTCACCCGTCACTAGTCACTCAATAATTATGCACAAAATATCATAAAAATAGTTATCCCTATAATAATAAAGGGTTACACATATTTTTTCAATAGGAATATGAATTATTTTTTGATTAGCGTGGTTGGTGACTAGGGATTAGGGATTAGGAAATAAAGTTGGCAGTAGGCGGTAAACAGTTAACAGTTTACTGTTTACTGCTAACTATTGGAGTCATTTCGACCGATGGGATTTGTGCTTGATGGCGCAATAGAGCCAAGCGACTATGTTAAACAAAAGTGGAGAAATCTTGTGACACCAATGGTAAGAGCTTGATACCAAAATCCCGTCCTCGTCTTTAAGCCCTTACCGCTAGTGCTGAAAAGATTTCTCCACTCAGGGACGCAAATCATTTCACAGCTTTTACATCAGTAAGCAGAAATACGACCGGTCGAAATGACGTTTTCGCTGATACCACAAATTCTTATTTTTGGATAGCACCGAAATAAATCACCATTTTAGGTTGGGAAACTTGCATCACATAACCTTTATAACCAACATAACCTTTTGGTAAGCGGTGTAGTGTTACTATTAGGAGGAAGAATCCAGCAAAATAATAACCTCATTTTATGCGCCACCACCATTTCTCACTTCTAACTAAAAAGGCAGTAGCCAGTTAACCGCTAACTGCCTACTAACTCAAAACCTGAAG
>CAVBRV010000018.1:0-22408 GCA_963597965.1 Paludibacteraceae bacterium | reverse complement strand
TGTCTATTCCATTGTCAATGCTTATGGAGTATGCAGATATTATCAAAGAAATAAATTCGCGTTAGCCTTTAAAATGCCGAGTTACACATCCAAATAGACCAAAGCAGAGGCAAAAGGTAAATCCAGAGGCCAAAGTACCGGTAATAATCATACAGATGATGCCGAGCGTCTCTACAAAAGAAGATCGTATGCCTGCTACATAAAGTATAAAAGGAACGATTAAGCCAACAAACATGCCAGGAAGAAAGGCAAGTGCAGAAAGAACTGCGGAAATGATAAGGGCTAAAGGAGAGGCGTGAAGTAAGATTTTAAACATGATGATTCACCTTCCAGTCGTAATAAGTCATGCAAAATACTACATATATTATAACAAAAAAAGAAAGGGCGCGAAATGGCGGGAAAAGGATTTTCGTTTAATTTTACAATCAACGGGAATCTGGCTAATGGGTTTTCTGCGAGCTTTGGAGAAGCATCGAGCAAAATTGGGAAACTGACATCTCAAATTAAAGAACTTGGAAAAGCCGGCCAGGGGATCGATGGGAGTAAAATGGTTAAGAATATGATTGGCGGTGTCACCGCTGCCATAGGTCCTAAAATGATAGGAACGGCTAAAGGTATTGGCTCTAGCTTGATGGAGACGAGTCGAGCGGCAATTGACTTTGAAAGCAGCATGGCAGATGTCAAAAAGGTTGTCGATTTCGATACACCACAGCAGTTTAAAGACATGGGAAATGATATTCTTGAAATGACCAAAACCATCCCTATGGCTGCAGATGATCTGGCAAAGATTGTAGCAGCTGGTGGTCAGGCGGGAATTGCAAAAGAAGACTTATTGAGCTTTACAGAATCGGCAGCTAAAATGGGCGTTGCTTTTGACATTTCTAGCGAAGAAGCTGGGGACATGATGGCTAAATGGCGCACCGCATTTAAAATGAATCAGAAGGAAGTTGTTGATTTGGCAGATAAAGTCAACTATCTAGGAAATACCACAGCTGCAAGCGCACCGCTAATTTCTGACGTTGTAACGCGTATTGGGCCATTGGGAGAAGTGGGAGGTGTTGCTTCAGGAGAAATCGCCGCACTAGGCGCATCGATGGTCGGCTCCGGCATTCAGTCAGATGTGGCAGCAACAGGTCTTAAAAATATGATTCTTGCATTGACAGTAGGAGAAAGTGCCACGAAGTCGCAGATTGGGGCGCTGCATGAATTGGGCCTCAATGCTGAAGATGTAGCACAGGGAATGCAAGATAATGCTAAAGAAACTATTCTTAAAGTGCTTAGTTCCATCCAAGGACTGGATAAAGTAAAACAAGCATCTGTGCTGAGCAATCTTTTTGGGAAAGAATCATTGGGGGCTATTGCACCATTACTGTCAAACTTGGATGGCGTGCGAGAGAATATGGACAAAGTGGCTGATTCTTCACAATATGCAGGGAGTATGGAAAAAGAATTTGCGGCACGTTCAAAAACCACAGCAAATTCTTTGCAACTTGCGGAAAATAATATGAAAGCGTTTAAGATTGCTATCGGGAACGGTTTGATACCAGCTATAACACCCATGATTTCGTTATTAACCAAAGGAACTAACTGGATATCAGGAATGGCGCGAGAGTTCCCTGGATTAGCATCTGCTGTTGGTATAGCAGGGGTGTCTATCGCTATATTCTGCGGAGCTATAGGTGCACTTAGTACTGTAGCTGGTTCCGTGCAAACTGTTATTACATTTGTTACATGGGCGAGAGAAGCTGGAGCTGTGACAAAAATTTGGACAGCTGTTCAATGGGCGTGGAATGCGGCTATGACTGCGAATCCGATTGGGTTGGTCATTGTAGGGATTGCAGCGCTTATTGCAATTGGTTATGTGCTTTATCAAAACTGGGATGAAATCAGTTCATTCGCTGCGACAATGTGGGAAGGTGGTAAAACTGCATTTAATAATTTCTGCGAGAATGTTAGCACAAAAATCGGAGAAATTTGCAATTGGGCCAAACAGAAGTGGCAGGAATTGAAAGATTTTCTTTCGCATCCTATTGATACTATTATCCGGAGCAACCAACAATTTGGTGCAGAATACGGAACTAAGGCAGAGCACAATGCATATGGTGGTATTTATCCCAGAGGGGAGTTTTTGACAACCTTTGCTGAAAATAGCCCGGAAGCGGCTATTCCATTGGACGGAAGTCATCGCGCCATGTCTTTGTGGGAAACCACAGGTCATATGCTTGGCGCTTTTGATAAACCACAGGTCAAACCGGTAGAAATACCAAGGATGCAAAGCAGCAACACGGTCAATGTAGAATTTTCTCCAAACATCACTGTCCAGGGAAATGCAGACCAAGCGACCATGCAACGAACCATGCAGCTCACCGTGGACCAGCTGAAACGGATGCTGAAAGAAATTGCGGTAGACCAGAGGAGACTTTCTTATGAGTGATACCTATGTGACAAAACAAGGCGACATGTGGGATGGTATTTCCAAAACCGTATATGGTACGGAGGCAGGCATGACAAAGCTCTTACAGGCCAATGAATCAGAACGGTATACCGTCATATTTCCGGCGGGCGTAGTACTTACCATTCCAGACTATGAACCGCCAAAGGTGGACCGATTGCCACCGTGGAGGAGATAATGCTGGCGAGACAAATCATTCCCCTCATTTCCTATAATGGGAAATCCATCACTGAAGATATTGCCCCATACCTCATCTCTCTATCCTACACGGATGGCATGTCAGGCTATGCGGACAGTTTATCTATTACCCTGGAAGATAGAAAAGGCATCTGGTCGTCTGATTGGTTTCCCGATCGTGGTGCTACGCTGGATGTGACACTGGCTGCAAGGAACTGGGAAGAGGAAGGCATCACCACCATGGACGTGGGGTTATTCTCTATTGACTCCATAGACGGCGGATCACCACCTAGTCAGATTGAGCTGAAAGCAGTTTCCATCCCAGAAAACAATGAGCTTCGCGGCGTAGATCGTACCCGTTCCTGGGAAAAAGCAGAACTCAAAACCATCGCCAATGATGTAGCCACTGGCGCCGGTCTCACTCTAGCTTATGAGACAGAAGAGAACCCGGTACTGGATCGAGCGGAGCAAACAGAACAATCGGATTTGTCATTTCTTCTCAAATTGTGTGAGGACAACGGCTTAGCACTCAAAATCTACAAGAATCAGGTCGTGATTTTCGATGAGACCGAGTATGAAAAGGTAGAACCACAAATCACCATTGTAAAGCCTGGCACCACCTATGAGGTTCAAGAGGACATGCACTATGTGAAACGGATCACTGGATATCGCTTTCATGCAGTGACGAGAGATATTTACAAAGCCTGTCATGTCCAGTACAACGATAGCGATTCTGGCACCACCATAGAAGCCACGTTCACCGATCCGAACAAAACGGATGGGAAAACACTAGAAGTCAAAGAACAGGTCAAGACCACGCAGGAAGCGGAGAAACTGGCGAAGAAGAAACTTCGTGAAAAGAACCGAGACGAATGGACCATGACCATTGACATCATGGGCGATTTCTATTTGTCTGCCGCTTTGACGGTCAACGTGTTGGGGTTTGGGAAGTTCGATGGGAAATACATCATCACCGAAGCCAAGCACGAAGTGGGAAGTGGATATACAACGAGCATAGAACTGAGGAGGTGCCTGAATGGATACTAACCAATGGAAAAACCTGGTCAGAGTGGGCATCGTTTCCTCCGTAGACGGCGCTACCTGTACCGCTAGAGTCACATTTCCAGATAAAGACAACCTAGTCAGTGGCAACCTAATGATTCTTCAGCGATGTGCCAATGGGACAAAAGACTATTGGATTCCAGAAGTAGGGACCAGAGTTTACTGCCTCTTTCTTCCGAATCCTACTGGGTGCGGCATGAATGATGGTTGCATTCTAGGCGCTTGTTACTCGAAAGCAAACCAACCACCAGAAAGCGACCCGGATGTGCGAAGTGTCTATTTCCCTGATGGAAGCTATATCCGGTATGACCATGGGAAGATTACCATTCAGGCCACTTCGGAAATTGTGCTGAAAGCACCGATGATTCATATCAACTAGGAGGAAATCATGCCACAAGCCACTCGATTAGGTGATAATGACACCGGCCACGATGCATGCCCACCGACCGCTTTGATTTCTGCTAGCAGTGATGTATTCATTAATGGAAAAGGCGCAGGAAGACAGGGCGACAGCTACGCTGCTCATAGCTGTCAGACACACGCTTCTCATAGCGGCCATATTTCCGGCGGAAGTGGCACCGTATTCATCAATGGAAAAGCGGCTGCTCGCATTGGCGATGCAGTCAGTTGTGGAGGATCCGTAGCAGTAGGATCTCCGAATGTCATCATAGGAGGATAGCGTGATTGTAGGATTTTTAGGAACCATCCCTTTCATCGCGTCCCGGTGGAAGGTGAGAACCTTTGACGAATATAGCAGACAGAGCGAAGGCCGCTGGCAAACTCATGACATTATGGGGCAGAAGCCACTATTGGAGTTTGTGGGCCCTAATCTGGAAGAGATTTCTTTCAAAATGCTCTTGCGAAAAGATTTAGGGATTTCCCCAGAAGCAGAAGTGGAAAAACTCAGAAAACTTCGAGACGAAGGGACGGTTATTTCTCTCATCATAGGAAACAACCCTGTAGGGAATGGGTTCTGGGTGCTCACTGCTATTTCTGAAAAGACCGAGTTTTGGAGTAAGTTTGGGCAAGCGCAATCCATCGAAATCACGGTGACGCTGAAAGAATATGATGAAGACGGAAAGAAAGCCTCTATCAAAGAAGCCTGGAAAAACGGATGGAAGGGGATTTTCTCATGAACTATCTGATTGAAACAGATAAAAACGTCAATTTCTCGCCACAGAATGAAGTCGAAGAGGTGCTGCAAAATGTGAGAACCATTCTATCGACGCACAAAGGAAGCGTGCCGCTGGATAGGGATTTCGGCATAGATAGCTCCTATGTGGACACCCCCATGCCAGTCGCCAAGGCGAAATTGGCATCCGAAATTATGAAAGCCGTGCAAAAGTACGAGCCTAGAGCAACCATTACGAAGATTGATTTCACGGGAGACCTGAATGGGACGTTGAAACCTAGAATCGAGGTGAGCATCAATGGAACTGAATAACTTAGCAGAGATTTCTTTTGCTAATTGCGATGAGGAAACAGTTAAAAACGAGCTCATTGGTCAGTATGAAAACATCACGGGCCGAAGTCTGGCAGATGGGGATCCGGTGCGGCTTTTTCTACTGGCGGTGGCGAATATGCTGGTCATACAAAGAAATTTGATTGATTACGCCGGGAAGATGAATCTGTTAGCTTATGCTACGGGTGATTATTTGGATCATCTAGGTGCTCTGCTGGACGTGAAACGATTACCGGCAGAACCGGCAAGAACAACCATCACGTTTCAATTATCCACTACGAATACCGGCGCCGTGATTCCGCAGGGAACCAGAGTGACCACAAGTGATGAGAAAGCCTATTTCGCCACTACAGAATCACTAAGCATACCGGTAGGGCAAACCAGTGGCACCGTATTGGCGGAATGTACCAGTGCCGGTGCTTATGGAAACGATATAGCGGTTGGTCTGATTAACAAACTGGTAGACCCGCTTCCTTATGTAGCAACCGTTAGAAACACAACAGTGACAGCCGGCGGCACAGATACCGAATCAGACGCTTCCTATCGAGAGCGAATCCACGAGGCACCGGAATCTTTTTCCAATGCAGGTTCCTATGGATCCTATGAGTACTGGGCTAAAACAGCCAATGCAGATATCACTGACGTATGTGTCACCTCGCCTTCTGCAGGAGAAGTAAAGATTTATCCACTTTTAGCTGGGGGAGAAATACCGGGGCAAGAAGTACTGAATCAGGTACTGGAAATCTGCAGCGCAGACAAAATCAGGCCGCTCACAGACTATGTCACTGTAGAAGCACCCACCAAGAGCGAATACAGCATCAAAGCGTCCTACTCTATTGCAAAAGACGATAAAGGTCGTGCGGCATCTATTCAGAAAGCAGTACAGCAGGCGGTTGATTCTTATGTGGAATGGCAAAAAGAAAAACTGGGGAGAGATTTAGATCCATCCATGCTGTATTCACTACTCGTCAAAGCGGGGGCCAAAAAGGTCACAGTGACTTCGCCGGCTATCAAAGCAATCAATGAAGCACAGATTGCCATCGCAAAAGACATTAACGTGCAATATTTAGGAGTAGATACAGAATGAAAGCAGAAAATACAGATCTGAAAAAATTACTGCCTAGTTCCCTATCGTAGGATGCACGCATTGATGAAATCAGTCAGGCGACCTCGAAGTCCTTGAATCAAGTGTCAGAGATGACAACGAATGATTTGATTTTGAGCCGCATTGATACCCTGTCAGAAAACATATTGGATTCCCTGGCATGGCAGTTTCACGTAGAAGCATACAGTGAGAGCCTTGCTATTTCACAAAAAAGAGAATTCATCAAAGCGGCCATTAAAAATCACCGCTATAAGGGAACGCCTTATGCCATAAAAACCACGTTGGCGATCATAGCCAATGACGTAAAGGTGGAAGAGTGGTTCAAATACCAGGGGAAGCCTTATTATTTCAAACTATGCTTGCCTAGAATGCTGACTTCAAAGGAAGAAATGGCCCGGCTTCTCGAAGCATGCAAGCAAGAGAAAAACGTAAGGTCCTGGCTGGACGGGATTTCTACACAGACACAAAAGAAACACCAGATTTTCATGGGAATGCAAAAAAGAATTAAGAAACACATTTCCATCTATCCGGCGGACATTCAAAATGCAGAAGGCCATTCCGCTTTCTACTACGGAGTGGCGTCTGCACTTACAGAAGAAATTGAGCTGAAAGGGGTGTGACTATGGCAACGTGGAATCAATACGAGCTGACAGACCAAGGGCGGAAGCGGCTTTCTTATGCTTTGGGTGGGAAACAAGAAATCACGATTTCCAGTTTCAAAGTATCTGCTAATAGCTATATCGGGAAAGATATTAGTGCACTGGTGGACTTGGAGAATATCAAGCAGACCTTTAGCCCTAGCGTGGAAGTTATCAATGATAATACTGTAAAAATCGAAGCTGTCATGACCAATGTGGGACTAGCTGAAAGCTACCCTACGAATACCATAGGCATTTATGCGGGGGCAGAAGGGAATGAAACCCTATTTGCTGTAGCGACAGCGCAAAATGCAGATACTATGAAACCTATTGGTACAGGTCCTGTTAAAAATATTATCACAAAGTTCTATATTACCGTAGATGATACAAATTCTGTAACTATCAAGCTGGATATGGACGTGTATGTGCGGAGAGGGGAATGCATCGACATTTCCTATCCTGTCCATAGCGTATACATGGCAATGGGCGGTGATGATCCAGCAACCCTATTCGGCGGTACCTGGAAGAAAATAGAAGGAAGATACATCAGGGCTTCTGGGAATATTGATGGTAAGACATACACTGCAGGGGAGATGGGCGGCGAACTGACACACACAATCAGTATAAAAGAAATGCCTCGTCATTCGCATACAAGGGGCACGATGAACATTACAGGCTCGTTTTGGGCGGATGACTCGCAATATAAAAGTTGGTATGGGACGTTGGATGGTTGTTTTACACAGGGGAGAAGAATCGGGAAAGGCGATTTAGATAGTAGTGGCGGCGGCTATGAGTCTGGACAGATCGCCTTCGATGCATCACGTACATGGACAGGTCACACCAGCGAAGAAGGTGGTGGACAGGCTATGCCTATCACGCCTTCCTATATCATCTTTGATGTATGGGTCAGAACCGCATGACAGGAGGCGCAAATGGCAGACTATAAATCAGGCTATATCCTGACAGACAAAGGGAAGGCACTACAGGCAAAAGTAGAAGCTGGCACTACAACGCTCAAACTGACCAAGATGGAAATAGGAAGCGGTACGGTTTCGTCTTTGGATGAATACAGAACGAGAACTTCGTTAATTAGTGTCAGAGCAGGCATGATTCCATCAGATGTTTCCAGTAATGGGAGCATGTGTCAAGTAACAGCTACACTGTCTTCTGAAACCATAGAAGAAGGCTTCGATGCTAATGAGCTGGGATTATACGCAACCGATGATGGAAACGAAATTCTCTATTGCGTTTCCTATGATGAAAATCCATCCTATGTCCCTGGGAAATACGATGGGGCGGCAACGAAAACAGAGTTCAGCTTATTGATTGCATTTTCGGACGCTGCAAAAATAGAACTCACCTTGCCGACCGATTCACAAGGCGTCTTAGAGCTGATACAGAATGCGGAGGTGAGTGCGGCAAAAGCAGCAACAAACGCTGAAAACAGTCAGTCCTTAGCAGAAGCCGCAGCAGATAGAGCTGAAAAGAGCGCACAGGCGGTATCTCTAAGTGCGACAGCTGCTAAAGCCAGCGAAACGGCATCCAATAAACACGAGAAGGAGGCTCAAGGTTATGCGTCGAGTGCAGAAAATTCGTCAGATAATGCTAATAGAGCGATGCAATACTCCGTGCGAATGGCGCAGAGAATTACTCAAATGGCACAAACCGTGCAAGAAAACACAGAAACCGTAGTTAATACGGCTGATGAAGTCGCATACAATGCGAAAGCCGCCAAAGCGGCGATGGATAATGCCAATAGTGCCGCAGACAATGCCAGCCGCGACGCTACGCAAGCCGACCAATCCGCTACCCTGGCTGGTAACTATGCAAAGACTGCAGGCGAAACGGCAGTACACGTGAACGAAGCAGTGGACCGTTTGAATGCTAAAGAACTACTTTGCACCGCAGAAGGTCTATTTCTACAACTGGACGTCAAAACCGGTCACGTGCAGATTGGTGTCAAAATGAGTGAGGAGGAAGGAAATGGCTAGTATTTACGAGCTGACAGACAAGTATCAGCAGATTATCGAGACGAAAGGCACAATCCAGAACACGGGCATTTACAAAGTTCTGATTGCGTCCTCTGCCAATGGTCCGGGGCTCATTCTGGACACGATGAAATGTATTGCTTTTGAAGGCGTGCTTTTTGCAAAGAGTGCCCGCCTAAAAGCAAACGGGCAGATTACAGTGGTGGATTTCGTGGCGACCGGCGGGGGCGGTGGAATCAGTCAGTCTGATTTGCAATCTATCAAACAGATTGCCAGCACTGCATCTGAATCAGCTGCATCGGATCAAAAAGCCGCGGAAGACGCTAATGCCGCTGTAGACCGCATCAATAACAAAACCATCGCGGGCATTGCAGACGGCATCGCATTTAGTATCAACCGTAACAACGGTTTAACAGTTAGTACAAGCGTAGACAACGCAGAAAGTGAGGACTAATCATGGAAGTAACCATTGACAATGAAACAGGCAAAATTACCGACACCTCTACCGGTAAAGTCGTCGGGAGTACAAAAACACTCAATCCGATTGACATTATGTCAGACACCACTGGCAAAGCCATCGCCGCCGCTATTACAGAAAGCACAGAAGCCAACAAAGCATTTTACAAACAAGCCCAACCAGAAGTTGATTTCACCCGTTCCTGGATGGGGTTCAAAGCATTGTGCCAGCAAGGGGCTGTGGGTCGCTATTTCAATGTAGGCGACCAGCTGCAGTGCAAAAAAGGTGACGATACACTCACATGGGACATCGTTCACATCGGCGACCGAGATGATGGGCAGAACTACGTTATCCTGCAAATGCACGATTGCTGGAAGAATAATTTCCAATTTGACGCGCGAGAAGCTATTTTCAAAGCCAACGCAGACATTCCGGCCGGCACTTATCACTTCACTACTGTGACCACAGGAATCAAAGACACAGGATGGACAGACCTGGCAAAAGCAGGATGGACAAAGACGTGGCAATTCACAACTACACAGGTTATTCCCAAAGGTGGTGTGCTCTGCTTTGCGAAACCGGACGGCTATCAATCGGATTTATCAAAAGAAGGCGTGTCCAGCTACAAGACAAATAGCGATACCACAGCAATCGAGACAGTGGATATCACCGAAGGAACCGGTGGAACCGATTTAGCAACGCTTGGTACTATCAATCATGCACAACGTATCTGCTATGGATACAATCGTTATGCTCAGTCCAATATCAGACAATGGCTCAATAGCAAAGCCACAGTCGGCCAGTGGTTTACACCACAGAACGACTTCGATCGTCCAAATGAAAGCAAAAACGAAGCGGGATTCATGAATGGGATAGACGAAGATTTTCTGGAAGTCGTGTCTAAGACTAAAATTATCACGGATATTAATAAAATCAGCGATAACGGTGGACATGATACCACCTATGATTACTTTTTCCTGCCGTGCCTAAAAAATATCAATGGCGGGGACAATTTCTACGATGGACCAGGTTCCACGGTGCAAGATATCGAAGACACTGATATATGGGATTACTACACCAAGTTCCGTATGGATGGTCAGACAGGCGCAAATTCAAAGGAAGATAGCAATCGCACGAAGTACAGGATAGGACATACAGAAGAAAAATCGTACTGGCGGGAATGTTCGCCCTATCCTGCCGATGCTTACTACGTGCGCGTCGTGTATCCGTCCGGAATCGCTTGGTGGTGCAGCAGCGCGTGCGCCTGGCCCGGGGTGGCCCCGGCTTGTCGCATCAACTAATCAGAAATCGGCCGCCCAAAGGTGGCCTGGAGGAGATTGAATGTCAGTACCAAAATCCAAAAGGCATGAAACGCCGCTTACCGTATTACAAGATGCACAACAACTAGCCGTATACACTGTGCTTATGTGTTCAGACGAACAAAAGTTTATGGAGGAACGAACATGTTTAGAAAAGTACCGAAAGAAGAACGAAACCACAAGTTAGAAACAGAGAACAAGCTTTTAAAAGCCCAGTTGGCGAAAGCCGAATCCAATGTGGACTATCTGTCCATGATGAGCGGCATTGACCTGCCAGAAGAAGCCAACAATCAGGGAATGGATACAGAAACCGAAGGAGGAGAAGACAATGAGTAAACATTACAGCAAAGTTAAGAAATGGTACGACATGGGTATGTGGGGCATTGAAGCAGTGAAAAATGCCGTCAAGAAGGGCTGGATTACCAAAGATGAATACAAAGAAATCACAGGCGACGACTATGACGCTTGATGAAGTCATCGAAACGCAAGCGGAAATCATCGACCGTCAGAACAGGCTAATCCGAAATCTCGCCGCGGCCGTCAATGTAGATCTGGCATACAATGACGAAATGAAGCGAATAGAAGAATTAAAAACAAAGGCGAATGCTGGGAGGTGGGAATATGAATAATTGGGATACTATTGCGGCCATGGTGACCATCATTGCATTCCTAGTAGGGGCGTTCGATTACATTGTAATTAAACCCCTGCAGAAGTCCATCGACGTGAATAGCAACGTGCTGGATGAGTTGAAACACGAATTGGAGCGCAGTGCTATTGACCGCCGTTCGTTAGATGCCCGTGTTTCCGCACTAGAGGAAGCCCATAGTATTAACAAAGAACGAATTTCCCACATGGAGGAAGAGGTATGGGGCAACTTAAAAGGAAAATAAAAAACTACATCAAAATGTTTCAAGTCAAAAAGAAGGATCAAGATTCCATGAAACTTATCAAGTGGAGCGTCAGATACCTTCTTTTTTGTTTGGTATTGTACCTTCTTATGACGTTTTATGAATGGGTCGCAACAGGCCATCCAAGTTTGTCGGAGTTCCGCTCTTATATTGCCGTGGTTGGTGGATTAGTAGTAGCCATCCAAGGCCTTAGTCGCTGGCTCAAGGATACAGAGGGTGACGGTGTCCCGGATCCGGCACAATCAGATCCAACACCAAGACCACCGGTCTTCAAAAAGGAGGAATCCAAATGACTAGAGAAGAATTAGCCAGTGCCATTGCAGAAGGTATTATCGAGACACACGTAGAAGGGAGCTTCGACGACGTCTCCTGTAGCACAGCAGGAGATTATCCATCTATTGGTGTGTCTCAGTGGGAGGGCAGCCGAGCAGATGATTTGCTTTCTCGTATTCCTGGCGGTGATTACTATAGTGGCCGTTCCTATTCGGATATTGTAAACAGTGGTGAACTGTGGGCTTTGAAAAATCTCCTAGATTTGGACGAAGCTAGAGAAGCCCAGCGACAGAAGCTATCCGAGGACTGCCTGAACTACGTAGATGCCCTGTGGGAGATTCCAAACCTAGATGACACCCGCTGCACCATCTACGCCGGCATCTGGTGTCCGACTTCTACTTCCGTGGTGTGTCGCTTCCTGGAAAACCGCCAGTGGAATTATGACCTGCGGAACCTTCACACCGTAAGAGCTCTGTTCAAGTATCAATATGCTCATGCGGCTGGATGTGATGAGTACGCAGAAGGGTATGCAAATCGGGCAGATGCCACATATGCCTATGTAGATGGTTTGGATATTTAGAACGTGTCCATATCGAAAACAGGCGATTCAAATAGTAGCCTTTACAGGCGCTTGCGGGGTGCTCCTTGAGTAATTTATCAAAAGGAGTGCTCCGACGCCTGTATGGGGCCAAATTCGCAAAATTTCGCCAAGTGGGTATAAAAAGGAGGTAGCCAATGTGGGAAAAAGTAAAATTGATAAGCTGTGGCCTATACTTGCTGCTGCTTTTATTATTTCCGTTGCATATTTCCTATGGCGAGGAGACTATGGCATCGGAACCAATGATGCAGATATCCGTGACACAATACAACAGTCTCAAAGAGATGTCCGGGAAGCTCAAAGCGGAATTAAATCTGCAAGAAGAGCGAATCAAGATGCTAGAGAATCACTCGCAGACATCGACCGAGGAATTGACAGTGCTTCAGACCGAGTTACTGGATTGCAAGACCAAACTGCAGCAGACCGAAAACTCATTGGAGAAATCCGAGACGGCAATGAAAAGTGCCGAGACCTCGCTCTCGAACTTGACCGAACGCTTGCAGACATTGAACAGCAAAATCAAAAGGCTGGAGCACCAAGTAGTCATAGCTAAACGCCAGCGAGATGTTTGGGCTGCTGTCTCTGCAGCAACTCTATATTTGTACGTAAAAAGGTAGAACGATGGTAGAAAGATAGCAAATGTGCTCTTTTGGTAGAGACCGTTTCGTGCGGTGATTATCGGTTAAAAGCCTCTACTAAAACTTCTACCAAAACTTCTACCAAATGGTAAAAAAATATGAGTAGAGGTTGTCGAATAAGACTTTAAAAAGTCAGTAAAGATCGGCTTTAAATGGCTGATATGATTTCATGAAATTTGTACAGAAGCAACTCTTAATCAGGGTGTCCGGGGTTCGAACCCCTGATGATCCACCAGAACTTAGCACCGCAGTGAAAACTGCGGTGTTTTTATTTTGCCTAATAAGTTAGCAGTTGGCAGTGAACCGTAAACCATAAACCATAAACCATAAACCATAAACCGTTAACTGCTAACTGCTAACTGCTAACTTCCCCATAGATATGCTTTCTATAGTATGATACAATAAAATACAAATTTACATGCCATGGAGGTGTACTATGAAATATAGAAGTACCAGAAGCAATGAGACCATTACCGCCGAAGAAGCGCTGGTGAAAGGCCTGGCGAGCGATGGGGGATTATACGTACCAGAAGAACTGCCTGCTCCCTTTTTGGAAGAAGAGCAGCTGAAAGATTTATCTTATGAAGAATTGGCAGCTTACGTGTTGCAGCATTTTCTGACCGATATTCCGACGGAAGATTTGAAAAAACTGACCCATGATGCTTACACAGGCACCTTTGAAACCTCAGACATCGTACCAGTGAAAACTTTTTCCGAATCCTTTTCAATGGCCGAAATGTTTCATGGGCGAACCTGTGCATTCAAAGATTTGGCCTTATCCTTATTTCCGTATCTCCTAGTCTATGCGAAAAAGAAACAGAAAGATGATAAGGAAATCTTGATTTTGACCGCTACGTCTGGGGATACGGGCAAAGCCGCTCTGGAAGGTTTCCGTGATGTGCCAGGCGTGCATATTATGGTATTCTATCCCTCCCATGGCGTGAGTCCTTTGCAGAAGGACCAGATGCAAAAGCAGTTGGGGGACAATGTGAAAGTGGTGGGCATTGAAGGCAATTTTGATGATGCCCAGGGCACGCTGAAAAAAGTATTTGGTAGCCAGCTCCGAGAAGAATCAGCAGAAAAAGGGGTTCTTTTCTCCAGTGCCAATTCTATCAACATTGGTCGTCTGTTGCCCCAAGTGGTGTACTATGTATGGATTTGGCTTCGCCTTCGTCGTAGTGGCTCCATCGGCCCTAGAGAAGCGTTCAATGTGGTGGTTCCTACGGGGAATTTCGGAAATATTCTGGCCGCATGGATTGCGAAACAGATTGGGACACCGATTGGCGAATTGATTTGTGCTTCCAATGAAAATAAGGTACTGGCCGACTTCTTCGCTACCGGAACTTATGACATCAATAGAGAATTTCATTTGACCGAAGCACCGTCCATGGATATTTTGATTTCCTCCAATTTTGAACGGTTCCTATACTTTATGACTGGTTCTCGTGAAACCGTGGCAAAGGATATGGCGCAGCTGAAAGAGATTGGAATCTATTCCCTGTCAGAAGAAGACATGAAGAAAGTACAGGCAGAAATGCAAGGCGGCTGGGCTTCACCAGAAGAAATGGAAAAAGCCATGGCCGATGTGTATGAGAAATATGATTATCTCATCGACCCTCACACGGCAGTGGCCTATGCGGTATATGATGCCATGAGAAGAAATGGGAAAATCCCGCGTCATACCCATACGGTAATTATTTCTACCGCCCATCCCTACAAATTCCCCGGCGTTGTGGCAAAGACATTGGGACTGGAAGCAAAGGAAAATCCTTACGATACACTTCGGGAAATCGAAGAAAAGACGGGCATTGCCATTCCGAAACAACTGGGAGAATTGGAAAATCGGACATGTCGTTTCGATGAAGTGGTGGATCGGACAAAGATGGCAGAGGCCATTGCGGACTATGTGGATGAAATTGTGAAATAGAGGGGTGTTGAGATTCAACTGGTGTGAAACCAGATTGGACATTGTTTCTGGTTGTTAGTTGTTGGTTGTTGAGAAGCCAAACAACTAACAACTAACAACTAACAACCAATAGAGGAAGATTGTATGAAAAGAAGAAATTGGGAGGAAAAGGAAGAGCGCCGTTTCAGAATAGGCTTGCTGATTATTCTGGTCTTGGTTTTCGTGGCGATTCATTTCCTGGATCCCACTTTCTATCCCACCATTTATTATTTATCTGAAACTGGCGATTTGAATGGAATGATTTCCTATCTCCAAAGTTTTGGAATGTATGCGGCGTTCATGAGCTTTTTTGCCGATGTGGTAGTGAATATCGTTGGCTTTTTACCGTCGATTTTTATTTCTACTGCCAATGGATTGATTTTCGGACTATTCTGGGGAACCATTATTTCCTGGTTGGCAGAAACGGTGGGCGTCATTCTTTCCTTCTACGTGATGCGTACTCTGTTTCGTGGTATGGCAAAGCATATCATTGAAAAAAGCCAGACCTTGACCCAGCTGGACGCCCATGAATCTTGGCAGGCCATGGCGATTGCTCGTGCCATTCCCTACATGCCGAATGGATTGGTCACGGCGGTAGGAGCTCTTTCGAGTATGTCCTTTCGGGATTATGCGTTTGGCTGTCTAGTTGGGAAATTTCCCTCCGTAGCATTGGAAGTCATTTTGGGCCATGATATGGTACATTTTGAAGAAAATTCTTTGCGCTTGACCATCGTGCTGGTGGTTGTTTCTGCCGTCTATGGCGGGCTCTGGTGGTTTATGAAAAAGAAAAAACAAAAATCTAAAAAATCTTGTTGACATAGATAGAAAAAACACGTATAATACTCCTTGTGAGATTTGTCCGGAAACCACTAGCCCCGGAGGAAGGATGACATCTTGCGGTTCTGTTTTTATTTCAGGAGGAATCATTTATAATGAAAAGCACATTTATGGCCAATGCGGGCAACATTACCCGTAAATGGTATATCGTAGATGCTGAAGGACTGACACTGGGCCGCCTGGCTGCTGGTGTTGCAAAAGTTCTGACAGGCAAAAATAAACCTACCTACACACCGCATGTTGACACGGGTGACAACGTGATCATCATCAACGCAGATAAAGTCGTTCTGACCGGTAAGAAAGAACTGAAGAAAGTATATTTCCACTACACCGGATACATCGGTGGCGACAGATACCAGAAAGCTGGCGACGCTCTTCGTGAAAAGCCGGCATGGGTGGTTGAACATGCTATCCGCGGCATGCTTCCAAAGAACAAGCTTGGCGCTCAGATGTATCGTAAACTTCACGTGTATGCAGGCAGCGAACATCCACATGCTGCTCAGAAACCTGAAGAATTGAAACTCAACATCCGTTAACCAGAAGGGAAGGAAATAAGAAATGGCAGAAGCTACATACTACGGCACAGGCCGCAGAAAAACATCCGTTGCCAGAGTCCGTCTGGTACCGGGACAGGGTAACATCACAATCAATGGTCGCGAACTGAAGGATTACTTCGACCTCGCAACCCTGGAACTCATCATTAAACAGCCGCTCGAACTGACTGGCACCACTTCCGCATATGACGTTATCGCTAACGTAAAAGGTGGCGGCCGTACAGGTCAGGCAGGTGCTATCCGTCATGGCATCAGCAGAGCTCTCCTCGACGTAGATGGAGATTACAGAAAAGTTCTGAAGAGCGCAGGTCTCCTGACCCGTGATCCAAGAATGAAAGAACGTAAGAAATACGGTCTCAAAAAAGCAAGAAAAGCAAGCCAGTTCTCCAAACGTTAATCATTGGACTATGGCAAAGAACACTCATGGATATCCGTGGGTGTTCTTTTTTTGTCCCAGCGATGCAAGTAGGCAGTAGGCAGTAGGCAGTAAGCAGTAGGCAGTAAGCGGTAGGCAGTAGGCGGTAGGCAGTGGGCGGTAAGCAGTGGGCAGTAGGCAGTAAGCGGTAAACAGTAAACAGTAAACGGTAAACGGTAAACCGTAAACGATAAACCGTAAACCGTAAACCGTAAACCGTAAACCGTAAACCGTAAACTGCCTACTGCTAACTGCTAACTGCTAACTTTCTTTATCACCCCCATTGAAGTATAATAGATACATTAACTAAGAACGGAGGATACCTATGACTGCCAATGATATTCGAGATGCTATAGAGACCTTTGGTCGCTATGGGGTACCGAAAGAACAAATTTTTAATGAAGTCATGCGGGCACGGTACTTGGATTATGTGCTCTTTCTCAATCCAACCAATGTGCAATATGGGATTTCTATTGATGATTTATATGAAAATATGAAAAAGACAGCGGACAAGCTGGGATTATATACAGGTGACGCTGATACCTATGCGAAAGTGTATACCTTAGCCCTTCGGGTGGAACCCATGATATTTGCGCCGGCTGTGCCAGAAGCGGGAGAAGAAATTCATGGCCTCCTCAAAGCGGCGGTGAAGCGGGCAGCAGACGCAGGAAATACAATTCTCTTTACCGGCGCGGATCACTATTTGCCCTATTTGGATGAAGCCTTCAAAGAATTGGGGGGCAAGCGCATTGCGGTAGCAGTCAAAGAAAAGGACTGGAAAGAACGGTTGCAACTGGTATTTCCCCGTGGACGAGCTATGCTGATGGAGGAACTTTCCGCAGATACAGAAAAATACGATTATATTTTCAATTTTGAAACAGAAGGCTTATCCCATGGTTCCGCTCTCCGGCACGTGCTGGCCGACAAGGGCGTCATGGATTGCCTTGTCCCCTATGAAGATGTACAGGCTGATACGGAAGAAGCGGCCCGTGCGCGGAAGGATTTGGCTGCTTCTAAGAAATTGGAATCCTATTATGATACAGAAATCCAAGGGAAAGAATACGCCTTCCTTCGGTTTGCCGGCGAAGAACAGCCCCAAGTGACCTTTGGTGAATCGGACTTTGCGGATGGCATCTTCTTTGGCTACGACCAGCTCACCCTTCCTATGGATGCTTTCATCGAAGCGGAAGATTGGAACTATGATCTCTATGCCTATAATGGGGCACCGGCGATTCAAATGCTTCTTTCAGGAAATGTGGTTCAAGTGGAGCATGGGGTGTCTAAAGGCTTCCAATCGGTGAAAAAAGAAATGATTTCACCAGGGACCTATCAAGCACTCGCCAGTGAAGCGGTAGAAGACGCAGGCATTCGAGAAGACCTACTCTCTTCCGTGAAAGTAGAAACAGAAAGCAAAGCCCTTTTGCTTCAGGAAGGTTACCTGGTACTGACGGTTTCTGAAGGGCATATCCATACGGCAGTTGTGCCCAAAGGTCTGACACTCTTAGCAGATGAACACCTTTTGGCCTTCCGCCCGACTGGGGCGTATAGCGCTGAGTATTTGAAACTCTACTTGGATGGGCAAGTGGGGCATCTGTTCCTAGATACCATGAAAGCAGGAAATACATACCATCTGACCACATCCCGCATTCTTCGTATTCCCCTGCCACAAGCGAGCAGCGAACGCATTGAAATGGCTACCCGCCTTTGCCGGGAGACGACGAAAGCGCTGGCAGAAGCCGAAAAGGCGTGGCGAAAGGCGAAACGAGATGGCGTGGGGCTCATGATGGGGAGAATGCAATGAGGAATTAGAAATGAGGAGTGAGGAATGGTGGAAGGGGCGCGCAATTTATAAAGCGCCCCAATACCCTCTCTTTTTATAGTAGATAGTGAGTGATCATTTATTCGATATTTAACTATTAAGAAATCGGATGAATGATTGCTGCTGGTTGTCTGGATCCAAACAAGCAACAACCAATAACTAACAACATTTCCTCAAATGTGGAAATGAAAACTATGCAATACAGGGAGTTAAAAATGAAAATCGTATTGGCAACACACAATCAAGGAAAAATCAGAGAATTTCAAAAAGCCTTTCAAGAAATCGGATGGGAAGCGGTGCCCATTGCGGACGTGAAAGACGTGCCGGATCCGGAAGAAACGGGGACCACGTTCAAAGAAAATGCATTGCAGAAGGCCCATTATTATGCGAAAGCCATTGGCATGCCAGTTTTGTCTGATGATTCTGGCATCATTGCGGTGGCATTAGGAAATAAACCGGGCGTCTATTCGGCTCGCTATGCAGGGCATCATGGCGATGACAAAGCAAATAACCAAAAACTCATTGCGGACTTGAAATCTTATACCGGCGAGGAACGCAAGGGATATTATGCTTGCGTGGTGGCTCTGGTCTGGCCTGATGGAAAAGAACTCACTGGTGAAGGCACCTGCGATGGCATCATTCGCGACTTCTACCAAGGAAAAGGCGGTTTCGGTTATGACCCGCTTTTCTATTTACCACAATTCGGAAAGACCATGGCAGAACTTTCCATGGATGAAAAAAATAAAATCAGCCATCGGGGAAGGGCACTGAGGGATTTGCTGTCGCAATTAGGAAAAGGTGACTAGTGACTGGTGGACTAGTGACTGGGTTATTTTTGCTTAGTAAGCGAGGAGCATTCATTTCCTTTTCAACTGGTAAGAAAATGGATGAGCCATTGTTGCTGGTTGTTAGTTGTTGGTTGTCTGGATCCAAACAACTAACAACAGTGAATGCACCGGTATTTGCAGGATAGCTCGTGACTCTATGCATTTGATACCAAAATTTCATTGCATATATTCAGAAAATATCCAGTCACTAGTCACCAGTCTACCAGTCACTTTTCTTCATCTAATAAATGCATCATTCGAGCGTTTACGCATAGAGAAAAAGTATACAAGATTTCAACTGGTTTAAAATAATAAGGCTCTATGATATAATAGAAAAAGTTCCAATCCTAGGTAGTGAGGCTACTATGTTAAGTGAGACATGTGGTGATTTCGCTTGAGGTACAGGTTTCTCAGGTTACTAAGGATTCTTAAGGTTTTAAGGTTTTCCGAATGAGCTGATAACGCTAGCGTTTATGAGTACATTTGAAAAACTTGAGTACCCTTAGAACCCTGAGAAACTTGAGCAACCTGTAACCGCAAGCGAAATCATAGCTACTAACGCAAATCCTTCATGTAACAGCATTCACTACCTAGAGGAAAAGAACGGGGGTGTTGGTTTACTTCATGAAACGAGGTAAGCTTAAATTACTGGGCTTCAATAACTTGACGAAGACGCTGAGCTTCAATATGTACGACATCTGCTATGCCAGCAGCGAGGCGGAAAGAAAAAAATACATCGAGTACATCGATACGGTGTACAGCGCAGAACGGTTGACACAAATTCTGACACAAGTGGCCGATACCATCGGTGCCCATATTCTGAACATCGCGCAGCAGGACTATGATCCGCAAGGAGCAAGTGTGACTATGCTGATTGCGGAAGAAGAAGTGGAAAAGCAAGATGTGGTTTGCCATTTGGACAAGAGTCATATCACGGTGCATACTTATCCAGAAATGCATCCGCAAGATGGGATTTGTACCTTCCGGGCAGACATCGATGTGTCCACTTGTGGGAAAATTTCCCCGCTGAACGCGCTGAATTTTCTTTTGAAATCCTTTGAAGCCGATATTGTTATCACCGACTATCGGGTTCGCGGATTCACGAGAGATGTAAATGGGAAGAAAATTTTCATCGACCACCGTATCAATTCCATCCAAAATTACATGCAGCCCCAGCTGCGCCAGAAGTATGACATGGTGGATGTGAATGTGTATTCTGAAAATATTTTCCACACCAAAATGCTGCTTCATGAATTTCATTTAGATGATTACCTATTTGACATGACAGAAGCAGACTTAGATCCCAAAGAAGCTAAACGGATTCGTCGTTTACTGAAACAGGAAATGTACGAAATTTTCAATGGCAGAAACATGCCGGCGATAAAAGACTAAGTGAATATATGTCATATTCACCGTCATTTATTTCGCTATGAAATGGGTGACTGGTGACTCGTGACTGGTGATTGGGTAAGGTCTTTCCTAGTCACCAGTCACGAGTCACTAGCTACCTATATTCTCTACATAGAAAATCATAATGATCATAGTATCAACATTAGGAGGAAATAGAACATGGATACTGCAAAACTCAAAGAAGAAGCACTGGCTTTAAGAAAAGAAAAACATCAGATGATCACCACTGGCCTGAATGCCAGCGTAGAAAACAACCACGACCTGGCTATCGTATACACCCCTGGTGTATCTGCTCCTTGTCTGGCGATCAAAGATGACGAAGACCTGTCCCTGGAATACACCTGGAGAGGCAATGTAGTGGCTGTTATTTCCGATGGCACCCGCGTACTGGGCATGGGCGATATTGGTGCTGCTGCTTCCATGCCAGTTATGGAAGGGAAATCCGCCCTCTACAAGAGATTTGGTCAGATTGATGCTATTCCGATTACTCTGGACACCAAAGACCCACAGGAATTCATTCACTGCGTAAAACTTTTGGAAAAGAACTTCGCTGGCATCAACCTGGAAGATATTTCCTCCCCGAAATGCTATGACATCGAAGATGAACTGAAAAAGATTATGAATATCCCTGTCTTCCACGATGACCAGCACGGCACCGCTATCGCTGCTCTGGCTGCTCTCCTGGGCGCACTCAAAGTGGTTGGCAAGAAGATTGACGAAATCAAAGTTGTCATGAATGGCGCTGGTGCAGCCGGCACCGCTATCGCTCGTCTGCTTCTGGAAGACGGCGTAAAACCAGAAAACATGACCATCCTCAACTCCAAAGGCATTCTCTACGACAATGGCAAGAGAGACAGAGTACAGCAGGAACTGATTAAGAAAGTCAACCCAGAAAACAAACAGGGGACCTTCGCTGACGCTGTCAAAGGCGCTGACGTCCTCATCGGCTGCTCCGCTCCAGACGTATTCAACAACGATGCCATCAAGGCTATGGCTGACAAGAGCATCGTCTTCGCTATGGCAAACCCGGTACCGGAAATCATGTACGAAGATGCCAAAGAAAAGGGCGTATACATCTACGGCTCCGGCAGAAGCGACATGCCGAACCAGGTCAACAATTCCTCCGTATTCCCAGGCCTCTTCCGCGGTGCTCTGGATGTCCGTGCTCGCCAGATCAATGAAGAAATGAAACTGGCTGCTGCTCATGCACTGGCAGATCTGGCTGCTCAGGGAAATATGGATGCAGACCATGTAGTGGTTGACGTATTCGACCCGAAGGTTCCATTTGAAGTCGCAAAGGCTGTAGCCAAAGCCGCTATCGCTTCCAGTGTTGCAAGAGCTACGGAATTGCCGGAAAAATATAGAGACTAAAGGCTTAGGTTCTACTGGTATGATTTCTATAAGTGAATAAGGTTAAAAAGGGTTATAAAAGGTTATGTGATAATCTTTTATAACCCTTTTTTTGTTGCTAGTGTTAAATTGCAAAAGTCATAGATATTATTGAATACAATATCGCTCAGTGA
>CAVBRV010000017.1:0-22560 GCA_963597965.1 Paludibacteraceae bacterium | reverse complement strand
GTCGGTTGTTTGGCCCCAACAACAAACAACTAACAACCAGCAACAATCGCTAATCCGGTTTCTTGCTATTGAAAAATGAATTAACGAGCAGCCACTACATAAAAAGGTATTGGGACGCCCTATGAATTTGATGCGCCCCTTCCGCCATTACGCACTACGCACTTCGCATTGCGCACTTTTTTCAGCAATAGCAAATCTCCCCGCTAGTTACACCATCTCCGCCTTGCTGGCAATTTCTTCTGGAATCTGAATCCCCAGAATCTCTGCATCCTTCTTATTGATTACAATGGTGTATTCCTTCTGATGCTGAATGGCTGCGGTTTCTGGTTTCACCTTGCCATCCAAAATATCCGCTGCCAGCTGACCGGTCTGTTTCCCCAGCTTGTAATAATCCACCGATAGAGCTGCGAGGGCCCCATCCTTTGCCATAATATCCGCCCCTACAATAACAGGAATCTTATTGGCATCGGTGATTTTCATCAAAGTCGGAATGGAAGACGCCAGGGTATTATCGGTTGGCACATAGATATAATCCACCTTGCCCACCAAAGACTCTGCCACCTGCTGGATGTCATTGACATTGTTGACGGTTCGCTCTTCCACATGCAAATCATGTTTCTGGCAATATTCTTTCATCATATTGGCCTGGACTTCACTATTCACTTCACTAGAGCAATAGATGAGACCCACATTCTTCGCATTCGGTACCAATTTCCCCGCCAAATCCATCTGGGCATCCATAGACGCTAGGTCACTAACGCCGGTCAAATTGCCGCCGGGCTTCTCATCATTCTGCACCAATTTGGCGGTGGTATAGTCGGTGATTGCAGTCCCTACAATCGGAATATCTTTGATTTCATTGGCAGCCGCCTGAGCAGCAGGCGTTGCAATCGCACAAATCAGCTTCGGCTTTTCAGATTTGAAACGGGAAACGATGGTTTTCAAATTGGACTGATCCCCCTGGGCATTTTCCTGGTCAATTTCCACTTTGTCCGGTCCATAGCCTCTTTCCTTCAAGCCATCCACGAAACCGCGATTGGCTTCATCCAAAGACCCGTGCTGCACAATCTGCACCACGCCGATTTTCATTTTTCCAGAAGTCTCCCCATTCTTGGCCGTATCATTCCCGCATCCCCCATATACGAGCGCTACCGCAGCCAAAGCAGCAGCCATACTGATTTTCATCCATTTCTTCATTGTGTATTGCTTCCTTTCTGTGTTATAAGGTTCTAGTGGCTTGATTTCATTTTGAGAAACATGTCACGCTTCCCGCTATGCTAGGGTTCTGGTGGTGGCATTTCCTTTTGGGAAATATAACGACTTGAACCAATATCATAGGGTTCTGGTAGCATGCTTTCGTTTGAAAAACATGTCATGATTTCCGCTATGTTAGGGTTCTAAAGGTTCTAAGGGTTCTAAGGGTTCTAAAGGTTTCTTGAACGAGCTGATGACACTAACATTTATAGACACATTCGAGAAACCTGAGTTCCCTTAGAACCTTGAGCGACCTGAATTGCAATCGTTAGCATCCCTACTCACTCAAATCCTTAACTTACCCCGCCGGGGCAATGCTATAAAATTAAGAAATCGATTTCATCTCTATCCGTCATTTCGACCGATCGTATTTGTGCGAAATGAGGAAAATGATATAAATGGATTTGTGTCCCTGAGTGGAGAAATCTCTTCAGCACTCGCGGTAAGGGCTTAGAGACAGAAAAGGGATTAGGCCTTGACCATTATGAAGCAGGAAATAGTGACATGAACCAGATGCATCATTAAGCCCTTACCGCTACTACTGATGAGATTTCTCCACTCAGGGACACAAATCATTTCAATACTTTTGCATCATCATGCACAAATATGATCGGTCGAAATGACGATAGTTTTTTATACCGCAATTCTTAACTCAATAACACTGCACTCGAAGAAATAACCTAATCCCCAATCCCTAGCTACTAATCCCCAGTCACCAGTCACTAGTCACTAGTCACCAACTACCATCATTCCACAATCGTCGCATCCTTGTATTCCTCTGGAATCTGGATGCCCAGGAGTTCTGCATTTTTCTTATTGATAATCACTTCATACACTTCCGGATCCTGGACAGCGGTATCTTCTGGTTTGATTTTACCAGCCAAAATATCCGCTGCCATGTGGCCCGCCTGGACGCCGGATTTGTAAAATTCTACAGAGAGAGAAGCCAGGGCGCCATCGCGCGCCATGCTATCAGCTCCTACAATGACCGGAATCTTCGCCGGGTCCGTCACCTTCACCAGGGTCGGGATGGAGGATGCCAGCACATTATCGGTGGGGACGTAAATGAAATCCACCTGACCCACCATGGATTCGGCCACTTGCTGAATGTCATTCACAGAAGAAACGGTGCGTTCCACCACGGAAAGGCCTAGTGATTCCGCATGTTTCTTGGCCTGGTTGGCCTGGATTTCACTATTGACTTCGCTGGAGCAATAGAGAAGGCCCATAGTCTTCGCATTCGGCACGAATACTTTCCCCATGTCCACCTGCTTTTCTACCGGGCCCCGATCATTAACGCCGGTGACGTTGGTTTCTGGTTTGGCATTGGATTTCACCAACTTGGCTGTTTCAAAATCGGTGATAGCGCAGCCCACAATCGGAATGTCCTTGATTTCATTGGCTACGGCCTGGGTAGCAGGGGTAGAAATGCCGAAAATAATATCCGGCTTATTGCTCTTGAACCGGGACGCAATGCTCTTCAGATTGGACTGATCCCCCTGGGCATTCTGCTGGTCCACTTCCACCTTGTCCGGACCGAAACCTTTTTCTGCCAAACCATCAATCATTCCCTTATTGGCGGCATCCAAAGAACCATGTTGCATAATCTGCACCACAGCCACCTGCTTCTTCCCGGAAGACTTGCTGCTAGAAGTGGCCTGGTCCCCACAACCCCCATATACCAATGCCATACCTGCCAATGCAGCGATAATTCCTACTTTCATCCATTTTTTCATGATAGTTTCCTCTCTTCTTTACTACTGTCCTACGAATTGTTGTTAGTTGTTAGTTGTTAGTTGTTGGTAACTGCCTACCATCAAACTAAGCAATACATGTGATGATTTCTGTTGATACACAGATTGCTCAAGGTTCTAAGGGTTCTAAGGTTGCTCAGGTTTCTTGAATGTGCCAAATAAACGCTAACGTCATCATCTCATTCGAGAAACATGAGAACCTTCAGTAACCTGAGCAACCTGTAACCTCTAGCGGAATCATACCTACTGACACAAAACCTTACCTCAATGACATGACTGCCTACTGCCAACTGCCTACTGCTAACTACTAAAAAAATCCCTTGCTCATCACAAGCAAGGGACGACGGGATATCGCGGTACCACCCAAATTACCTGTATCAAACAAAAAGAGGATGGTACCAAGGGACGGATTCACCGTGGTACCACCCTCATTCATCTTTACAGATCAACTCTCGACTTTGTAACGCAAGTCACCCCGGCGAAACCTACTCCTATTTCAGCTCCGCAGTTCAGGAAAGAACTTCCCTATTTCCTATTTACCGGCTCCCACCAACACCGGCTCTCTGTAAAAATCAGAAATACGTACTTTTTTCCATCAGCACTTTTTAATATGCGTTCATTGTATCTAATGATGATAGAATTGTCAAGAGGAAATTTGTGGAATGTTGTTGGTTGTTGGTTGTCTGGCTTCAATTCGTTGGGCTAGGGTTCTGGAACACCGCTTTCGTTTGAGACTCTTTGTCTTCGCCCCGCTGTATTAGGGTTCTGGGACACCGCTTTTCGTTTGAGGCACTTTTCCCTCATCCCGCTGTGATAGGGTTCTAGGACACCGCTTTTCGTCTGTGACACATTTTCTTTCTCCCGCTATACTAGGGTTCTAGAACACCACTTTCCTTTGATACATTTCTACTCGAACCGCTATACTAAGGTTCTGCTGACGACATTTGCAAATCAGAACCTTATGATACACATTTCATCTCCCTGTTCCTCTATCCACCTCATCGCTACAAGACCCATATTAAAACTCGCGGCGCCCTATTATTCTGATGCGCCGCACCACCACTCCTCACTCCTAATTCCTCACTCCTCACTATTTACGTGCACACATCACCTCCATCTTCCTCCATCCATCCCATCGCTACAGAACCCTAGTCGCCAAAAGCTTAATGAAATTCTAATATAAAAATGTAACATTTTTTGGCCGCTTATTTGACTATATAGATAGAGGGGTAAATGAGACCCCACGTGGAAAGAAGTATTTTTGAAAGCCTTCCATCATCTGTTTTGGTACCAACCTTTGCAAAGGGCAGTGGGAAGGAAATAGGAAATAGTTCTTTTATAGGTCTCATCCCTCTACGGTGATCACCAACCAAACTGCATAATAGGAAAGATGAGTACCCACTCACAAAGAACATTGACCCGTGCAGCCGTGCGAGGATACGCCCTAAGAGCGAGCCATTTACCTGCGGGTAACTGTGCCGAATGCGCTGGCTATCGACTCGTGTGGGGTAGTGAGTGTCCTGTTTCTAAGGGGAAAGTCTACCCTGTTTACAGTAAAACAATAAAAAGCATGATTGACGCTATCTTAGGATGGGCGTTGCTCATGCTTTTTTTATTGTTGGTGACTCGTGACTGGTGACTAGTGACTAGTGTGGGGGCGTTGGTTCTTCCTATGGGAATTGATTCATGCTTTTTTGTTGTGTTGCTTTTAGGGATTGGCGTGAGTAGGAATGATTTCGCTAGAGATTACAGGTTGCTCAGGGTTCTAAGGTTTCTAAAGGTTCTCAGGTTTCTCGAATGTGCCTATGAACGTTAGCGTCATTATCTCATTCGAGAAACCTTTAGTACCTTTAGAACCCTTAGAATCTTTAAATGCACGTTTCCGCTCCATGTTCTTCCATTCGTCCCATCGCTACAGAACCCTTGTATAGCGGAAATAAATACCCAAATTCGCAAGCCGCCATCGCCACAACCAGAACCTCCAATAAAAACTCGCGGTGCCCTATGATTTTGATGCGCCGCGCCACCACTCCTCACTCCTCATTCCTAACTCCTCACTGTTGTATCTACTGCCACAACAGTTCCACATCTTTCTTCTTATCCGCACAATCCTTCAAGTAGGAATTAATCAAAAGCTGATAAGGAATCCCCTTCTGCTGTGCCAGTGCTTTGAAGTAGGAAATGGTAGATATATCAATATTGATAGAAATCTGTTTTTTCATTTTCGCATAAGGATTCTTTCTTGCATGAGAAAAATCATATTCATCTAACATAGGTCATCCGCTCCTCTCTGAATGATTGTTGTTAGTTGTTAGTTGCTGGTTGTCGGAAGCTAACAACTAACAACCAGCAACCAACAACATTAAACTGCAAACTGCCTACTAAGCCAAAAAGGAGATCTCTTTCGAGATCTCCTTTTTTGTTTATGTGATTATTTCAGAGACATACTGCCCACTGCAACTCACTGTCTACGGTTCTATCAATTAGAACTTGTAGTTCAGGGAGAAGGTGTAGCTGTCGTCCAGGTCTTTAGCACCTTTGTCAGCATCATGAGCGAATGCGTATTCAGCATGGAGGAATACGTTCTTCTGGAGAGCTACATCACCAGTAGCCAGGAAGAAGCTACCATCTGTATCGAGGTAATTTTCAGCTACCTGCATACCAGTCATGCCGGATTTGTAGAGGCCTTTTTCTACATCGAAGTAAGCCACATCCAGAGCGAAGGAACCTGGCTGTTTCAGGTTCAGTGCACCATAGCCGAGACCTGCGGTCCAGATGGATGCTTTCTTACCTTCGTTGTCTTTGTAGTAATCGCCAAATACACGAGCCTGTCCTACTGGAACAAGAAGGTTTGCACCATAAACTTCTGTCTGGTTATCTTTTACACTGGTATTTGCTTTGTAGTAATCAAGACCCAGTTTAGCTACTTTGAAATCAGCCTGTGCTTTTGCATAGAAGGTATCCTGATCAGTCAGTGCTGCTACTGGGCCATCAGAGAAGTGACCGAAGCCAGCCTGTACATTGACAGCATCACCCAGTTTGAACTGTGCTTCTGCACCGTCGAAACCGTTGCCATAGAGCCAGGTTACCTGCTGACCAAAACCAACGTCATAACGACCAAGGGTTACACCTACATTGTCGCCAAACTGATGATGAACGATGATACGATCCATCTTTACATCAGCATCGCCATTGTTTTTCAGGTCAACGTTGCCAGAAGTCAGACGACCACGAACGTAGGTGGAGTCATTGACATCAGCTTTTGCGTTGATGCGGATACGGCCTTTCCAAGCATCGCTATCAGAAACACCATTGTGCTGATAGCGCATACGAGCATCGCCGTACCAGGAGATGTTGCCCACTTTCTTTTCCAGGTTAGCTACGCGAACACCCAGGTTAGCCAGTTCGTCAGCGTATTCGCCAGCCAGTTTGTCCAGAGTTGCCTGCTGTTCAGCGTTCAGCTGGTCTTCTTTAGCCATGAGGCGAGCAATGATCTGAGCCAATTCATAACGGGTCATGTTTCTTTCGCCTTTGAAAGTGCCGTCCGGATAGCCTTCTACGACGCCCTGATCGGAGAGGTCGGAAATTGCCTGGTAAGCCCAGTCATCAGGGGTAACATCAGAGAATGGATTTGCAGCGTATGCAGATACGCCAACGGTGAGTGCTGCTACAGCAGCCAGTGCGAGGATTTTTTTCATAATGAAATCGCTCCTTTTGAAAAAAATAAAAAATGAGACGCCCTTTCTTATGATTCAAAAAAGCTTCGCACGAGTGACCGTGTTTCCTCTGCTACTCTTTTTCGTCTCATAACACACCGGGAACTTCGGTGTTGGTATTACTATATCATAGGTGTATGTATCATTTCAACATTTTTATGTAATTTTATTGTAATTTTTTGATATTTTTGGCTCATATTGTGTACTATTTAGTTGGCAGTGGGCAGTTGGCAGTTGGCGGTTAATGGTTGACCGTTAACTGTTTACTGCCTACTGCTAACCGCCTACTGCTAACTGCCTACTGGTTACTGCCTACTGCTTACTTCTATTTTGTGATACAATACGAGTAAAGGAGGCGATGAAATGAACGAGGAAGAACGTGAGCAATATTTCTACTTGGCTGGTAAAAATCCGGAGTATGATCGAATTGCCAGAAAGTTACTATCTAACCGGAATATATTGTCATGGATTTTGAAATATTGTGTAGAAGAATTCAAGAATAGTGAAATCGCAGATATTAGAGACAAATATATCCAGGGAACGCCAGAGGTGGCTTCTACTCCGGTTCTACCAGATCAAGTTTCCACAGAGCACGCAGATTATATTCGCTGTGATGCCAATGAGGATATGTCCATCACGGAAGGGCAGGTCACTTTTGATATTCGCTTCCGCGCCATGACACCGTCTCAGGAACCCATTGAACTCATTATCAATATCGAAGCACAAAAGAGTTCTAAAGTTCCTTACCCGCTACTTAAGCGAGCCATGTATTACTGTAGTCGCTTGATTTCTTCTCAGCATGGTGTAGATTTCGACAAGTCTCATTATGAGAAAATCAAAAAGGTGTATAGTATCTGGCTTTGCATGGATACGCCAGATGAGCAAAGTGGTATCACTCGGTATCAGATGATGGAGAAAACAGAATTTGGCTCTTTCCATGTAGATAAGTCTTATTATGACTTACAACAGATCGTGATGGTATATATTGGCAGCGGCAAGAGGGATTTAGGAAATAGGCTTTTGAATCTACTCTGTGAGCTTTTTAAATCTAATGATAGTGCTGTAATAAAATTACATACTTTAAAAGATGAATATGATATTAATTTGACACAATCAGAAGAAGGGATGGTGGATACGATGTGTAATTTGAGTGTAGGTGTATTTGAGCGTGCTTGGCATCAGGGCCTTTCAGAAGGGCGTGCGGAAGGACGTGCGGAAGGACGCGCGGAAGGGCGCGAGAAAGGACGCGCGGAAGGACGCGCGGAAGGGCAGGATTCAAAAGCAAAAGATATGACTCTTGCACTTTTACATAAAAATATGGATATCCAATTTATTATGGATGTCACTGGTTTTCCTGAAGAAAAAATTCAGCAAGTCGCTACTGAAAACGGCTTAGCTATAAAAAATAAGTAAGTAGTGGGTGCTCGATAATTCACACGCCCAATCTTTACTGAATATATACAGTGAACTTTTGACATTTAAGTGCAAAGGAATTTGGGCTATTGTGCAGATTCCTTTGCACTCATTGTTGTTAGTTGTTAATTTGTTTGTTGTCGGTTGTTTGGCCCCAATAACAAACAACTAACAACCAGCAACAATCAAGCAAATCAAAAGAGGCATCTCTGCGGATGCCTCTTTTGATTTACTATTTCATGGATAGTTACTGCCTACTATTTCACGACTTTAATAGAAAAGTAATTCTTCTTCCCTTTTTTCACGATAATATACTTCCCGTCCGTATTCGGATGAGCAGAGACCTCTGCTTCCAGGTCTTTCACCTGCACGCCGTTCACGCGGATAGCACCGTTTTTCACGTCTTCTCTGGCCTGGCGTTTGGATTTTTCTACGCCCGATTCGACGAGGGCTTCTACGATATTGATCGGTGCCTGGTGCACTTCGCCGCCTTTGGTGTTGCGGAAGGCACCTTCGATTTCTTCACCGGAGAGTTCCTGGATATTTCCAGAGAACAAAGCCTGGGTGACTTTTTCTGCCTGCTGGAGGCCTTCGTCCCCATGTACGAAGCGGGTGACTTCTTCGGCCAGTTTACGCTGAGCGCTTCTGTGTTCCGGATGTTCTTTCACTTCGATTTCGAGAGCGTCGATTTCTTCTTTGGTGAGGAAGGTGAAGTATTTCAGGTATTTCACCACGTCCCGGTCATCCTGATTGAACCAGAATTGATAAAATTCGTAAGGAGAGGTTTTCTTCGGGTCCAGCCATACAGCGCCACCGGCGGTTTTGCCGAATTTGGTGCCGTCTGCTTTGAGCATGAGGGGAATGGTGAGTCCGTAGGCGTCGTGGGCGTCTTCCATTTTGCGGATGAGGTCGATGCCGTTGGTGATGTTGCCCCACTGGTCAGCACCACCGATTTGGAGCTGTACGTTGTATTTGTCGTAGAGCATTTTGAAATCGATGGACTGGAGAATCTGGTAGGAAAATTCGGTGAAGGAAATACCCGTGTCCAGGCGGGAGGCCACTACGTCTTTGGCTAGCATGGTATTGATATTGAAGAGTTTACCGTAGTCTCTGAGGAAATCTAACAGGGAAATCTGGGAGAGCCAGTCGTAGTTGTTCACCATGGTGAATCCGTCTTCGCCGAAGAGTTTTTTCATCTGGTTGGTCAGGCATTCTGCATTGTGCTGGATGGTTTCCTGGGATTGGAGTACTCGTTCGGTTTTGCGTCCGGAGGGATCGCCGATGGAACCGGTACCACCGCCGATGACGATGACCGGATGGTGTCCTGCCAGTTGGAAGCGTTTCAAAATCATGAAGGGAATCAAATGGCCGATGTGCATGCTGTCCCCTGTGGGGTCAATGCCGCAGTAGAGGGAAATGGATTTTTCTCCTACCAGTTTGTACAAGCCTTCTTCGTCGGTCTGCTGGTTCACAGCACCGCGCCATTTCAATTCGTCGATAATATTCATCAAACTCCACCTCTCGTATTGTTGGGTTATTTAGTGAATGGTCAATAATTCATAGGTTCGATAATTGCTAAATATATGCAGTGAAATTTTGGTATTCAAATGCAAAGAAATACGAACTATCCTGCAAATACCTTTGCCCTATAGGTTTAAGGTTTACTTTCCAAGTCCGCCATTTACCAATAACGGTTCCTGAAAGTGTCAATGGTTTAAGGTTTAAATGCAAGAATACAACCTCTAAACCTTAAACCCTAAACCTTAGCAAGAAAGAAATCCTCAACAAAAGTGAATTAATGATCAGTCACTATTTATATAATAGATATATTTTGTAATATACCACAATTAGGAAAAACTCGCTAGTCATCTTATGAGTTGGCAGTTAACAGTTGGCAGTTGACAGTTGGCAGTCGGCAGTTGGCAGTTGGCAGTATCTGTAAAATGTCATTTCGACCGATGGGATTTGTGCTTGATGCTTCTATCGCTTTTCTGTGACTATGTGAGACAGAAGTGGAGAAATCTTAAGACACTTTCAAAAGTACCGCTAGTGTCACAAGATTTCTCCACTTTTGTTCAACATAGTCGCTTAGCCCAAAAGATTCATCAAGCACAAATCCCATCGGTCGAAATGACGGTACTTAGTGGGTGGTCATTAATTCATGCACTCGATATTTGCTGAATATATTCAATGAAAGTTTGGTATTCAAGTGCATAGAGACACGAGCTATCCTGCAAATACCTGTGCACTCACTGTTGTTAGTTGTTAGTTGTTTGGAATCAGACAACCAACAACTAACAACCAGCAACAATCGCCAATCCAGTTTCCTGCCAGTTGAAAAATAAATTAATGACCACTCACTAATAAATTACTGCCAACTGCCTACTGCTAACTGCCTACTAAAATAAAAGCACCGGAAGAGAAACTTCACGTTTGTTCCCCTTCCGGTGCTTTTCCTTACCTTGCTATATGACATTTCTGATAATAGAGTTGTTTATCCTGGTACATTTGCTGGTCCGCGCGATGGACGGCCTTTCGTAGGTCTTTGGCTTGAGGAATCCATTCATTTCCAATTGCCACCGACGTTTCCGTATCTCGTGCTAAGATGCCTTGGTAATTGGCTAATAGGTTCAGGAAATGCTCTTTAGAAACTCCCGGCATGAGGACCACAAATTCATCGCCCCCGGCCCGATAGACGTGTTTTTTCCCGAAGCATTCACACAGGATTTGGCCTGTTTTCTTGATGCGCATATCTCCATAGAAATGGCCGTAGGTGTCGTTCAATTTCTTCAGTCCGTTATCGTCCACATAGAGAATGCCCACGGATTGGTTGGTCTGTTCCAATCGGTCGATGGTTTCCATCATGGCGTTTCGATTGTGCACTCCAGTGAGTACGTCGTAGTGAGACAGGAAATCCAAGCGGTTCAACAGCCGTTCTTTCACCATCTTGGCGGATAGGAAAAAGGCCACCGTTTCCAAGAGGCGCTGTAGGTTGATTCCATCATTTTCTTCGTAATTATCGACGCCAACAAAGCCGATGATTTTTCCATTGTCATAAATCGGCGAATTGAGGAGGCTGCGAATGTCTTGTTTCTTTAAGAGGTCATAGGCCGCGGGATCCGATTCTTGGATTTCTTCTATGTCCTCAATGACAACGCTGGTATTTCCTTTTAAGCAACGACTCCAGGTCTGCATGTACTGCTCGCAGGAAAGTTGCTGTAAATTCGCCATCTCCGATTCGACCCCTTCTTTGCACCATTCAAAGGTGTTGCTGACAGTTTTGCCGTCGGTTTCCAAAATGTAGATACGGTCGGGATGGATTTCTTCGCTGAGTTCGCCTAGCACATTCTGGATGGCCTCGGCATATTGCATCGGGTTGAGCAGGACGCTAATCAGGCGAATGATGACGCTGTCCGTTTTATTCTCTCGCAGCAAATTGACCCTTTGCGCCGTTTCTTCGTCCACGTCCATGAAGGTATAGGCGCAAAGTCCGGGCGTGGAAACGGGGCTCACTTCAAAGGCTATCCAGTGGTTCGTTTCTGGCGAATAGATCCGACTGCGGATGGTTTTTCCCCGAAAAGCGGACTCATAGCAAAAATCAAACCATTGGGGATTGATTTCTTCAAAACTATGGCAAAATGTACTTCCCATGAGTTCGTCTTTCGTTTTATTCACCAATGCACAATATTTCTGGTTGACAAATACATACTGCGCATCGACGACCCGCTCGCCGGTTTCATCGAGCAGTGGTTTGAATACGGCATAGGCCATGGGAATATCTTGGTCCAGATTGGGTTGGTACTTGTCATAGTCGACTGGGTCCATGGGGGACTCCTTTCTTGTAATGTGATTCCGTTAAGGATTTGAGTGAGCAGGTATGACGACGCTAGAGGTGACAGGGTTCTCAGGTTGCTCAAGGTTCTAAGGGTTCTAAAGGTACAAAGGGTTCTCAAGGTTCTCGAATGAGCCAGTAAACATTAGCGTCATTAACTCATTCGAGAAACCTTTAGTACCTTTAGAACCTTGAGAACCTTTTGCAAATTGGTTTAGGGTTTAAGGTTTATGGTTTATGGTTGTACCACATTCCAAACCTTAAACCATTGGCTATATCATGATGAAGAAATAGTCACTCAAGAGCCCGGAATAGAAACCCTAAACCTAAAAAAAGAGGCACATCCTTCTGCTGCGCCTCTTCTTTGTGACAAGTATGAAACTTTCTTGCAACTGGCTGCCACAATAGTAAGGCCCTATAGCTTTGCGTCACAAGCTTTCACTTGCTTTGCTGGTTGTATAATTGGTGACTGGTGGACTCGTGACTGGTGACTAGTGAAACGTAATTTCAATTCCCAGTCACTAGTCACCAGTCACCAATTACTTTTCTATAGTATATAAACGAATCCTCTCATATATTTTATATATCTGTTATTATTATATATACGTTGTTCTATGTTGTCTACCCCCCCCGAAAATTTAATTGCATTCTAATTTTGGTTGTTGGTTGTTTGTTGTTAGTTGTCTGGATCCAAACAACCAACAACAATTACCTATCCGGATTTTCGCTATTAAAAAAATGAATGAACGAGCAGCCACTATATAAAAAGTGGAGAAATTTTGTGACACTCACGTTACTTTTGAAAGTGTCACAAGATTTCTCCACTTTTGTCTCACATAGTCGCAGAAAAGCGATAGAAGCATTAAGCACGAATCCCGTCGGCCCCCATGACGTTTTACAGATACCGTTCACTGCCAACTGCAAACCGCCAACTGCCTACGCTTTTCCCAGTCACTAGTCACTAGTCACCAGTCCCTAGTCACCATTTGCTTTCACCTTATACCACCAGCAATACAGTGCCGGTACGAAGAGAAGGCCAATGGCGGTTGCCAAGAGGAGGCCACCGATGAAGGAAACCGCCAATGGGCGCCAGAAGGGATTTGGAATCAGCGGCACGAAACCGAGCACGTCGGTCACAGAGGACAGCATGATGGGGCGGAAGCGAAGAGCGGCGGATTGGACTACCGCATCGTAAGGAGTCATGCCCGCTTCCAAGTGCTGCCGGATTTGATCCAAGAGGATGATACTATTTCTAATAACCATCCCGGACAGGGCCACCATGCCGATGATGGCGACAAAGCCGATGGATTGCCGCGTGATGAGCAAGGTCAGAATGGCACCGATGAGGCCCAGCGGCCCGGTCACCACGGCGATGACGAGTTTCGGAATACTGCCCAATTCAAACATGAGCACCATGAGAACGAAGAAAATCATCATCGGCACTGCAGCGAAGAGGTATTTCATGGACTTTTCGCTCCATTCCAGGGAACCGTCTTTGGACAGGGTATATCCATCAGGCAGGCTGTCCCGGAAGGATTTCAAATCCGTATTGAATAAGGTACTGGTCACAGAGTCAGCTTTCGCATCGCCCGTCACTTCGGCGCGAATGGTGATGGTGGGTTTCAAATCCCGGCGCCAGATGGTACTGGTTTCGTTTTGGTAGGAAATATCCGCAAATTCGCCCAGCGGCACGTAGCGTCCATTTCCTACATGGACAGGAAGCGAAGACAGATTTGCTAAGCGTGCTACATTGTCCCCTTCCAGTTTGAAAGAAATCGGAACCAGCTGGTCACCCTGGTAGGATTCGCCCACTTTGTAACCGGAGAGTTTCACGTACAAATCTTGGGACACCGCATAGTTATCGATGCCCAGCTGACGGACTTTATCCTGGTTGATGGAAAGTTTCACCGTCGGTGTTTCTTGCGGCCAATCGAGGCTAGCGTTGGTGATATTCGGATTGGCCTTCACGATAGCCAGGGCTTCGCTCGCCAGTCGGATGGTATCGGCTTCATTTTCCCCAGACAGGCGGAACATGACCGGATATTCCGATGGTGGTCCAGTGGTGATGAGACGGGTATGGGCCTGGGCGTCGGGATATTTCTCAGAAATAAACTCGGTCAATTCTTTTCGCACTGCATCTCTGGCTTTCTGGTCGGTGGCGACGATGATCATCTGTCCATGGCCGTCTTCTGGTGCTTTCGGGTCAAAGAGCAGGATGAAGCGAGGCGCCGTGTCGCCGATGTAGGTGGAGAAGGAGGAAATCCGTTCATCGCCGTAGAGAGAATCGGCGATGCCGTTCATGACTTTCTTCGTTTCATTGATGGAAGCGCCAGAGGGCAAGTTCACATCCAGAATGATTTCGGGACGCACCGAATCAGGGAAAAATTCTTGATTCACTAGAGGAATGGTCAGGAGGGTCACACAGAAAAGGCTCACGGTCCCCAGAATGACGGTTTTCTTGAAACGAATGCAAAGGGCAATGAGTTTGTAGAAAATCTGGTACGCCTTTTCACCGATTTTTTCTTTGAGCCCTTTCTTTCCTTTTTTCGCATCTTCTTCGGCTTGTTCTTCCTTGGTTTTCACTTTGATAAATTTATATCCCAAGACGGGGCTCACAAAAATCGAAGCAATCCACGAAAGAATCAAAGCGGCTCCGATGACCCAGAAAAGGGACGACGTATATTCGGAGGTCTGCCCTTCTGCCAGGCCGACCGGAATGAAACCAGCCGCCGTGATGAGGGTGCCGGCCAGCATCGGTTTCGCGCAGCTCTTGTACGCTGCTTCTGCCGCAGAGAGGCGATCCATGCCTTGTTCCAATTTCACCTGCATCATTTCAATGACAATGATAGCATCATCCACGAGCAGCCCCAGGGACACGATAAGAGCGCCCAAGGAAACAATGTGAAGGTCGATGCCCTGCCATTTCATGAAAAGGAAGGTAGCGCAGACTACTACTGGAATGCAAAGAGCCAATACGATCCCACTCCACAATCCCAAGGACAGGAAGGAAGCGGCCATGACGATGATGATGGCTTCCAGCAAAGATTCTGTAAATTCGTGAATGGAGTCATTCACCACTTTTGGCTGGTCGGCCACTAGACCGATGTCCATGCCCGCCGGAAGGTCCGCTTTCGACTTTTCTATTTCTGCATTCAGATTTTTCCCTAGGGTCAGATTATTTCCGCCCACTCGCATAGACACCGCAATGCCGATGGCCGGTTTCCCATTGAAATAGAAAAGCGAGCTTTCCGGGTCGGTGTAGGTCTGAGTGACTTTCGCCACATCACCTAAGTGGAAATTTCTCTCCCCCACGTGAATCGGAATATTTTCCAAGGCTTCCGTACTGCCCAAGAGGCCTTCTACCCGAATCGCCACATTGCGCGTAGACGTATGAATCATGCCCGCTGGGGTCATAGCCGATTGCTGCTGAAGAATTTTGAATACATCACTGGGATTCATGCCGAAAGAAGCCAGTTTATTCTGGTCCATTTCGATGTAAATATTTTGCTCCTGCACACCCAGCAGTTCTACCTTCTGCACATCTTCGACGGCCGTCAAACGGCGGCGAATGGTTTCGGCCGCTTTTCGTTTTTCTTCATAGCTATAGCCCTCGCCGGTGATGGCGTAGATGGATCCGTATACATCATCGAAGCGGTCATTGATATAGGGGCCGTACACGCCAGCCGGCAAGTTCGGCCATTCATCATTGACCAGATTTCGCACTTCATGCCAGCGGGTCTGAATGTCTTCTTTCTTCACCGAATCTTTCAGATTCACGTAGATGACAGTCTTCCCATCGTGGGTGAAGGATTTCAGATAATCCAGTCCCTTCGTATCCTGGAGTTTCTTTTCCAGTGGATCCGTCACCTGCTCCGTGATTTGCTCCGCCGTGGCTCCCGGCCAAGCAGCAGTCACCACAGCTTGCCGAATGGTGAAATCCGGGTCTTCACTGCGTCCCAAGTTGAAATAGGACCAGAGCCCACCCAAAATGATGAAGAAAATGAAGAAATAGACAATCGGTTTATGCTTGATGGCCCACTCGGCTAAGTTCAGGCTTTTCATAACCGTACCTCTTCCCCTTCTGTGAGTTTGCTAATCCCGGCGGTGACCACCCGGTCCCCGTCCGCGAGGCCCGAAGTGATTTCCACCTGGTCCTCTCCGTAGCGACCCACTTCCACCTTTTGCAAATAGACTTTATTGTCCCGAACCACCCAAACCGATGGGTTCTGGTCCTGGGAGGCCATGGCCGTCAAAGGCAACATGACCCCTTTCTTGTTGGAATTTTGGTCAAATTTCACTTCTGCCGTCATGCCCACCGTCACTTCTGCCGGCGGATCCGTCAAAGTGACCTTCGCATCATAGGTGCCAGTGGACGTATTCGGGGCAGCCGCAATTTCACGAATCGTCCCTTCTACGGTCACACCTGGCAGGGCCCAGAAAGTCACATAGCAAGGCATGCCCACCGAGTAGGCTTTGTATTGCTTTTCGGTGAAGGAAATATACACATCCAGTTTCGAGTCATCAATGATAGAAACCACTGGCGTACCGGCTGCCACCACTTGCCCCACTTCATACATGGTGGTACCCACAATCCCATCTCGATCGGCGGTGAGGGTAGTGAAGCCCAAATTATTTTCCGCCCGCGCCAAAGCAGACTGGGCTGACTGGAGCTGGGCGTCCGCTAGGTCAAATTGATTTCTGGTCTGGTCGATTTGCAAATCCGAAATGGCATTCACAGAGTGTAGCTTTTCGTATCTCGCCAAGGTGGACTGAGCCAATTTGTAAGACGCTTCGGCTGCATTGAGAGAAGACTGGGCCGCGGCGGCCTGTTCTTCTGCATCTTTGGAATCCACTTTGAACAGAGCCTGCCCCGCAGACACTCGTTCCCCCGCATTCACATAGCGCTGCATGATGCGGCCCCCTACCTGGAAGGCCAGAGGCGATTCAAAATAGCCATGCACGGTGCCCGAGAAACTATTCTTCACGTCCTGCGCCGTTTCTCCCACGGTCACAGTCTTCACCAAAGGCGCCTTCGGAGCGGCGACCTTCTCACTGCCGCAACCAGATAGCGCTAACGAAGCGCCGAGTAGGGCCGTGGCGATATATATGGATAATCGATTCATGAATAACTCTCCTTTCTAAATAGTTAGGAGTGAGGAATTAGGAGTGAGGAGTGGTGGCTGCAAGCCGCATCGAATTGCTCTTATACCACTAGGGAAACACTGATTTAATCATTATTTGAAATGATTCTTGAATTTTTATTCAAAGCGAGGAAAGAAAATCCGAGAATAGCGAGCTATTTAAGGATTTTCTTGACGATGCTTTGGATAAAAATTCATATCATTTCAAATTCTTTGATTAAATCAGCGTTTCCCTAATCTCTCAATTTCTTTTCAAACCAATCTATATGGCTTGCAGAGATTGAAATCGCTAGTGACACATAGAAAAAATTTCATGCAACGCCTGTGCATCACTATCAATGAAAATAATTAGAGATTAAGTGGCTAGGGATTGGGGATTAGGGATTAGAATGAGCATCCCCTAATCCCTAGCTACTAATCCCTAATCCCTATTTTCATAGTAATATATAACTTTGCGGCGCTGTATAATTTGTGCGCCGCCACCTTCACTCCTCATTCCTAACTCCTCACTATTTTTCAATTCCTTTCAAAATCACTTCTTCTAAGACCTGCATCACATCATTTCCCGTCATATTTTGCTCTTTCAGGAAATCTGGATCTGTGATGCTTCTGGTGGACGTGATGAGAATCAGACGAAGCACGTTCAGATTCACCGGACGGAAAGCCCCTTCTTTGACCCCCGCTTCCAACAGTTCCATCATGCCATCAAACTGTTTCATTTTGAAATCCAGCCAATCATTCCAGATATTTCCATAATGGATTTCCAGGTCCTTGTAGAATCCATCGGGCAGATCCCAGAAAATATCGACAAAAAGTTTGCAATACCTAAGTAACTTTTCCTTCACGTTCACCTTCGCGGATAGGACTTTTTCCTTTTCCTCCAGAAATCGCTGCATCGCCGCTTCACACACCATGCGAATCAGAACTTCCTTGGACGAAGCCATTTGATACAAGGTGCTCTTGGACATGTGCAATTTCTTTGCCATGTCATCCATGGTAAATTTCACGGAGTGAATCCGAATTTCTTCCTCCGCCGCCATCAATACTCTATTCAAGTGCTTACCCTCCAGTACTCAAATCGTTTTATTAGTACTCTGAACATATTATACTCTTGTTTTTTTTGGAAGACAAGAGTTTTTGGTGACTGGGGACTAGGGACTGGTGACTAGTAGCTAGGGATTAGGGATTAGGGGTTTAGGGTTTGTGGTTTTGGGTTTGGGAAATATGTGCCACTCCCTAATCGTCATTTCGACCGATGGGATTCGTGCTTGATGACATGATCGGACTGAGCGACTATGTTGAACAAAAGTGGAGAAATCTTGTGACAATAAACGGTATTTGCCACAAGATTTCTCCACTTCTGTCTAACATAGTGGTTGCTCGTTAATTCGTTTTTCAATAGCAAGAAATAGAATTGGCGAATGTTGCTGGTTGTTAGTTGTTCGTTGTTGGGGTCAAACAACAAACAACTAACAACCAACAACAGTCGCTAATCCGGTTTCTTGCTATTAAAAAATGAATTAACGAGCAACCACTATATACTTTGCGGCCCTATATGAATTGTGGGCCGCTACCACCATTACGCACTACGCACTTCGCATTACGCACTTTACTCAGTCCACGGAAACAATGCTTCTTTCAATGTCTCATCAATCCGTTTTTTCGTTATCGGCTGGAAATACACTTTCAAAAGACACAACCCCTCCGCCGGAGCGGTCATGCCCAATTTTCTTCTATCCTTGGCAATGAGGATGGCTTCTACTTGCTGGGGGGTGAGTGCCCCGATCCCGGCATCCACCAGAGCGCCGGCGATGTTTCTCACCATGTGATAGAGGAACCCTTCTCCCGTGACGTAGATGCGATAAAGCTCGCCTTCTTTGACGATACGGATTTCGTTGATTTTTCGCACCGGGTCAGAAGGCACCGAATTATTTCCTCGAAAGGATGTGAAATCATGAGTCCCTTCCAGGACGCGAGCCACGGCTTCCATTTTCGCTAGGTCCAGTTTCTTCCCTGTCCGCCAAATATAGCGTTTCAGGAATGGCGAGGCCTGGCGATTTTCTGTCAAAAGATAGCCATAGGTTTTCCCATAGTTGGTGCGGCGCACGGAGAAATCCATGTCCACTTCCTGGCTTTGGGTGATGCGGATGTCCCCGGGCAGCATGGCGTTCATGGCATGCATGAACCGGTCGCCGGGAATGGAGGATTCGGTGTAGAAAGTACATTCCTGCCCATAGGCATGCACGCCAGCATCAGTACGGGCCACGAAATAAATGGTGGTTTTCTGTTTCGTCAGTTCCAAAAGACAATTTTCCAGCATTTCCTGCACAGTCATGCGATTTTCCTGTCGCTGAAAGCCACCGTAGTTCGTTCCTTCGTAGGAGACGGTGATCCAAATATTTCTCATATTCTCTCCAATAAAAAGTGACTAGTGACTAGTGACTGGTGACTAGAAATAGAGTTCTTGTATTTCCTAGTCACCAGTCACGAGTCACCAGCTACCCATTATCTAAAATACACAAACAATCCAATGAGAGCCGCCGTCACCACCGCAATCGTGAGGAACGCATTCCGATCCCGCCAGGTATAGGCGAGCTGGTGCATTTTCGTCCGGCCTTCGCCGCCGCGATAGCACCGGGCTTCCATGGCAGTCGCCAGGTCATCAGCCCGGCGGAAGGCGGAAATGAAGAGGGGCACCAAGAGGGGAATCATATTTTTCGCCCGCTGCCACAGGTTGCCATTCACGAAATCGGCGCCACGAGAGGACTGGGCTTTCATGATGCGGTCTGTTTCTTCCAAAAGCGTCGGAATGAACCGAAGCGCAATGGTCATCATCATAGCCAATTCATGAGCAGGCACGCCGAACCGTTTGAAAGGCATGAGCAAGGCTTCGATGCCATCGGTCAGCACGATAGGGCTGGTAGTATAGGTCAGAAGAGAAGAAAAAGCGATGAGGAAAACTAGACGAAGCGTCATGACAATGCCGTTCCGAATGCCTTCTTCGCTGATGTGGATAAATTTCCAAGAGAAAATTTCCGTCCCCGGTGTGGTGAGGATGTGAATGAGCATGGTGAAAACCAGAATCACCCACAAGGGCTTGATGGCTTTCCACACCATTTTCACCGGCACCCCGGATAGGGCGATGGCGCCAAAGGTGAAGGCTGCCACCAGCAGGTAGGACCAGAGATTATTCGCCAAGAAAATAGCGATAATGAAAATCATGGTGCAGAGGATTTTCGCTCTGGGGTCCATTTGATGAAGGAATGAATGGCCCGGATAGTACTGGCCGAGAGTCATATCAGTGAGCATTTCCTTTACCTCCCAGCATTTCGTACATTCTGTCCACCGCTTCCTGGGTGGTCTTGGCATCTTCCGGTACAGGGATGCCTTTTTCTTTTAGATAGAGCAAAGTTTGTGTCAAAGGCGGTGCATCAACGCCGCATTCTTGCAGTTCTTTTCGATGATGCAGGAAAATATCCATAGGCTTTCCGTCCAGCGCCAAGTGGCCCTTGTGCATCACCAAAAGACGGGTCGCTAGGCGGGCGATGTCATCCATGTTATGAGAAACCAGAATGACCGAAAAGACGCCTTTCTTGTACCAACTCTGAATGCGAGCAAATATTTCACGCCGCCCAATGGGGTCGAGGCCTGCAGAAGGTTCATCGAGAATGAGGAAATCGGGATGCATGGCAATAACGCCGGCGATCGCCACACGGCGCTGTTGCCCGCCGGAAAGCCGGAAGGGCGAGCGTCCACCAAAAGTTTCGTAGTCAAGGCCCGCAAATTTCATAGCACTCTTGACCCGTTTCTCACATTCTTCCTCATCGCAACCTAAATTTTTCGGTCCGAAAGCAATATCCTTCGCTACGGTTTCTTCAAAGAGCTGGTGTTCTGGATATTGAAATACCATACCTACAGAGTGCCGTTTCGCGGTGGCTGCCTTCGATTTCTCTGCCAAATCCACCCCATCAATGGTGACTTTTCCGGTGGTGGGATGGACCAGTCCATTCAAGTGCTGAATGAGCGTGGACTTCCCGCTTCCCGTGTGGCCGATGATACCTACAAACTCTCCCGGTTCAATGGTGAGGTCAATATTTTCCAAGGCCTTCTTTTCAAAAGGCGTCCCCTTACCATATATATAACTTACATTTTCGACACGTATGGACATAATGCGTCTCCTAACTCTTTATCGGTCATGCAATCGGCGGGTATTTCCAATCCCTTCTGCCGAAGACCATGGGCCAAATCCGCTGCCACTGGCACGTCAAGCCCCATGGCGGTCAATTTGTCTGCCTGGGAAAATACTTCTCGCGCAGTGCCCTGCATCTGTAATTTCGTCCGGTCCACCACCAGCACATGATCTGCCGTGACTGCTTCTTCCATGAAATGGGTAATCAGCACGATGGTGATGCCTTCGCTGCGATTGAGTTCGTGAATGGTATCCATCACTTCCTTGCGTCCCACCGGATCCAGCATAGCGGTCGGTTCATCCAGCACGATGCAATCGGGATGCATGGCGAGCACCCCCGCGATGGCGATACGCTGCTTTTGCCCGCCGGATAGCATAGCCGGCGAATGGGTCCGATAGGCGGTCATGCCCACCTTTTCCAAAGCAAAATCCACCCGCTTCCGGATTTCATCAGGGGGCACGCCCAAATTTTCCGGTCCAAACGCCACATCTTCTTCCACGATGGCTGCGACCAGCTGGTTGTCTGGATTTTGAAATACCATGCCCACCTTCTGCCGAATGTCCCAAATGTGATTCATGTCAGTGGTAGACATGCCTTCCACCAGCACTTCTCCGGACGTGGGCAAGTACAGCGCATTCAAATGACGAGCCAAAGTGGACTTCCCGCTCCCATTGGTCCCAATGATGGCGGTAAAAGAGCCTTTCTCAATGGTGGCCGACACATCCGAGAGCGCATCAAATTGTTTCCCATCTTCCGTTTCAAAGGTATGGGTCAAATGCCGGATGTCGAAAAGAATTTCCTTCTTCCCGTTCTCCGACTTGTTATCCTGTTCCATAGTTCCTCTTTCTATTTTTTATTGGTGACTAGTGACTAGTGACTGGTGACTAGAAACCAGTCACTAGTCACCAGTCTACCAGTCACCTATTTTTACAATGATACTTTATGATACCAAACCATAGTGGTCGTAGTCAATTTATATTGTATGAAAGGGAGGTTTTATTGTCAATATCGTTTTATTGGGATTGTGGACAATATGGTTGAAAGGTTATGATTCTACTGATTTCTATTTTCTTACATATAAATCATACCGCCTTCCACAAGGTTATAAAGGGTTATAAAAGGTTATATGCTTAACGTAAGTTTCATGACTCGAACTTCCCACCTAAGAAATATCACTTTTTATCGATGCAGTCTGACATCAAGCTGTATTTAAATTGAAATGATAGGCCCATCGGGCATCTCCCCCTCCGGGGGAGAAAT
>CAVBRV010000016.1:22283-23132 GCA_963597965.1 Paludibacteraceae bacterium | reverse complement strand
TTTCTCTTGTATTTTGCAAAAATGAGCGTTTTGAAGCGCGATTTTCGGGGTTCAAAACGCTGGCGCATTATTTTTGAAATTTGTATTTTTATCTCAAGGACGTGATTTTATGAACATTAACGATTTCCCTGCTCCACACATTCCGTCAAAACTACCAATAACAGATATCGTCTCTAAAATCTTGACTGATGTCGAATTTATGCGTCTTACCTTCCAGGCTACTTCTAGACTATCTGAATTTATAGGATATTTACAGAATTTACCTAATCCTTCTATTTTGATATCAGCACTTACGCTTCAAGAGTCTGTTTTATCTTCACGTATAGAAGGGACACTTGCGACTATTTCTGATGTTGTCAGGGATGATACCGATTCTAAGACCTTAAAGGATGATATCGTTGAAATTGAAAATTATGTAAAAGCGATTGAATTTGGTGGCGAGGAGTTGATCGATCGAGAATACCAAATTTCCAAGAACTTAATATGCACATTGCATGCAATTTTATTAACCAATAATGTCCGCGGAGCAAACAAGTCTCCCGGTTCATTCAAAACGGAGCAAAATTATATCAGAAATGATATTCTAGGCAATTTTACGCCTTTACCTCCTTATTTGACCGATGAGTATATCGAGAATTTGGCAGAGTATCTTAATGTAACTCATGAGGTGTCGCCTCTTATCCAAGCGGCTATCATGCATGCACAATTTGAGATGATCCATCCTTTCAAGGATGGCAATGGCCGTGTCGGACGTCTTTTAATTCCTCTTTTCTTATTTTCTCAAAAGGCAATCCCTTTTCCTACTTTTTATATCAGCCGATATTTAGCCGAATATGATACGGAATACAA
>CAVBRV010000016.1:0-22234 GCA_963597965.1 Paludibacteraceae bacterium | reverse complement strand
ATCATATAGAGACTTCCAAAAAGATTATTGCGCTTTATGATACTATGCGACAATCGTTGAGAAGAACCGACCAATACCAAATTATTGACTATTTCTTTGATAATCTTCGCCTTGAGCCAAAGGAGTTTCTCAAAGAGCATTCAATTTCTAGAAGTACGGTCTATAGTACATTGCATACGCTTGAAGAAAATAGGTATATTGTTCGTACTGGCAGCGAGCGTAAAAGTAAGTATGTTTTCCAGAAACTAGTAGATATCATGTAGTTGTTAAGTTTTGAAAATAGTGTTTTTTGAAACTTAGCAGGTGTTAAGTCCAAAAATAAGCAATTTCTTGAACTTAACACCTACTAAGTCCAAGAAAAGCAGTATTTTGAAACTTAGTAGACAGAACCCCTATGAGCAATGTATAATGATTGTACATGTAAAACGATTTGGTCGTTTTACATGGGACGTGTTACGACATGTTCCCGATTTTTCGTTTAATAAGAGGTCTCTGTCATAGGGGCCTCTTTTCTTATGCTCTCGACATGAATGTCGGGAACATCGAGAGGTATTGACATTTTGACAACGTCGGCAAAATGCCAAAAAGCAATTTGCGTTTTGTACAAATTGCAAATAAAAAGCCGCACTCATGTGGGTAGCATGAATGCGGCTGGTGTCGGTGGGTAGTGGACGCCGACGGTGTAATCTTTAATGTGTAACAAAGGAGTTTCGAGATTACGGTATTATTATATCATACCGTGACCTCTATTTCCTTTAAGAAAGAGAGGTTTTTATTATGTTACAGAAAAAAGGAAATATCTGGTATGTCGTTCTGAACTACAAGAAGGAAGGTAGGTGGTGCAAGAAATGGGTATCTACCCACACCAAGAGCCTGCGAGAAGCCAGGGCCGTAGAGAAGGATTTGGAGTATAAAGCGTCGGTAGGTCTCATCAAGGTATGCGCTGCTCGTGATGTGCCTACCTTGCGCCAGCATTTGGATAAGTGGCTAGAGGTATGCATCAAGCCACCGAGCCGAAAGCCTGCTACTTATGAGAATTATGTCACTGTATCTAAAAGGGTATGTCGTATGCTGGGTGATAGGAAAATCACGAAGATCACTGCCGAGGATATTGATGAATACATCAAGAGCGAGCTAGAAAATCATATTTCTCATACTTTTATCCGTACCCAGTGCCGTATCTTGAAGAGTGCTTTTAAAACGGCCCTTAGTTGGCGTGTTCTATCTGTAAACCCTATGGACTCCGTCACTCCCCCTTCTGCTACGAAGTCTCCTTCTAAGGCGGCATCGGTCGAGGATGTTCATAGATTGCTCCAAACGGCCATAGCAAGCGATCGCCCTATTGATTATGTCATTGTAGCTCTAGGGGCCCTCTGCGGCCTTAGACGGGGCGAAATATGCGGCCTGGAATGGAAAGATGTAGACCTGGATCGTCATGTGCTACACATTCGCCACAGTCTAAACCGCCGCGAGAACAGCACCATCGAGGACGGTACTTTTTACCATATATTTCCCGGCAAGGTATCTTCTCTGGTGCTGGATAAGGTAAAGACCGATGATTCAGAGGCTCCTATTTACATCCCTGACTTAGCCGTCGAGGCACTCCGCCGGATGCGTGTATGGCAACAAAAGAATCGAATGTTGATGGGACCCTGCTATCGTGACCGTGGAATGGTATGTTGTTTTGAAGATGGTCGCCCCTGTGAACCAAATTGGATTTACCGCGAGCTGCAGCGCCTTTTGAAAAGCGCCGGACTTCCTCACATGCGTGTCCATGACCTGCGTCATACGGCAGCTACACTTCTGCTTCTCCAGGGGGTAGATATCAAGCTAGTCAGTCACCAGCTCCGCCATGCTAACGTGGCTACTACTCAAAATATTTACCAACATGTGACGGATCAGTTGGCCCAGCGAAGCGCCGATGCTATGGACCAGTTATTTTTAGGAGAAGAAAAAAGCGTAAAAAGCAACCTATGAAAAAATCCCCTCCCATGGGCATTCATGGAAGGGGATTTTGCTTTTGGTAGAAGTTTTGGTAGAAGTCACAAAAATTATGTGACTTTGGTAGAAAAAGAAAAGCCCGAAGTCTTTCGGTAACTTCGGGCTAGATTACTGGTGGATCATCAGGGGTTCGAACCCCGGACACCCTGATTAAGAGTCAGGTGCTCTACCAACTGAGCTAATGATCCGTTCAACGAGATTAATTATACTCGTTTGCTTGATTTCTGTCAAGAGATTTTTTTATCTCTTTCAGAAACTCGCTCTCGTCTCAAGCGATGGTAAGAGTATATCACGGACAGTGTGATTTTGCAAGCACTTTTTACTTTCTTAGGTTATTTAACTTCTCTTGCACTGACTGTGGCAAGGAACGACCAATTTCACTTCTGAGATTGGTCCGATTGTTGTGGGCAATAAAAGTGGTCTGTACTTTTTTATCTTCATTAATGGCATGCAGCAAATCAGCCACTGCCATGCGATATGCCCCATTTCCTAACACTTGATTTTGCTCCGGTCCATCAGAGGTGACCACGTAAATGGAGCGATATTCATCTTTTCTATCGTAAGATTCTTTTTCGATGTAACTATCTGCTGTCATGCGACTCGGGGTGAAAACGACGGTGAAGAATTTTGCCACTTTTTCGATTCGCGCCTTATTCGACGTGCCTTGCCCATCAAAGACCACCATCATTTCTATATTATTGTGTCCCCCATAGTCCTGCAGCAGGTCAATCAGTTTCTTTCGGCTTGATTCCAAATCTTCTCGGTCAAAAACTTTCGGTAGCCAGAAAATGACGTTGTAGCCATCGACTAAATACAAATCTTTCATAGTAACCTCTCGTCATCATATATCGGTATATCATACTGTTGAAGTAGAGTTAGAAGTGAGAAGTTAGAAGTGAGAAATGGTGGTAACGGCGCAAAAATTATATAGCGCCGCATTATTATTGGCATATTTATATAGGGGGCGCTTCCAAATTTTATGCGCCCTTCCAACATTTCTAACTTCTCACTTCTAACTTCTCACTGCATTCTTTGCTTCGCTGCTTCGTAAATCAGAAGGGCTGCCGCTACGGAGACGTTAAGGGAAGAAACTTTTCCTTTCATAGGAATGCGGACGCAGAAGTCGCAGAGTTTCCTGGTGAGAGGAGAAACGCCTTTTCCTTCTGCCCCCATGACAATGACAAGCGGTCCTTTGAGATTGGCTTCGTAGTAGAGACTTTCTCCGTCCATATCGGCCCCCACCACCCAGAAGCCTTTGTCTTTCAGCATTTCCAAGGTCTGACGAATATTTCCCGTCTGACACACAGGAAGGTAGGCGAAGGCACCGGCTGCGGTTTTCATAGCCGCCGCGGTGACGGGCGGGCTTTTGTGTTTCGGAAGGAGCACGCCAGCGGCGCCGGCACATTCGGCAGTGCGGACGATGGCTCCCAAATTTCTCACATCTTCTAAACCATCCAAGAGGATGAGAATCGGGGCTTTTCCTTCCCAATCAGCTAGCACTTGGTCTAAATCGGCGTATTCGTAAGGTTTCAGTAGAGCTGCTACTCCTTGATGCACCACGCCTTTTGCCATATCATTCAAGCGAGATTCTTCCACTTCTTCCAATATGACGCCTTGCTTTTCCGCTTCTTGGGCAATCTTCAAAAGACGATCATCTTTTTTCCCAGATTTGATGAAAATTTTACGGACCCTTTTGGCATGGAGAAATTCAGTGACACTATTTCTTCCGCAAGTCAGAAGAGAGTCGTTCCGGACGCTATGTTCCTTATCCCGATTGTCAGAAGGTCTCGCCGGTCTTCTTTTCCTTGGCTCTGCTTTTTTAGAAAAAGAAGGCCCTCGTTTCTCTTCTGCCGCTTTGGTGAAGCGTTTATTTTTCATGGTTCATTTCTCCTGCCATGTATTTCAGACTTTTGTTCATGAGAAATTGCAACCGATCATCCTGCCCGGACAAGTTCAAATACCCCAGCAGTCCTTCAAAGGCCGTAGATTCCCGATATTCTTCCACCGTCGCACTTTTCGGTACGGAGGAATGGGTATTTCTGGCCCGCTTGCAAACTTTCAGCTCCCGGTCGTTCAGCACTTCTCGGATTTCAAAAAGAATCCGGCTTTGCCACTTGGCGGACACCATTTCCGAGGCCAGGCTATTCAGGATTTGCACATTGTGAATACCGGTATCAATCAAGGATTTCCGAATGAAATAGGACCAGCACACGTCTCCCATGTAAGCCAATGTGAGAGCATCCATGGAGAAGACTTCCTGCTCCGACAGAGCCGGCGCATTCTTCCCCACTTTTTGTGCCATTTGTTTCTTTAGAAATAGAACTCTCTTAAACTCCACGCTTTTTCCACCTTGCTCCAGTCGGGGTATCTTCGATGACGATACCAATATCTCCCAGTTTATCACGGATTTCATCGGCCAGCTGGTACTGTTTGGCCTTTCTAGCGGACTGACGTACTGCCAGGATGACCTCCATCAAATCATTGTAATCTTTGTCATCATAGGCGTCCTGTTTCTTCCATTCCTTTTCCAAAATGCCCAGGATGTCCAAGATGGTCTTGAAAGTCTTGCCCGCCTTGTCCATAGCCTTCTTATCAAAGCCGGTGCCGCCGTGAATTTCGTTGTAGTACACGTTGATGGCTTTGGCGATTTCAAACATGGCGCCCGTAGCAAGGCCCGTATTGAAATCATCGTCCATGGCTTCGTGGAAGACTTTCATTGCATCATCTGCAGCGGCGTCCAGTGCTTTGGAAGCTTCGGTCACTTCGCTGCCTTCTTTGCCAGCAAGTTCCTTCACGCGAGCAATGACGTCTTTCAATTTTTCCATGTTCTTTTCTGCTTCTTCCAGACGGTCATCGGAGAAGTCCAGTGGGCTTCTGTAATGGGTGGACAGAAGGAAATAGCGGAGTGCATCGCCTGAATATTTCTCTAGTACATCTTTCACCAGGAAGAAATTATTCAGGGACTTACTCATCTTTTCGGAATTGATGGTGATGAATCCATTGTGAAGCCAGTAATCCACGAAATGGCACCCGGTGCAACCTTCGGACTGGGCAATTTCATTTTCATGGTGCGGGAAAATCAAATCGCTGCCGCCGCCATGGAAATCCAGAGTATTTCCTAAATAATGAGTGGACATAGCAGAGCATTCGATGTGCCAACCCGGACGACCTTTGCCCCATGGACTTTCCCAGAACGGTTCGCCCGGTTTTGCGGCTTTCCACAGAGCGAAATCGCCAGGATTTCTTTTTTCATCATTCACTTCGATGCGAGCCCCAGCCAGCATGTCTTCGATTTTTCTGCCAGACAGCTTGCCATAGTCTTTGAAGGTAAAAATATCATAATACACATCGCCGCCCAGCACGTATGCATGGCCCTTTTCGATGAGAGTAGAAACCATGTCGATAATGTCCTGCATATGGTCCGATACGCGAGGATACACATCAGCCCGGCGCACATGAAGCGCATCCATCACCTGGAAATAGGCATCAATGTAGCGGTCGGAAATGGTCTTCCAGTCCGTGCCTTCTGCATTGGCTTTGTTGATGATTTTGTCATCTACATCGGTGAAATTCTGTACAAAGGTCACTTTGTAACCGATGTATTCCAAATACCGGCGAATAATATCCCAAGTCACCGCCGGACGAGCATTGCCGATATGGGGATGGTTGTATGGGGTGACACCGCATACATAAATCTTTGCTTCCCCTTCTTTCAAAGGTTTAAAAATTTCTTTCTCTTTCGTTAGTGTGTTGTACACTTTAATTTCTTCCATAAAAACCTCCATCTAACATAGACTTATTTTGAATTTTTAAATCATTAGCATATTATTCCGCATAGTTAGAAGTGAGAAGTTAGAAGTGAGAAATGTTGGTATGGCGCACAATTCATATAGCGCCATTATTAGAAATAAAAATTGCCTTACATCACCAATCCTATCAGCAAGCATAAAAACAGCTATACTCATGGTGGGTAAAAACATTGGTTCATTCAAAAAAATTTAAATAAATCACTATTTTTCTATAGAGTAATGCGCGGAACGTACTTTCCCGATTCGGAATCATTTTATAATACTTACGGCGCTTCTAAACTTTATGCGCCGTACCACCATTTCTCACTTCTAACTTCTCACTTCTAACTGCATTAAAAAACCACCGCCTCACAGAGACGGTGGCCCGCTATCCACTCTGTCGGCCAAAGCCGCACATTATGTTTCTATCGCAAACATCCAACGGAAAAGGATACTGATGGAAATTTTTATTTCCACTTCCCCTTTTCAGCTCACAAAGGCATTTCCCAAAGACGATTCCAGGCAGTTTCACCATCCCTGCCCTCTCTGAAAGAATCCATCTGAAGTACTTCTTTTGGTCCTCGCTTATTATGATATGGAAACCGATAGCTATTATCTATGACAAATAAATCCTCGTCACCAGTCACTAGTCTACCAGTCACTGTTTTGATTAAGCATTCTCAGCTGACCTGGCTTTTGCCCCCACACTCGCCTGCTGGAGCGTTCGCTACCCGGTGTCTTCCTCTCACTACTAACCCTCTCGGTTTTCCCGGCAGGACTTACATCTAAACCGCACCATGCTCAGTAGAAATTTTTTCTACGTTACGTGGATCGCTTTGGCTGCGACTGCCATCGACTTTCAGCCACAGACCTGACAATGCTTATTCATTATTATAGATGCATCAAAGAGAAACTGTCAATATACAAAACAAGAAGTTTTACCCCATTTCCGATAATTTTTCATAAAATCTCCCACTCCCGCCCATTTCCAATTATTTAGAATCGTAGTATAATAAATTCATTATTTAATGAATGATTGTTCATTCTAATTTCAACGGCTTGTCGTTAGTTGCTGGTTGTTAGTTGTTTGGACCCAGACAACTAACAACCAACAACTAACAACAATCGCTCATCCAGTTTCTTACTACGATGAACAAGCAGCCACTACATAGAACAATCAATCATCTCATGTAGCATAAGGAGTGTGGAAGAATTATGGCAATTAAAACAAGAAAAGTAGGCATCATTGGTGCCGGTAACGTAGGTTCCCACCTGGGATTACAACTGGCTGTCCAGGGATTGGCAGACGAAGTGGTATTTTATGATACCAATAACGACAAAGCCGTCGGCGAATGCTTAGACCTGATGGATGCGGTCAGCTACCAGCCCCATCACTTTGAAGCCCATGCAGGCACCATCGATGATATGAAAGACGCAGACATCCTCATCAATGCCTCTGGCAAACCACGTCTGCCCGGACAGACCCGTCTGGACATGATGGACGGCGGCATCGCTACCACCAAAGAATTCCTGCCGCTCATCGAAAAATCTGGCTTCGACGGCATCATTATTTCCATTTCCAATCCATGCGACATCATCGCTGAATACATCCAGTACAAACTGGACTATCCGAAGAACAAAATCATCGGCTCCGGTACCGCACTCGACTCCGCTCGCCTGCAATACCAGCTCTCTGACCAACTGAAAATCAACCGCCGTTCCCTCACCGCTTACCTCTTAGGCGAACACGGCGACTCCAGCATGATTCCATGGAGCCATGTCACCGTAGCTGGTAAGAAATTGGACGAACTCCTGGCAGAAAAACCTGAACTCTACCATATGGATCCGAAAGATGTGATTTTGGAAAAAGTTCACCGCGAAGGCTATGTAGAAAATACCACCAAAGGCTGCACCGAATTTGGCGTCACCTCCGCCACAGCTGAACTGGTTCGCGCTATTTTCCACAACGAACACAAAGTCCTCCCCGTATCCGTCTACCTGGACGGTCCCTACGGCATCAAAGACAGCTTTGCTTCCGTCCCCGTTAAAATCGGTAAAGATGGCGTAGAAGACATCATCGAACTCCACTTAACCGACCAGGAACAGGCTGAATTTAAAGCTTCCATTAAGGTACTGAAGGAACACTTTGAAAGAGCATTGACATTGTAATTGTTAGTGGCTAGTCAATAATTCAGGCAGTTGTTTAGATCCAGACAACCAACAACAATGAGTGAACCTACAAAATAAAAAGGAGCAATAAAGTTGCATCTTGCGATTTCATTGCTCCTTTTTATTTTGTGAGTCATTTAATGACCACTCATTAATTTGTTTTTAAATAGCAAGAAACCGAATTGGAGATTGTTAATGGTTATTAGTTGTTTGTTGTTGGAAGCAAACAACTAATAACCAACAACTCACCGCATCTCCTCTCTCACACAATTCCTTATATCAAAAAGAATACCACCGTGGTCAAGGCAAAATAAGGCCCATAAGCGAAGGCACTTTTCCTTTTTTTCTTTTTCAGAAGAAGCAGGATGCCAGCTACCAGACCACCCAAGACCATGCCTAGACACACCACAGAGAGAAGTTGCTCGGTGCCCAGCCAAAGTCCTAGGGCAGCGACCAGTTTTACATCGCCCCCACCCAAAGCGCCACCGGACAGGACCGCTAGGAGGAAAAAAATACCACCCCCTACTAGAGCAGCGATGCCGTGGTTGATGGCAGTGTCTGGAAATACCAGGCACCAGGCCACACCACCTAGGGCAAAGGGAATCATCATGTCATCGAAGAGGCAGTATTGTTCAAAGTCGGTCATGGTCATAAGCAATAGCAATGCGATAGCGAAAAGATGAAGTAATCCATCCCAAAAATTGGCATGCCACAAAATCCACCACAGACTTCCATAGCCAAGAACGACTAGCAACCATTTTCTATATTTTTTTCTTTCTTCTATATCTGCAGGAAAAGTAAGAATATCCTTTCTCTTTTCATAGAGATGATCAATCCATCGTGAACCATAACGGGCATAATAAAGTACTCCTATAAAGAAAAGCACACCGCCTATCAAAAATATCGCAATCAATTCAATAATGAGCCCCATGAGATAGATTCCTTTCTATGCCTAATGACTGTTGCTGGTTGTTAGTTGTTGGTTGTTTGGATCCCGACAACCAACAACTAACAACACTTCATTTCCTCTCATTATACCTATCTGCCCCAAAAGGTACAAATAAAAAGCATCGAGAATTTTCCACTAAGGAATCTCGATGCTTTTACTTTTAGCTAACAGTTTACTAGTTCACAGGAGAAATCTTTTCAACACTAGCGGTAAGGGCCTAAAGCCAGAAACGGGATTTTATCATCAAGCCTTTATCGCTAGTGCCACTGAGATTTCTCCACTCAGGGACACAAATCTATTTATTTCTGTATTATCACTTTGCGCAAATACGACCGGTCGAAATGACGATAGGGAAACCTGAGTAACCTTAGAACCCTGAGAACCTTGAGCAACCTGTAACCTCTAGCGGAATCATTCCTACGCATGCAAATTCTTAACTGAATGACATTCCCCAATGGGGGCGATAAATACGATACATGCTTACTGACACACAATACATAAAGTACCACAATCTCGTTTAATAAAGTCACGGCGCTTCCAAATTTTGTGCGCCGCACCACCATTTCTCACTTCTAACTTCTCACTTCTAACTAGAACGTCATCCTTCTTAAATACCGGTCAATAAAAATGCGCTATATTCACTCACATCCCATATTTCACTCGTCCCAAAATCACAGCCACCGTGATGAGGAAGGTCACGGCCATCATGACGTAATCTTTTCCTTTCGGTGCCACGCTTTCCATGAAGGTGCGCTTTGAACCGCCAAAGCCACGAAGTTCCAGGGAGAGGGCCATGACTTCACTGCGTCCTAGGGAACGGAGCATCAAAGGACGGACGATGGACATGTAGCGTTTCACTTGTTTGAAGAAATTGCCTTTCACAGCCAGTCCTCGGCAAGCTTGGGCTTCGGAAACCGCTTTGTTTTCTTCGATGAAATCAGGAATGAAACGAAGGCCAGCGGTGAACATGAAAGCGTATTCATAGGGCACTTTCAGCTGGCGCACCATGGAGGCAGTCAGGTCTTGGAGTTTCACCGTAGTCAGAAGGTAAATGAAAATAATGGTCATGCCCAACATGCGAAGGGCGGCTACGACGCATTCTTCCGGTGTACCTCCGCCGATATATTCGACTAGGCCTAGAAAAGCAGCGAAGATGACAAGCATCACTAGAGCTTTGATATTTTTCAAAAGTTCCTTAGAAATCACCAGAATGAGGAGTTCCAGCACGCAGAGATAGGTCAGACTTTCCGGTTTCTGTAGCACAATGGCCCATACGGCGGTGCCAAAGGTGAGTAAAATTTTCGTCAATGGAACTAAATTTCTCATACTAGAACCCCTCCTTTCAATGCATACACGGCCCGGCAAAAGGCATTCATGTCTTTGCAATAGGGTGCGCCGGGTAGTTTCCTCCCCAAAAGTACGGATGGTGGATAAGCCAAGCCCCAGTCTTCCGGGCGGTTGGCAGCAGAGAAGAGCACTTCCGGCTGTCCGTCAAAGACCACTTGGTGCTGGGCAATGACGATGACCCGATCGCAATTTTTCGCCACAATGTCCATGTCATGGGTGACGAGGATAATGGTGATTCCTTTTTCTTTTAATTTCTCCATGAGCTCCATGAGCCGCTGTTTTTCCCGACCATCCTGACCGCTAGTGGGTTCATCCAGGACCAAGTATTCGGTTTTCATCGCCAGGGCGGAAGCGATGGCTACACGCTGCTGGTCGCCACGGGAAAGAATACGGGGATATTGGTCCGCCATGCCGAAGGTGTCGGTGTCTTTCATGGCCTGTTCCACCGCTTCGGTCAGAGCATCGTCTCGTATGCCCTGCTGATAAGGGCCAAAGGCGATTTCTTCTCGCACCGTGGGCATGAACATTTGCCGGTCCGGCTGTTGAAATACGTAGCCAATGAATCGACTTCTCTCGGAGGGTTCTTCATTGGTCACGTCGCTGCCGTCGTAGAGAACGGTCCCTTCGGTCGGTTTTTCCAATCCCGTCAAGAGACGGGTCACTGTGGTTTTCCCGCTGCCATTTCGACCGGTGACGGCCACGCATTCGCCCTGGTCAAAGGACAGAGAAATATCATCTAGCACGATAGGCAGATTTTTTCCATAACGGAATGTGACATGAGATAATTCAAGCATCGGTTCTGCCTCCTTTTTCAAACGAACGAGCCACCGCTTTTTCGGCTTCGGAAATATTCAGGAAGGGCGTGTCGAAGGAAATACCCACGGACTCCAATTCCAACTGGGCCTTGTACATGTCCGGGATGGCTTCGGGGTAAATATTTTCATCATACATGTAGCGCATCACTTTTTCTGGCGCCCCTTGGCTGATGATTTCGCCCTGATTCATGAGCACAAATTTGTTAGCATAGGGCAAGGCCGCTTCCAGATGGTGTTCCGCCACAATGACGGTGAGCCCTTCTTTTTGGTTAAGTTCGCCCACCATTTCATAAAATTCGCGAATGCCCTCTGGATCCAATGCGGAGGTCGGTTCATCGAAAATCAGCACTTCCGGTTCTTCTGCCAAGACCGCAGCGGTCACAAGACGCTGGCATTGGCCCCCAGAAAGGGTTGAAACTTTTCGTTCTTCCAATCCATCCAAATGAACTTTCGCCAGTGCTTCTTTGGAGCGACGACGAATTTCTTCCGGCGGGAAACCGTGATTTTCCAAGGTGAAGGCCATTTCCTCTCCCACCGTGAGTGTCACAATCTGGGCTTTGTAATCGGACAGAATGACGCCGATAGAAGAAGCCAAGTCGGCAATGGTATGCTGGGTCACTGCTTTGCCGTCGGTGAAAACCATGCCTTCCATGGTGCCACCGTAATAATGCGGAATGGCTCCCGCCATGGACATGAGGAGACTGGTCTTCCCGGCCCCATTCGGACCAGTGACCACCAGGAAATCCCCCTTCTTGGCAACCAAAGACACGTCGCGAAGCGCCGGTTCCGTAGAGAAAGGATAGGTGTACGTCAGATGTTCCACACTGATAACCCCTTCTTGGGATTGTTTCAAATCATAGGCACTGTGGTCACTGTCCTCCACATCGGACTCTGCCATGTAATGCATAGATTTAAAAAGGCGAAGCGCTGGGAAATACAGGAATGGCGTAATGATCCCATTTCCTACACCTACCAAAAGCACCATGGGAAGCATGCCGTACAGGTACACTTTCAACGGAATCCCCATGACCAAGGTCAAAATGGAAACGAAGGTGAAGCCAGACACCAAGGTGGTCACAAAGCCAGCCAGTGCCGGGCGAAGGGAAAATTTCCCAATCTTAAAGGGCGGTACGGAATGAGCAAAGAAACCGGCCACATAGGCGCCGAAAAATTCAGAAGCAAAATCGCCATAAGGGAAGGCGGATTTACTGGTAAATACTTCCATCAGCGCCGCCACCATGCAAATGCCGAGGCACTGTTTGTAGGTCGGCTTGGTGAGCAGAATGGCAACCACGTAGGTGGCAATCATCCAGTTCGGCGTGAACCCGGCCACCGAGGGAGAAACCAGGTGCAGCAACATGCCGATGGCCAGCATCAATGTGGAAATCGTCAGCCAGCGGAACCGTCCCCCTCTCGCTTTGATAAAGACTAGTTTGGATACATCTTTCACTTGTTCCATCACTGATTCCTCCTTAAATAAATGGTGACTAGTAGACTAGTGACTGGTGACTAGTCTACTGTATCATTGAAATTTAGCCAAATTGTCAATAATTGAGATATTGATTTAGGGTTTAGGGTTTAAGGTTTAGTGGTTATATGTTTGCCATTAAACCTTAAACCAATGACACTTTCTTCAGGGCAAATTGTCACCTACGAGCTCGACATATAAACCTTAAACCAATCCATGATAAATGACGAATACCTAAATATCATTGATACAATACACTAGAATCAAATCATTTTCCCAGTCACTAGTCACCAGTCACTAGTCACCATTTCCCAAAACAAAAATCCTTTCATCCACTTTGCATAGTGCAAAGGGACGAAAGGATTTCATTTCCGCGGTACCACCCTAGTTGGTCATATGTACTGACACTGACCCAACTCGTTCTCTATAACGGTAGATGACCGGCCATCCCTACCCCGCACGCGGCTCAAGATGGCGCCTCCCAGGCCCATTCACATAGATTTCTGCACCGGACTTGCACTATCCGCCGGCTCCCTATAGCAGCTCTCTATCCTACTCTTCCTGTTCTAAGGCTTTCTGTTGTTATTTGGGATTATAGCATGTGACAGTTGTAGTGTCAATTAGGAATTAGGAATGAGAAATTAGGAATGGTGGTGGCGGCGCGTCATTATTTGGAAGTGCCGCTTTTTTAATATAAGGGATTAGGGATTAGGAAAATAGTAGATAGTTTGCGCTAAGGGTTCTAAAGGGTTCTATGGGTTCTAAGGGTTCTAAGGGTTCTAAGGGTTCTAAAGGGTTCTAAAGGGTTCTAAGGGTTCTAAGGGTTCTAAAGGGTTCTAAAGGGTTCTAAAGGGTCTCTAACGACATTATCGATACGTCATTTCGACCGATGGGATTTGTGCTTGATGGTAGCTTAGAACTAAGCGACTATGTTGGACAGAAGTGGAGAAATCTTGAGACACTCACGAAAAGCAACCTTAATTTCGCAAGATTTCTCCACTTCTGTCTAACATAGTCGCAGAAAAACGATAGAAGCATCAAGCACAAATCCCGTCGGTCGAAATGACGGAATCGATAATGCCGCCTGAGGAACCCTTAAACCTTAATGCAAACCACCTGCTTCTTACCTAATCCCTAGCTACTAATCCCTTACATAAAAAAAGAGCGGCGCTTCCAAATCATGTTGCGCCGCCACCTTCATTTCTAATTCCTCATTCCTCATTCCTAATTGTTCTAACCGCCCTTATGCACCACCAACTGCGGGAACGGAATATCTATCCCCGCCTGGTCGAAGGCTTCTTTTACTTTGATATAGAGGGCATTTTGGGCTTCAAAGTATTTCGCCCGTTCTACCGGCGCCCGGACGTAGATGCGGATGGAGGAATCTGCCATGCCGCTCACGTAGACTGTGAGTTTTTCTTTTTCCACCACGTAGTCGTCTTCGGTGAATAATTTTTTCAGCAATGCCACGCAGTCGATCAGATTGGTGTCGTACCCCACGTCCAGTGTCATTTCCAGGTTACGAATGTCATAGGTGGAAAAGTTTTTGATCACCGTGCTGGTGAGAGACGAATTGGGCAGCACGATGCGCTGATTTCCTAAGGTGGAGAGCATGGTGTACATGATGCTGATTTCCGTCACCGTGCCTTGGTTGGTGCCGACCTGGATGTAGTCGCCCACTTGGAAGGGGCGGAAAATAAGAATGAAAATCCCAGACGCCACGTTGCCGATATTATCCTTCAGCCCCAAACCGATAGCGAGACCAATGCCGCCGAAAGCCGCTGCCAAGGTGCCATTTCCTACGCCCGCCGTTCCTAGTGCCACAATGGCTACGATGGCGAGGCAGAAGAAGAAAATGATTTCTTCAATGAAGGTTTTCGCCGATGGATCCACATTGCTCTTCACCAGGATATGGTCTGCCGCCCGCCGGATGTAGCGACAAACGATATAGCCCAGGATGAATATAATGATGGCTTCCAAGAAATCAATGCCCCGGGTCATGGCAAATTCTTTGAGGCCATTCATAAACCGGGTGGTGATGGAGAGTTCGTCGGTCACCACTTTCGTCACAACGTTTGGTTCCATAAATTGACTCCTTCTTTTGACAGGTTGCTCAGGGTTCTTAGGTTGCTAAAGGTTCTTAGGGTTCTAAAGGTGCCGGTAGAAGCAGTAGCGTCTTGGCTCCCCCTCCGGGGGAGCTGCCGTAGGCAGAGGGGGCTGCACTAGCAGTTATTTTAACATGTGAGACTATCGTTTATGGGATATTTTCACATAGTATTTCATACCGCTGGTGCAGCCCATCTCGCTATGCTCGAAATGGCGTCTCACTGCATCCTTGCGTCGCTACGCTTCTAACGATGCAGTTCGCTTGCACACCTCTTTTATTCGCCCCCGAAGAGGGAGATGAGACGCTAGTGCTTCTACCGGTTATTAGCACATATTTCCTAATCCCTAATCCCTAGTCCCTAGCTACCAGTCACCAGTCACTAGTTCCTAATTGCTCTTTCTCCTGCCAGCACAATATTTTCAATCACCATAGTAGTAGTCACGCTACCTACACCACCAGGTACGGGCGTGATAGCACCGGCTACTTCAGCTACGGAGTCATAATCCACATCGCCTACGGTTTTACCTTCCACCCGGTTGATGCCTACATCGATCACCGTAGCGCCGGGTTTCACCATGTCGGCAGTGACGCAACTCGGATGCCCCACGGCAGCCACTAGAATGTCGGCGTCCCGTGTGATGGTTGCCAAATTCTTCGTATGCGAATGGCAGATAGTCACCGTAGCATTCTTATTTAAGAGCATGATGGAAACCGGTTTCCCGATGACGTTGCTGCGACCGATGACCACCGCTTTCTTTCCATCCAGCGGAATGTGGTAGTAATCCAGCAGAGCCATGACCGCTCTGGGGGTGCAGCCGAAGAGGCCAGCTTTCCCTGCGAAGAGGCGGCCTGCATTGGTTTCGGTGAGACCGTCCACATCTTTGTCTGGATTCATGAGGGCAATGATTTTTTCTTCCGAAATGCCTTGGGGAAGAGGCATCATCATGAGAATACCGGTGATTTCCTTATCTTCCGACAAGTCTGTCACCAGGTTGCCCAGTTCTTCTTCCGTGATGTCTTCGGATTCCCGGAAAATTTCCGCTTCAATGCCATAGCCCTTCGCTACTTTTTGCATGAACGAGGCATACATGGCAGATGGTTTGCTATTTCCTGCCAAAATGATTGCCAGTTTCGGTTCGTAATGCTGATTTCTCAGCGCTTCTAGCCGGGCTTCCAATTCTTTCTTCAGGGAAGCGGCTGTTTCTTTTCCATCTAAAATCTGTGCCATATTAGAAGAGCCCCGTAATATTTCCGTCATCATCCACATCGATGCGTTCGGCTGCCGGACGTTTCGGCAAGCCCGGCATTGTCATGACTTTGCCGGTCAAGATGACAACAAATCCAGCACCAGCGGCGATACGCGCTTCTCTGACGTGGAGAGTGAAACCAGAAGGTGCGCCCAGTTTGGTGGGGTCGTCGCTGAAGGAAGCCGGGGTCTTCGCAATGCAGACTGGCACGTTTCCAAAGCCCATGTCTTCGATGTGCTTCAGTTCTTTCGCAGCGGAGGGATCGTAAGCCACATCGGCAGCACCGTAAATTTCTTTCGCAATAGTTTCAATCTTTTCTTTCAAGGACAAATTCAAGTCATAGAGGGTGTGATACTGAGAACCTTTGTCGATGGCTGCCAATACTTTTTCGCCCAGTGCCAGGCCGCCTTTGCCGCCGTCTACGAAAACGTTGGATTCCGCGAGTTCTACACCTGCTTCGGCACAAGCATCTTCGATGACTTTCTTTTCTTCTGCGGTGTCAGCGGGGAACATGTTCAGAGCGACTACGATAGGCAGGCCAAATTTCTTTAAGTTGGAAATATGGCGCATCAGGTTCGGGAGACCTCTCTTCACCGCTTCTGGATCGGATTCAGTGAGTTCATTCTTCGCCTTGCCCCCGTTCATCTTGAGTGCACGAATGGTTGCCACCAAGACAGCGGCATCTGGTTTCAGCCCTGCGAAACGGCACTTGATGTCCAAGAATTTCTCTGCTCCCAGGTCAGCGCCGAAACCCGCTTCGGTGACTACATAATCAGCCAAGTGGAGCGCTGTCTTCGTAGCCAGAACGGAGTTGCAACCGTGAGCGATATTTGCAAAAGGACCACCGTGGATGAAAGCCGGCACGTGTTCCAAGGTCTGCACCAAGTTTGGTTTCAAAGCGTCCTTCATGAGGGCTGCCATAGCCCCTTCAGCGTGGATGTCACCAGCGGTGACAGGCTGGTTGTCATAGTTGTAACCCACAATAATCTTCGCAAACCGTTCCTTCATGTCGCGAATGGAATTTGCCAAGCAGAGAATCGCCATGACTTCGGAAGCTACCGTAATATCGAAACCGCTTTCTCTCGGTACGCCGTTCGGATGACCACCCAGGCCGACAACGATGTGACGAAGCACGCGGTCATTCATATCCATGACCCGATTCCACACGACACGGCGCGGGTCGATGCCCAACACATTGCCCTGCTGGATGTGGTTATCCACCATAGCGGCCAGCAGATTGTGAGCGGCGGTGATGGCATGGAGATCACCGGTGAAATGAAGATTGATGTCTTCCATGGGTACGACCTGGGAATATCCGCCCCCCGCAGCACCACCTTTGATGCCCATGCAAGGACCCAAAGAAGGTTCACGAAGACAAATCATAGCTTTCTTCCCCATCTGCGCCAACGCCTGTCCCAGACCGACGGTGGTGGTGGTCTTCCCTTCGCCCGCAGGGGTTGGGGAAATAGCGGTCACTAGAATCAATTTGCCCATAGGCTTCTTTTCCAGTTCTTTGGTGAATTTCAAAGAAACTTTCGCTTTGTAATGACCGTAATTTTCCAGGTCTTCTGCTGGAATGCCAATCTGGGCACCAATTTCTTCGATTGGTTTCATGTCCGCTTTCTGTGCGATTTCAATATCACTTAACATGTCTGATCTCCCTTCTAAATAACGGAAGAGGAAACGGGATGTCCTGAGGCAATCGGTTTGGCGACTGTTGTTAGTTGTTAGTTGTTAGTTGTTGGTTGTTTGGAACTAGACAACCAACAACAGTCCAGTTTCTTGCTAATTAAAAAGTAAAGGAGCCCTCTCACAAGGCCTCTTGTATCCTCTTCTGAAAAAAGAAATTCAAGCTTTTCTTATTATAGCATAGCCCGAAAGAAAATTAAGAGTACACTTTCAATGGATTATCGTAGCGGTATTTTCCCTTTGGAATGAAATGGTTTCATATCCAGCCGTCATTCCGACCGAAGTGGAGGAATGACGGACGGCAATACTACCGCTAGCGTCTATTGGCACATTCTAGAAACCTTTAGAACCCCTAGAACCTTCAGAACCTTAAAATACACACTTCATCTCCATGTCCCTCTACCCATTCCACCGCTACAGAACCCCAGTCACCCAAAAATTCAGGAATCCGCAAAATGCACCTTCACCGTCTCCCCCTTCCTCACTCTCGCCCCGATGCCCGGTTCCTGCTTATCTGCGAAACCGCTGCCTTCGGGTTGGAACCCCAGTCCTGCTTTCGTGAGCCATTCGCCCACATCCCGCATGGACCAGCCGGTGAAGCTGGGAAGATTGAAGACTGTTTCATTGTCTCCAGGTAACTTCGGTTTATAAATTTCAATCGGCTTGCTCGTCGGCGTGGCGTGATTGTCGGAATCATCCAAAGTAGGCACTTGCAAGTACCGCATGATCTGGGTCATAGCCTCTTTGAAAACTGGCGCTGCCACCTGGCCCCCATAGTAGGAACCCCTTGGCGTATCTAGCACCACCAAGCAAATCGCCCGCGGGTCTTCGGTGGGACCGAAGCCACAGAAGGAAGCGATGTATTCATTTTTCAAATACCCGCCGTGCTCGGCGTCCAATTTCTGGGCCGTACCTGTTTTCCCTGCCATATGATAGCCGGGAATGCGAGCATTGCTGCCGCCCCCTTCGGACACTTCTTTTTCCATCATGTCCTTCACTTCTTCCGCCACTTCCGGCGTGATGGGGGTGCCGCTTTCTTCCTGCTTCGTCACTTGATAATCGGTGCCGTCCGGTTCCTTAATGGATTGGATAATATGGGGCTTCACCATTTTGCCCCCATTGGCAATAGCACTATAGGCCTGCACCATTTGGAGCGGCGTCACGGCGATGCCCTGGCCGATAGACATGGTAGCCACATCGATGGGGCGCATTTCTTTCGGGTCAAATAAAAGTCCTGCCCCTTCGCCAGGCAGTTCGATACCGGTGGGTTTTCCGAAACCAAATTTCTCTGCATATTCCGTCAAAGTCTGTCCGCCCGTCAAAAGGCCGATGTGGGCAAATCCCGTATTGATGGACCATTTGATAATATCCACCAACCGCACTTCCCCATAGGATTCATCGTTCCAGTTCTTGATGGCGTGACCGGAGGCCCACACCGCCCCCGGGTCTTTCCATACTCGTTTCGTGTCGTAGGTTCCCGCCGATAAAGCGGTGGCAGCGATGATGGGTTTGAATGTCGAGCCCGGTTCATAAATATCCACCACTGCCCGATTCTTGAATTGCGTTTCCGTAGCGTTTCCAAAATGATTAGGGTCATAGGATGGCCGATTTCCTAAAGCTAAAATGTCCCCCGTCTTCGGGTCCATCACCAGGATAATGCCCCCACTGGCATGGGTGTTTTGCATGGCTCGGTCCAGGGCACGTTCCGCATAAAATTGGATGTTCTGGTCAATGGTGAGATACACCGACTTTTCCTGTTTCGCTTTGAAAGGAGCCAGGGCAGATTTCAAAATCGGATTCCCCCTAGCATCGGTCAAAATGGTTTCCTTCTGCTGCCCGCCGCGAATCAAATGGTCCATGGACATTTCCAGTCCGTCCAGGCCCTTGTCATCGATACCGACAAAACCCAGCACATTGGCAGCCATTTGCCCATTGGGATAAAAGCGACGACTTTCATCAAAGAAACCAAATCCCTTCCATTTCTTTTCTTTGATGAGCTGTATCACCTGGTCCGAATCTTCCGGGTCCATGGTTCGTTCCAGCCATACGAATCGAGTATCTCTGGACATGGCCTCTTGCAGCACACTTTCCTTCTTGTGCAAAATGGGAGCCAATTCTTTCGCTGCTTCCGCCGGGGACACATTCATGGTGCCCGGGTCGGCGTAGAGGGATTTGACGATGATAGAAAAAGCCATTTCCTTCCCATTCCGGTCAAAAATGGTGCCTCGCGGCGAATACAAGGTCTGCACCCCTTCGGTCTGATTCATCGCCATTTCCTCGTAATGGTTGCCCTCGATGATTTGTACGTAAAACAAGCGGACGCACAAAAGCACCATGAGAGACAGCACCAATTTGGCAAGCAAGAATCCCCTCTCTCGAATCACGTGAAGCGGATTTTTTCTTTTCATTCGCTTCGTCTCCTCATATAATGCACCGCCGCCTCATGAAGGGCCGCTTCTTCGTTTTCCAAATTTCCCGACTGCACCCGAAGCAGCAGATTATTCATCCCTGCTGCCACGTTTCCTGCCAAAATCTTCGGCACCTCCGGGTCATAATGGAGTTCCCGCGTATTCACCGGCATGCGCCGCGCCAATTCGGCCATATATTGTCCAAACGCTTCGTGCCCTTCTGTGGCCGAAAAAGGCCGTCCGCATCCGATGATGTCCGCCTTGCAAAGGTCCGTCAGCTGCAGCACCGCATCGGCCATAGCGTTTCCAGAAGGAAATACTTTGTCCCGCGCCATCTGCCGAATCCACTTGTGCACATCGGCGTCAGGCGAATTGGCGAAGAAATGGAACCGCATGTGATTTTCCACCAGCCACACCACATCGTGGGTAAACTGAGGCGACCGCTGCCAGCGTTTCATGATGTTTGCCGTCATGGCTGCCCCTTTTTTATCATGCCCATAATCGGTGAGTTTCCCTTTGCGAATGGCCCGAACACCAGGCATGCCCTTCCCCACATCATGGAGAAGCGCCGCCCAGCGGTTCAACAGCTCCGGTTTCGACGCTTCCAAGACCGCCAAGGTGTGATACCAGCCGTCATACTTATGAAATTCCTTTTGCTGCGGGAGCCCCACCAAATGATGGAGCTCTGGCAAAATGGGCACCTCCTGATAGGTTCCATTTTCCTTCACCCGACAAGAACAATCGGCCAATCCCGTCCGTACCATCAGGTCAAATCCGCGAGCCGCATTGGGAGAAACAATGAGCCGATCCACTTCGGAACGCACCCGTTCCAAAGAGAGCCCCTTCACCCGTTCAAAAGCACTTGCCATACCGTCCACTAAGGACGCATCGGCCATGAAATCCAGCTGCCCCAAGAAACGACAAGCTCGGAACAGCCGCAGCACATCCTCTGCGAATCGCTCCTTCGCCTCTCCCACGGTACGCAGTTTCTTCTGTTTCAAATCCTTCACGCCATGGAAATAATCATAAAGCCGCCCTTTGCCGTCTAGGGCCATGGCATTCACCGTGAAATCCCGGCGCATCAAATCCTCTTCTAGCGTATCCGCAAAAGAAACTTCCTGGGGCCTATGCGCATCCTGCCCATACACCTCACTGCGGAAGGTGGTCACTTCATAGCTTTCCTTCCCGATGACCACAATCACCGTCCCAAACCGCCGGCCGCCCCCATCAATGGCCTTCCAACCATGGTTCGCCGCCACTCGCATCGTATCCGCCGGACGAGCCGAGGTGGTCATATCCCAATCATGGGGCGCCTTCCCCATCATGAGATCCCGCACACAACCGCCCACGATGTAAGCCTCAAAGCCTGCCTCTTCTAACGCACGGAGAATCAAACGGGCACCATCATCGATTTGCCCCACTTTTTCTGCTGCAGGAAGGTCGGCAAAATGTTTCGTATGGAAATAGGATGTCACTGTGTCCAGTAAGCCCATGATGATTCTCCTTTCGTTGGTTGTTGGTTGACGGTTGTTGGTTAACGGTTAACGGTTAACGGTTTACCGTTAACCCACCATACTGCTTAATACCGTTTTATTATACTACGCTTGAGAAGGATGTGGCTAGTATGGTGCTATTCTGTTACCAACAGAGTCGAGTAAGTATGATTTTGCAAGAAATGACAAGGTTCTAAAGGTTCTAAAGGTTTCTCGAACGAGCTAATAGTGCTAGCGTTCATCGGCACATTCGAGAAACCTGAGCAACCTGAGCAACCTTAGAAACCTGAGAACCTTGAGCAACCTGTAAGTAAAAATGAATTTCAAACAACTAACAACCAACAACAATAAAAAACGCACAAAAAGCACACCTTCTCCTAAAAGAAGATGTGCTCCTTGTGCATTATGCATTTCCCTTTCGGGCAATTCCACTTTCCATGGAAAGTGGAGGGATGAACGGGTAAGAAAAATGAATCATTACCATGGTAATGGGATTTTGAAAGTTAGCAGTTTGCAGTAGGCAGTTGGCAGTATATTTTCCCGAAACCAACTTCTAACATTTCTTCATGATGGCTAGAGTGCGCTCTCTAGCCGTTATGCCTTCTATGTCAGATATCGGTTTGGGTAGAATCTACTGCCTACCGCCTACTGCTAACTGCAAGCTATTTCTGCCTACTGCTTTCTGCAAACTGCCAACGGATCACGCCCTGTTGCAACGGAAGCCCGGTGGTTACGTGTCATGCTTGGGATGAG
>CAVBRV010000015.1:0-23639 GCA_963597965.1 Paludibacteraceae bacterium | reverse complement strand
CCGGTTGGAAACAGCCGCTCATACGGGTGGAAGGTAAAAGTTCCACAAAACTAAACATCGATCGCTATCTAAAAGGTCCGCACGAAGGACAAAGGAAAGGATCAACACCGCAGAAGTTGATCTCATCCCTCTGTTTTTCGTGCGGACTTTTTGTGTTGGGAAATGTTGTTGGTTGGTAGTTGTTTGTTGTTGGTTACTCAAACTTCCCACCTGTAAAATGATGATTCATTTCGATGTAATCTAAGTCATTTAGCGGATTTAAATAGGAGTGATAGGTCCATCGGACCTCGCCCCCTTCGGGGGAGATGCCGTAAGCAGAGGGGGTGTATTTCCTTCAGCCGTAGGCTGGTTGTATGGTTTTTATAAATACAAAGCGATATGCATTACGATGTTGGATTAGCATCAATATATTTTCATCTCGTATGATATTTAGAAAACCATACAACCGGCCTACGGCCGAGGGAAATGCACATCTCGCTTTGCTCGAAATGGCGTCTCACTACATCCCTGCGTCGCTTTGCTTCTAGCGATGTAGTTCGCTTGCACACCCCTCTTTTTATTTCTCCCCCGAAGGGGGAGATGCCCGATGGGCCTATCATTTCAATTTAAATAGCGATTGAGACTAGATTATGTGAATGAAAAGTGACTTTTTATTTGCATGGGATATGTAACCCGTATTTACCGATTTGATGACACTAGCACCTATCAGCACATTTGAGAACCCTGAGCAACCTTAGCCCCCTGAGAACCTTGAGCAACCTGTAACCGCAAGCGTTAGCATTCCTACTCCCTCAAATCCTTACGCCACTACTTCGTCAAAAGCAGCCGGCACACCGCACATCCCATCAATTTCAAGGAATACCCCAAAGCTCGTTCATCGAAATTGAAATGCGAATCATGATGACCAGCTGCTAAATCGGCCCCGATCATCATATACGCGGCCTGTCCGTCATGAGACTGCACCCGTTCCATGAAATAGGAAAAATCTTCGCTGGCACCAAAAGGACATTTCCCCACCACTTTTTTGAAAATACCAAGACTTTTCGCTTCGGTTTCCAAAAATTCAGCTAACGCCGGAGAATTGCTACCACCCGCAGCGCCGCCTACTTTTTCAATTTCTACTTTCACATCATACATCATGGCTGCTGCTTTCAAAATTCTGGCGGACTCATTTTCCATGTATTGATTGATTTCACTGGTTGCCCCTCTTGTTTCCATGCAAAGCAAGGCTTTATCCCCAATGATATTTCGCCCGCTCCCTGCATCCAAGCGTCCTACATTGATGCGAGAAGCGCCTGCCGAGTGACGAGCAATGGCATGTAAATTTAAAGCCGCACAGCAAGAAGCCAATAACGCATTTTTCCCCTGTTCTGGTGACGCTCCTGCATGGGCTGGCGCACCTATAAACCGAGCATCGTACTTCGTGGTAGCCAGGAAATCGGTCACATTGCAAGCCACCGTCCCGGTTTCTTTCATTTTGAAACCGAAATGGGCGCCCAGCATATAGTCCACATCATCCACGATACCGCTTTCTACCATGGCATGGGCACCGCGTACTCCTTCTTCGGCAGGCTGGAAACAAAGTTTGATGGTTCCTTTGAGCTCCCCCTTCAGTTCCGCTAAGAGCTTTGCCAAGTACAGCCCCACAGTGGTATGTCCATCATGACCACAAGCATGCATGGCCCCTGGGTGATGAGACGCAAAGTTTTCTTGATTGGGGAAATGAGCGGGGTCGTCTGTTTCTGTCACATCGTTAGAATCCATATCACACCGAACCGCCACCACCGGTCCGTCATCAGAAAAATGCATGATACCTACGACGCCAGTCCGGCCGCCTGTCATTTTTTCAACCCAGGCCGGATCCGCTCCTTCTGCAATGGCTCTCTGCTGTTCCTGTGCCAATTTCTCTGCGGAAGGAACCCCCATCATCGCTTCTTGCTTAATCGTATCAGCCCCGGTCTTGACTTCATAGCCCAAAGCAGCTAACGTTTTTGCCACTTTGGCGGCGGTGCGAAATTCCGTCCAGCCCGGTTCTGGGTATTGATGCAAATCCCGTCGACATTGAATCATGTCGTCTAAATGTTTGTCTGCAAAAGTAAGAATGTTATCTTTGATATTCATGATGAAACTCTCCTTTTTTTATATGACTCCATAATTTTTTCAATAGCAGAAAACCGTTTTTGCGATTGTTGTTAGTTGTTGGTTGGTAGTTGGTAGGATTCAAACAACCAACAACTAACAACCAACAACAATGGCTCATTTGATTTCTTGCCATTTGAAACGAGCGCTTACGAAACATAAAAAGGTGCTGCCACGCAGCACCTAAGAGCTTAGAACGCCAGAATAAACATACCTACCGCCAAAGCGCAAACCATAGGAATGGCATTTCTTTTTGTAATTTCCATCGGATTAATCCCTGCAATGCCTGCACAAATAATGGTTGCGCCGGCTACCGGAGACATGGTTCTCCCCAACGTGCCACCTAAGGTAGCCATGGTTCCCATCTGTACCGATGTCATGCCAAAATCAGCGGCATGAGGGGTGATGGCTTCATTGAAAGCAAAGGTGGCGGCGTCCCCAGAACCAGTCAAAAGTCCCAGGAGGAACGGTCCCAAAGCCGCACAAATTTTAATGATGGCTGGATTATTCAGCATGGCATCGATGAAGAATTTCACCAAGCCAATCACTGTCAAACCAGATACAAAGACACCGGCGGAAATAATAATCCCGATAATTTTGCCATAGGCCGATCCCATACCTTCAAAGAAAGCGTCCCCTATTTCCTTTGGCCCCGTGCGTGTCACCACCAAAGTCAGCAAGGCGCCGATAATCATGGCCTGGGGCACACCCATTTTGAACATAGGCACCAGCTGTGTCGAGCCCAAAAGCAAAATGACAATGGGCACCACCGGCATCAGCGCATAGAGCGGATTCACCTTAAATCCTTTTTCAATTTGTAAATGTTCCGGTACATAGCCCTTATCTTCTTTCAGCACATGGGCAATCACGGTGATGCAAATGGTGGCTACAATAAGAGAAGCAATATTGGCTTTGTAATCATAGGCAATGACATCCATCACGTCGATGCCAGCGATTTTGGCCACAAATGGATTGTGCGCCAGCCCCGGATTCAGCATACTCCCATAGGTCCCGCATTTCACTGCAGCCGCTGCCAAAGCCGGACCTACCCCCGCTGCCATGAGAAGCGGAATGAAAATAGCCCCTGCCGCTGCGGCTGTACCGGCTGCACTGGGCAGTGCAATATTCACCAAGTAGGTACAAATGACGACACCTGGAATTAAAAAGAAACGTATCCGAGAAATCACAGACGCCATAGCATTGATGAGATGTTTATCGCATTTGGTATAGCGAACCACCATAGCAAAGCCCATGACCGAGCATACCGCTTGAATCAAGCCGCTATTGGTCATGCTTTTCGCAAAGGCATTCAGCGGCGACATGGGCGCTCCCCCAATGCAGGCCATTAAAATCCCTGCTCCAATCAAAGTAACTCTGGCATCGTACCCTTTGATCAATGCATAAATAACCAGGCATACGATAACGATACCTGCCAGTAACATGAGTGTTTCCATTCCATAAACTCCTTCCTGTGTGATCCATGATGGTATGACCTTATAAGATGCATGTCATTAAGATTGGAATCCGTATGGTGTGATTCCGCTAGAAATTACAAGGTTCTCAGGGTTCTAAGGGTTCTAAAGGTTCCTCGAATGTGCCAATAAGCGCTAGCGCCATTAGCACATTCGAGGAACCTGAGAAACTTGAGCAACCTGAGAGACCTTTATATCAGCAGAAATCATCGAATGTTTCGCTTAACTCAATGGCACTTGCTCATAAGGCCAAATACGGAATCCACAGCAGTTCCCCAGAAAAACATACTGCATACGAGTGCACTGTATCGTTGATATTTGATAAAACCTCTATGAATGAAAATGGTGACTAGTAGACTAGTGACTCGTGACTAGGCCACGTTTTTTCTAGTCACCAGTCACTAGTCACTAGTCACTGGCTACCGAGTAAGTAAAATATCAATGATACAGTATACTAGTTTATTATAAACTTGAATATTCTCCTGTCAACAACTTGTTCTATTTATTTGCGTTAGTGCATAATTATGTTATTGATATGTAAGCGATTGTTGTTGGTTGTTAGTTGTTGGTTGTTTGGAACCAGATAACCAACAACCAGCAACAATCACTCATCTGATTTCTTACCAGTTGAACTCCCCCCATAAAATGGCAATTCGTTTCGACCCTATTACCAAAATATGGACTTATGGTAGCACCACTAGCGTCATTTCGACCGGTCGTATTTGTGCGAAATGAAAAAAGACGGTATAAATGAATTTGTGTCCCTGAGTGGAGAAATCTCAGTGGCACCATCGGCAAAAGCTTGATGACAGAATCCCGTCCCTGCCTTTAAGCCCTTACCGCTAGTACTGATGAGTCTTTCAACTACGATCAAGATGACGAAACCTCAGGGACACAAATCTATTTATTTCTGTATCATCACTTTGTGCAAATACAACCGGTCGAAATGACGTTAGTGATGCTACCACAAATCCTTATTTCTTTGATAATATCGAAACGAATCACCATTTTACAGTTGGGAAGTTTGAGTAATAAATCATTTCTTGCATCAAAAGATTGACTACGAAAATAAAACGTACTATATTGTAGACAATCACACATCAGAATAACGTCGTTACGGCAGGAGAAATATACGCTGATTTCGGATGATACAAAGGTTCTAATGGTACAAAGGGTTCTAAAGGTTCAGAAGTTTCCTTGCACAGATTGAATACATTATGTGTACTGTATCATTGAAATTCAACAAAATTGTCAACGCTTGAGATATGGGTTTAGGGTTTAAGGTTTAGGGGTTGTATGTTTGCAATTAAACCTTAAACCAATGACACTTTCTTCGTGACGAATTGATTTTATACGAGCTCGGAATGTAAACCACAAACCAATCCATACTAAATGGCAGAATCCATACACTAGCGTCATCAGCACATTCGAGAAACCTTTAGAACCTTGAGAACCCTTAGAACCCTGAGCAACCTGAAACCACATCCTACTAACGCAAATCCGTAACACCTCAAAGGAGACATCCATTATGATACAAATAAAAAGAATCAAACAAGCCCTGGCCCATTTGCGCCAAATCACCGCCCCAGGAGATGGCATCAATCGATTGGCCTTTTCTGATGCAGACTGGGCAGGCCGCGCTTACATCATGAATCTGATGCAAGAAGCAGGACTGACGCTACGCATCGATCCATTTGGAAATGTCATCGGTTACTATGACGGAAAGGATAACTCCCTCCCCGCCGTCATGTGTGGTTCTCACGGAGATAGCGTTCCCAACGGCGGAAACTACGATGGGATTTACGGAATCCTCACCGCCATTGAAACCGTTCATTCCATGAAAGATGATCACTTTGTGCCCGATCATCCTGTCGAAGTAGTACTATTCATGTGCGAAGAATCCAGCCGCTTTGGCGCCGCCACCTTAGGCAGTCGTGCCATGCGAGGCGAATTATCCGATACAGACCTGGACACTTTGACTGATAAAGAAGGACACATCTTACGTCAAGTTCTCCAAAGTCGCCACCTCCATCCGGAACTGCTAGAACAGGCTATCTATAAAAGGCCTTTGAAAGCCTTTTTGGAAACCCACATCGAACAAGGAAAAGTACTGGAGCATGAACATAAGAAAATTGGTGTAGTGAGCGGTATTGCCGCCCCCACTCGATTTAAAGTCCACCTTCACGGCAGCGCTGACCACAGTGGTGCGACGCCCATGAACCTTCGCCGCGATGGCCTTTGCGCCGCCGCCCCCATCATCACCAAACTGGAAGAACTGGCGACAAAAGAAACACTCGCCCCCGTCGTTGGCACCGTCGGCATTTGTGACGTAGTGCCTGATGTGATGAATGTCATCCCTGGCGAAGTCACGCTGGGCATGGATATTCGCAGCATCTCGGCCGCCGCCAAAGATAAAGTGACAAAGGAGCTAAAAGACTATATCCACCAAGTGGCTACGGAAAGACATATTTCCTATGACATAGAACCCATCAGTGATGAAAAACCTGCCCCGATGAATCCTGCCATGATGCACCTTATTTCCAAAACAGCAGAAGAATTGGGCTATCCCTCTCTCATCATGCCCAGCGGCGCCGGTCATGACACCATGCATTGGGCGGATTACACTCCCTCCGGCATGATTTTCATCCCCTGCCGCAATGGCATCAGTCATAACCCCGCTGAATTTGCGTCACTGGAAGATATAGAAGCCGGTGCTAACGTATTTAGCCAAGTGATTCGGACATTGACTGCTGGGGAAACAGTGATTTCATAAGTGACTGCTCAATAATTCATTTTTTTCATAGAAAAGCGGATTGACAATTGTTGTTGGTTGTTAGTTGTTTGTTGTTGGGGCCAAACAACTAACAACAATCACTAATCCGAATTGAGTTCATAATTACTATAAAAGAGAAAATCCCGAAAGGAGGTCTTTATGAAGAAATATTTTTTCTTTGATATTGATGGCACTTTGACCACCCCGCTCACCGCCGATTATCCAGAAAGCACCAGAAAAGCCATTCGTCTCTTACAAGAAAATGGACACTTCGTTTCCATCGCCACCGGCCGCATGCAATCCGATGCCTGGCAAGTGGCAGAAGAACTAGGCATTCACGCCGCTGTCTCAGACGGTGGCAACGCCGTCACCATTGACGGCAAGATTCTCTATGATGAAGGACTTCCACTGGATCAGTGTTTTGCTATGCTAAAAGAAACAGACACCACCAAACACCCCTGGGCCGTAGCTCCTTACAATCAGAAACTTCGCATTACCACCACCCCTCTCTATTTAGAAAAAGTCAAAGACCGCTACTATGAAACCCAAGTGAATCCGTCCTTTGATTTCCATACCATTTCTGCCATCCACAAAATCTTCGTAGCTTGCCACAAAAGCGAACTTGCAGACATCCCACTCCACGGCCTCCCTCACGTCTGGTTCAGCGCCGACACCATGCTCATCGAACCAGTCCACAAGGAACGAGGCATTCAGGAAATACAGAAACGCTTCTCCATTCCCGATGAGGACATTGTGGTCTTTGGAGATGGCATGAACGATCAAACCATGTTCCGCCCCGAATGGTTCTCCGTCGCTATGGGAAATGCGAAACCCGAACTCAAAGAAAAAGCGAAATACATCACTACCCGTGCTGATGAAGATGGCATTTATAATGCCTGTAAGCACTTTGGATGGATTTGAAAAAAGCAGCCGTTATGGCTGCTTTTTTTTATGCTGCTATTTTAAGTGAGGAGTGAGAAGTAGTGGTGGATGAGACAAGAAGGTTATTTCAACAAATCATTTCATACCGCTTGTGCAGCCCCCTCTGCCTACGGCATCTCCCCCGATGGGGGCGATAAATAAGGTGTAAACTTATATAGGCGCATCATAATTGGAAAGCGCCGTGAGTTTTAAAGGTTATTATCCAGCCATTTTCATTTTCTAGCATAATGCCTCTATCGCCTGTCACAAGGTCAAAAAAGTTTATGACAATATGGTACGTGCATAACCCTTTATAACCCTTTTAACCCTGATCCTAAAGGTATATTCTATATGTTAGAAAATTCAACTCAGCAGAATCATAACCTTTTTTACCATTTGCGGCCCTATCTGAATTGCGCCCCTCCACCGTCATTCCGCACTAATTGTTATTCCCCGTAAAATAATTTCCAAATAGCTAGTAAACTGTGGCAAAAATGCTCTTGTGCCAAATCCTGCGTCTTGGAAAATTTCAATATTTGGCGACTGTTTATACTCAATGCTCGCTGGATAGAGGGTCATAGAATAACTATTTTCCAACTCGATAAACTGTGAAATTTGTTCTGCGTTCAAAGACGGAAGCGCCACATGAATCACGGGATGCAAATCTTGAAACAACTGATGCATCTGAATCCGATACGCCTTATGGACTGCCGAAGAGGCCCCTTTCAGAATATAATGGTCCCAGAGATTTAGACCAGTCCTTTGGATTTTAAGCGTGTACTTGTGGCATAATTAGATTAAATAGGAGGTCATTGTCATGCCAAAGAAAAAGTATACCGCAGAATTCAAGACAAAGGTGGTCTTAACCATTGTCCAGGGGGACAAAGAGTTTAACGCCATTTGTGCAGATTTCAATCTCAATCCAAACATGGTCCGTAAATGGAAGCAGGAGTTCCTGCAGAATGCCCATCGTGCATTTGATTCAGATGCTGAGAAAAAAGCTGCTCAGAGAAAGGAGGCCGATCTGAAGAGAAAGAACGATCAGATGCTTAAAACCATCGGGCAGCTTACACTGGAACGTGACTTCCTTCAGGATTGTTTTCGCCAAACGGGAACAGCCGTCCCAAACATCCCTGAATATGATTCAAAAGGACTGTAAACTATCTATTCGACGGCAGTGTGAACTATTAGGAGTAAATCGGTCTAGCCTTTATTACACGCCAGCTCCTGTTAATGAAGTTCGTATAGCTTTACAGGAAGAAATGATGCGTCGCATTGACTACTGGCATGTGAAGTTTCCATATTTGGGATCTCGGAAAATCGCAGTAAAACTCAGAGAAGAAGGATACAAGGTGGGCCGAAAAGTAGTAAGAAGACTCATGCAGATAATGTCAATTTGCGCAATTTATCCCAAAGCTAATCTCTCCAAGCGAAATTTCAAAGAGTCAATAGTTCCTTACCTCCTGAGAAACTATGCTGCAAACTTTCCTAATCAGGTTTGGTCTATCGACATTACCTACATTCCCATGCCTATGAGGCACATGTATCTAAGGAAACACTGATTTAATCATGGTTTGAAATTATTCTTGAATTTTTATTCAAAGCGAGGAAAGAAAATCCGCGAATAGCGAGCTATTTAAGGATTTCCTTGACGATGCTTTGGATAAAAATTCATATAATTTCAAACTCTTTGATTAAATCAGCGTTTCCTTAACAGCTATTATTGATTGGTACAGTCGTAAAATTGTAGGGTATCACCACTCGGACACCCTTGATACGGAATCTGTTATTTACGCAGTCAAGGAAGCTGTGGCAACACATGGTACTCCAGCTATTTTAAACTCCGATCAGGGCTGCCAGTTTACAAGCATTGAATATAAATTTCTTTTAAAAGACTTACGTATTCGACAAAGCATGGACGGTAAGAGCCGTTGGGGCGATAATATAATGATTGAACGCTGGTTTCGGAGTTTAAAGAATGAATTGATCTATATCAGTGAATATCGTTCCCCTCGTGAACTTTGGAAACTTATTAATGACTATGTGAATACCTATAATCAAGAGCGTCCCCATGAAGCCCTTGATTATGCTGTCCCTGAGGATAGACAAGAATAGAACGATTCGACTCAATCAAGAACTAACATCTATGTATAAGGAAGTAATAGATAACTTGGAAAACATTCATGGAGCTCTTCTTCGGATGAATCGATCTATACAAGCGGAAGGTACTTTCGGTATTATGAAAAGCAACCGCTGGTATGCAAGAATTGTCCGAAAAGGAATAAAACGAGTACGATTAGAAATTTTTCTGGTTTCTATTGGTCATAACCTCTATAAATACCACAATAAAAAGATACGAATGCAAAGAGCCGCATAAACTGCAAAAATACAACTTTATGGGGAAAGGGGGTTTTATGCCCATTTGAGAGCCAAAAATCACTAAAATAAAAAATCTGCATAAAAGAAAAGAGGCTGTGACAAAATATTGCGCATTTTGTCACAGCCCCTTCTTTATAAATTCATACTACGAAAAAACGGACTCCTCACGGAGTCCGTTTTTATAGCATACTTGAGCTATGCCGCAATTATTTGAGTTCTACGGTAGCGCCTGCTGCTTCGAGTTTCTTCTTCATTTCTTCAGCTTCAGCTTTAGCTACGCCGGTCTTAACTTCTTTCGGAGCGCCGTCAACTACAGCTTTAGCGTCTTTCAGGCCGAGGCCGGTGATTTCACGAACAGCCTTGATAACCTGGATCTTCTGAGCGCCAACGTCTTTGAGGATAACGTCGAATTCAGATTTTTCTTCTTCAGCTGCTGCCGGAGCTGCTGCTGCTGCTACAGCTACAGGAGCTGCTGCGGATACACCGAATTTGTCTTCGATAGCTTTTACGAGTTCAGACAGTTCGAGAACGGACATTTCTGCAATAGCATTAAGGATTTCTTCGTTAGTCATTTTTATTTCCTCCGTGGAATAGTTACGCGTAAATCTTACGCAGATTCTTTCTGTTTACGCACTGCTTCGAGAGCATATGCGAGGTTCTGAATATTGCCGTTGAGGGCACGTGCCAGTCCAGTGATAGGAGCCAGCAGGGTTGCTGCAACCATACCCAGCAGCTGTTCTTTGGATGGCAGGTCTGCCAGTGCCTGGACAGCTTTTGGATCGATGACTTTGCCATCGAGTACGCCAGCTTTGACTGTGATAGCTTCGCTCTTGGTTTCCTTCAGGAATTCTTTCAGAGCTGCTGCCGGTGCTACCGGATCGTCTTTGCAGGTTGCAAGACCATTCGGGCCCTGAAGCAGATCATCGAGGCCTTCGAGACCAAGTTCGTCAGCTGCGATACGAGTCAGTGTGTTTTTAATAACCTTGTATTCAACACCGTGTGCAAGGAATTTACGACGGAGTAACATCGCATTCTTTACATCCAGTTTGTTGAAGGACAGGAGAACTACGCCCTGGGATGCCAGTCTTTCTTTCATTTCTGCAACAATGGCTTCCTTTTCTGGACGAATTCTTACTTCATACTTTTCTTCGCTCATAGTACACCTCCTCTGCTAATGGATTTATATTTATCACGTTAGCTAAAACGACCTCGCAACGCTCGCGAGGTCGTGTACTGGCTTTTCCAGTACTCAGCCTCGGGAGGCGGGTTTTCACCCTTTAAAATTTCTTACCGCCGGTCTTAAGCTAAGTGTAAATAGGTTAAATTAAGCTTTTGGTGCTACTACCTTGGTCATATCCATATGGATACCAGGTCCCATGGTAGAGCTGATGGTGAGGCTCTTCATGTATACGCCCTTAACAGTGGAAGGACGAGCTTTCTGAATGGTATTGAAGATAGTCAGAAGGTTCTGTTTCAGTTTGTCTTCGTCAAAGGATACTTTGCCGATGATAACCTGTACATTGCCTGCTTTGTCGGTACGATACTGTACCTTGCCGCCTTTGATTTCGTTGACAGCTTTGGTAACGTCCATGGTTACGGTGCCAACCTTCGGGTTTGGCATGAGGCCTTTCGGTCCGAGTACACGGCCCAGACGACCAACTACGGCCATCATGTCCGGTGTAGCTACTACGACGTCAAAGTCCATCCAGCCCTGCATAATCTTGTCGGCCAGTTCTTTTCCGCCTACGTAGTCAGCGCCTGCTGCTTTAGCTTCGTCTTCTTTGTGGTCTTTAGCAAAAACGAGAACTTTCTTGGTTTTGCCGGTGCCAGCAGGAAGAACGGTAGCGCCGCGGAGCTGCTGTTCTGCGTATTTCGGGTTGATATTCAGGTTGAAAGCAACTTCTACAGTTTCATCGAACTTTGCGGATGCTGCTTCTTTAACAAGCTTCACAGCTTCGTCGAGGTCATAGAGCTTATGACTGTCAACGATGGCTGCAGCTGCTTTCTGTTTCTTTGTCAGTTTTGCCATTGTTTCCTCCTATGTGGTCTTTGGGGTTCTACCCTGCCACGAACGGGTCAGTCTTAGTCTACAACTTCGATGCCCATAGAACGGGCTGTGCCTTCGACCATGAGCATTGCTGCGTCTACGTCGTTAGCGTTCAGGTCTGGCATCTTTGTTTCAGCGATTTCCTTGACCTGAGCTTTGGTGACTTTACCAACTTTGTTTTTGTTTGGTTCACCAGAAGCTTTTTCCAGTCCAGCTGCTTTCTTCAGAAGAACAGCTGCTGGCGGAGTTTTACAAATGAATGTAAAGCTTCTATCTTCAAAAACGGTAATTTCTACAGGGATGATCAGGCCTACCTGCTTAGCAGTGCGATCGTTGAAGTCTTTTACGAAGGCCATGATGTTAACGCCTGCCTGGCCGAGGGCCGGGCCTACTGGCGGTGCTGGAGTAGCTTTACCAGCTGCAACCTGCAGTTTTACAACTTTAGAAATTTTCTTTGCCATAATGTTACACCTCCTTGTCCTTTAGGGAATGTGGTACTTACGGGCTGTAACGTGCCCTCCCACGGTGGGACGAGCCTAGTACAAGACAGTCCCACTGTTTTGTATAGAATTAAAGAATCGGTTCAAAAGAACCAGCTTCCAGTTCTATCGTTGTAGTAGTTCCGAAGTTACTGATGTCCGCTTTAATCTTCGTCTTGTCATCAGCCACTTCAATCACGACAGCGGTGCGATCTTCAAATACACCTTTGGTGATTCTCACGCGATCGCCGACTTTCACATCGACAGCTGCCGGTTTGGCTTTGTTCATCCCATGAATGATACGGTCTGCTTCTTCATCCGAAAGGGGAATCGGCTTGGTCGTGGTTCCAACAAATCCGGTAACACCCGGTGTATTTCTGACAACATACCAACTTCTATCATTGACTTCCATCTTGATCAGAAGGTATCCAGGAAATACCTTGTGGGATACCATTTTTCTCTTGCCATCTTTTTCTTCTTCTTCATCCTGAAGAGGGAGCAAAATTTCAAGAATTGTATCATCCATACCCATGGAATGAACTTTACGGGTCAGTGTGTCCTTCACTTTGTTTTCATATCCAGAATAAGTATGAATCACATACCAACGGATATCTTTCTCGCTGCCTTCGCTTGGCGCACCGATTTCAGTGGGTGCACTGACTTCCGGTTTTTCATTTTCAATTTTCTTGTTTGTAGCTTCGATATCAGACATAGCTCTCCTCCTCTCAGCCTACCGCAGTGACTAGCAACTTGGAGAGACCAGCGAATACGAAGTCTACGGCAACAATCAGGAAAGACACGAGTATGACAGAAATGATGGTGGTAATGGTGTAGTTCAACAGCTGATGTTTCGTCGGCCAGATGACTTTCTTCATTTCCATTTTCGTTTCTTTAAAGAAACGGGACCATGCACTATTTGCCTGCTGTGCTTTTTCGGTTCTGCTTGCTGCGGCTGATGTTTTACGCTTCGCCTTAGCCATGCTCACACCCCAGTTCAATAATCAGAAATTATTTGGTTTCTTTATGAAGGGTGTGTTTGTGGCACCATTTGCAGTATTTCATCAGTTCCACACGTTCAGTGGTGGTCTTTTTGTTTTTGTTTGTACGATAATTGCGGCGCTTGCATTCTGTGCATGCAAGAGTAATTCCTTCACGCATTATTTACACCTCATTCCATCTTTCTTCGGCTCACGGCCAATTAACATGCTTGATTAGTATATCACAAATCGATCCTAAAGTGCAAGTGGAAATATTGCACTTAAAAAAGCCGGGACATCCCAGCGATGTAAGTATTCTAGCATAGTCACGGGTGACTTGCAAGTGATTTTTTGAAATATTTCTATTGGGCTAGGGATTAGGATTATGAATAAAGGTTATAATTGTGCCTTTTCCCTTATCTAACAGACTTATTTCCCATTTGTTGCAAGGTTATAAAAGGTTTAAAGGGTTATGAAGTCTCACATGAAACACATACCTCTGAATAACTTTTCCCCTGTGAAATCCACTATATGTTAGAAAAAGTAATCAACGGAATCATCCTCCTAATCCCTAGTCACTGGCCTTTCAAACATCTTATACTCTGTCCAGCCTGTATCAGCATAATACATGGTTTTAGCTGCCACGAATTGAAATCCCACGGAGCGATATAGCCGTTCTGCCGATTGATTGGTCCCAAGTATATCCAAACGGATGACTTTTTCTGCCTTTTCTTTGCCAACTGCAAAATATATCTCATCATCGCCTTGCCAAGCCCTTGATTTTGTCTATCGGGACATATGGACAAGGCATGAGGAATCAACACTTCTTCATCAGATGCTTCTATTTTCCTGGGAAGTCCCCGATAGCCTTCATTATAAGCACTATTCAAAATGACGCCTCCAAGAAGTGTTCCATTCTCTCGTAAGCTATAAAGTTCTCCCCGTTGTAAACTCTCCATTAAAAATTCATCGGTAGGATAAATCCCCTTTTTCCAGCCGATCTGATCATTGACCGCCGCCATATCATCAATAAGTTTCCAGTAGAAATCTTTAATTTTTGGGAACTGCTCTACGTTTTCTTGTTGCCATGAAATCATTCTCATTATGCACCTCTTTTTTCTTATCATTATATAGAAGGCATGTATCATAATGCAAATAATTTGTGGCTGGTGAACGGACTGGAAATAGCCGGGAATGTTGTTTGGTTAGGGATTTAATTTAATAAGTATAATCGTGCTACCGATTACAAGGTTCTATCGCTAGTGCGGGCTCCTCCTGGTCCCATCAAAAGGAAGAGTGTTAATACTAGCGCTTCCACCGCTAGTATTACATAGTATAATTATATGACACTACCAAATTATTTTGCGCGCATAATAAGTTTACACCTTATTTATCACCCCTTTGGTGGGAGTTTTGTGGGAGATGCCGTAGGCAGAGGGGCTGCACTAACGATATGAATACAAATGTTATTCAAATCATAGCGCCGCCACCATTTCTAACTTCTCACTTCTAACTGCAAGTAAAAAAGAGCCCTCATGAATGAGAGCTCTTTTTGATTTGCATTATAATTATTTTGCAATCTTAGCAACAACGCCTGCGCCTACGGTACGGCCACCTTCACGGATAGCGAAACGCTGGCCTTCTTCCATAGCGATCGGGGTAATGAGTTTAACGCTCATTTCTACGTTATCGCCAGGCATGCACATTTCAGTGCCTTCCGGAAGGGTGATGTCGCCGGTTACGTCGGTGGTTCTGAAGAAGAACTGTGGACGATAGCCATTGAAGAATGGGGTATGACGGCCACCTTCATCTTTGGTCAGTACGTATACCTGAGCGGTGAATTCGGTATGTGGATGAACGGTGCCTGGTTTAGCAAGTACCTGACCACGAACGATGTCTTTGCGGTCGATACCACGGAGCAGGGCGCCGATGTTATCGCCAGCCATTGCCTGGTCAAGGGTCTTTCTGAACATTTCTACGCCGGTAACAACGGTTTCAGTTGGCTGATCCTGCAGGCCTACGATTTCAGCTGCGTCACCAACTTTAACGGTACCACGTTCTACTCTGCCGGTAGCAACGGTGCCACGGCCGGTGATGGTGAATACGTCTTCGACTGGCATCAGGAATGGTTTATCGGTGTCACGTTCTGGGGTTGGGATGTAGTCATCTACCGCCTGCATCAGATCGCGGATCTTCTGTTCATCTTCTGGGTTGCCGTTGAGAGCGCCGAGAGCGGAGCCAACGATAATCGGGGTGTCATCGCCTGGATAGTCATAGGAAGAGAGGAGGTCTCTGATTTCCATTTCTACGAGGTCGATCAGTTCCGGATCATCTACCTGGTCAGCTTTGTTCAGGAATACAACGATAGCTGGTACGCCTACCTGTTTAGCCAGGAGGATGTGTTCACGAGTCTGGGGCATTGGGCCGTCAGCTGCGGATACTACGAGGATAGCGCCATCCATCTGTGCTGCACCGGTGATCATGTTCTTTACATAGTCGGCGTGCCCTGGGCAGTCAACGTGTGCATAGTGACGGGTAGCAGTTTCGTATTCAACGGTGGAGGTGTTGATGGTAATACCACGTGCTCTCTCTTCCGGTGCTTTATCGATAGAAGCATAATCCAGGAAGTTTGCACCGCCTTCTTCGGACAATACCTTGGTGATAGCAGCGGTCAGGGTTGTTTTGCCATGATCGACGTGACCAATGGTACCAATGTTAACATGCGGTTTTGTTCTTTCATAATGAGCTTTTGCCATTTCTGTCTTCTCCTTACTAAAAAAAGAATCTGCAAAAATAGATTTGCGCTTTCTTAATTATACATGCATTGGCAAGGAGAAACAAGAAATATTCGATAATTTTTTATTTCTTTTATATATGGGTGACTGGTGGCTAGTGACTAGTGACTGGTAGTGGTTGGAAATATGAGCTACCAATACCTGTGCATTCATTGCTTTTGGTTATTTGGAACCAACAACTAACAACAATCGCCAATCTAACCAGTCACCAGTCTACCAGTCACCTAATAAGAGCATGAAAAAAGAGTTCTCATCAAGAGAACTCTTTTTATCGTGGTTTGGTGGCGGCTCAGAGATTTGAACTCCGGACACAACGGGTATGAACCGTTTGCTCTAGCCAACTGAGCTAAGCCGCCATGGAGCTGATAACCAGGATTGAACTGGTGACCTTATCCTTACCAAGGATACGCTCTACCGACTGAGCTATATCAGCAAATCTATATATAGGAATTGGATTAACATGGTTGCGGGGGTAGGACTTGAACCTACGACCTTCGGGTTATGAGCCCGACGAGCTACCAACTGCTCCACCCCGCGATAATGATGGTGGGCGGAATAGGATTCGAACCTATGAAGGCAAAGCCGGCAGATTTACAGTCTGCTCCCTTTAACCACTCGGGAATCCGCCCATATGGAGCTGGCAATAGGACTTGAACCTACGACCTGCTGATTACAAATCAGCTGCTCTACCAACTGAGCTACGCCAGCATGTCAGCGACTTGATTAGTTTAACATCTCATCAGCTTTTTGTCAAGAACTTTTTCAAAACTTTGAAAATTCGTTTCAACGCTTCGTAAGTGCGTCCTCATCACGGTTATAGATTATACCATGGACACTTGCATCTGTCTAGTACTTTTTAGAAATATTTTTTTGTGACTGGTAGACTAGTGACTCGTGACTAGTGACTGGTCCGCGTTTTTCCCTAGTCACTAGTCACGAGTCACTAGTCACGAGTCTGTCCTGCTAGCCAACGGCGTGTCCTGTGTGACGTCTCTGTTCAATACTTTTTTAGCACCTTTTAGAAATTTGGGACGTGGGATCAGTACGATATGTCCACAACCGCAGCACTTGATGCGCATATCGCTGCCCAGTTGCAATACTTCCCATTCCTGGCTGCCACAGGGATGTTTCTTTTTCATCTGAACTCTATCGCCAATACGAAATTGAATGAATTTCATGGTTTGTCTCCTTGTTATCGTATTTTATATGGGTCATTATACTACAGGTTCTCAAGGTTCTCAAGGATACTATAATAAGGGATACCTAATTACTGTCATATATCAATTTCCCTTGGTATAGTTAGAAGTGAGAAGTTAGAAGTGAGAAATGGTGGATGCGGTGCACAATTCATATAGCACCGCGAAGTTTTTTTATTTTAAAAGAAGGGTATTGGGGCGCTTCTAAATTTGTGCGCCCCTTCCTCCATTTCTAACTTCTCACTTCTAACTTCTCACTGCTTTTCCGGTATCATCATAAACACAATCGGCATGCACGCCGCGCCTGGGGGCATCAGGCGGATGTATAGGTCCTTCCCAGCATCCCAGGTACCTGCTTCTTGCCAGGTGTCGATGTCTCCACCAAATCGTTTGAGCCAATTTACATCAGTCCGATAGATGCGCATAAGTTTCGGATTCTGTCCCATTTCCAGACTACCGAAATAGTAACCGCCCATGCCATTCATATAGACCTTATATTTCCCGCTGCCTTTGGAGTGAAAGGTGATATGATATGTCACCGCATAGTCGCCTGTATTTTCCCGTTCCACATGGCTGATTTCATCGGGGCCTTTTTGAAATTGCAAGGACGAGTCATCACCGCCTAGTTTCAGCATAGCCGTGCCTTTGGCGAAATCCCATATTTTATTTTCCATATATATGTCGCTGGCAAAGGTACCCCGCATTTCATGTTCGTCCGGTGGGAGTGGCAAGGCTTGTTGCAGCGATTTTTGGATGTCTTCTTGGTTATCATCCGGTAAAATCGCCACGCCAAAGGAAACAGGGCTCTTCACATTCACTTCTACGATGCCGCTGACTAGGTTTTCTTTTTGGATGCCTTTCGGATCATCGTCCCACAGGATGGTTCTCTCTTTGGACTGCAAGGAAATCGTCTGGTTCAACGGTTTCCGATTCATCACTTCACGGTAGGACAAGGTACTGCCGGTGGAATAGTAATCGGTGCTGGGGTCCCCTTTTAAGGTGCGGTTGATAGAAATATCCTGCTTCTTGTCACTTTTGGCATAGACCACCACCCGGGCGGGCTGGCCGATTTCATTGACATGATAGTAATAGATACGGCCCTTTCCCTGTTTGACCGTACCTTCGTAGAGAATACCTGGATGCTGGGCGTATTCGGGGCAATCAGAAAAAATGAGAGTTCCTTCCTTTTTCGTGGTATCCAGCTGTACCTGGGTATAGTTTTCATCCCAGGGTGAATAGGCGGATGCAGTACTGATAGTACCTAAAGCACAAAGAGCTGCCAAGCAGCTCTTGAATAACCAATTATGTTTCATAAATATATGTACATCTTCTTTCTGTAATATGGTGACTAGTAGACTGGTGACTAGTGACTGGAAATTAAAAACTCAACTTTCCCATCCAAAAAATGATATTAGGTTAAGAAAACGATTTCGTTTCTATCCGTCATTTCGACCGATCCTATTTGTGCTTGATGGTGTAAAAGTATTGAAATGATTTGTGTCCCTGAGTGGAGAAATCTCATCAGCACTGGCGGTAAGGGCTTAAAGGCAGAAAAAGGATTGGAGATTGCCCGTTGTGAAAAAAGAAATAGTGACATGAACCGGACTCATCATTAAGCCCTTATCGCTACTGCTGATAAGATTTCTCCACTCAGGGACACAAATCCATTTATACCAATATCACCATGTGCACAAATACGATCGGTCGAAATGACGGTAGTTTTTATACCGCCCTCTTAACTTAATAGCATTACCAGGCAGAGGAGCCAAGGCGCTATTGATGCATCCAATACACTTTCCTAATCCCTAGTCACTAGTCACCAATTCCCATTTCTTCCACCATTGCCTCAATCTTCTTGAATCGATGAGCCAATCCCGACTTAGTGATGCCACAAATCTGTGCCAATTCGGACAAGCTGGCATTGGGGTGACTCAGTCGCACTTCGCAGGCTTCGCGGATTTTCGGAGAGAGGCCTGATAAACTTTGTTTAGACAAGAGTTGCTGCACCAGGTGGGTTTGTTTCACCGCAGCGTCCACGGTTTTTTGTAAATTGGCGGTTTCGCAATTCACCTGTCGGTTGACCCGGTTGCGCATGTCTTTCATGACCCGCACGCTTTCAAAGTCCATGTAACTCTGGGTAGCGCCCACGATTTGCAAAAAAACAGAGACGTCGTCCCCATCTTTGATGTAGACGATATAATCATTTTTCCGATCCGTAAGACGGGCGTTCATTTTGAAACTTTTCATAGTCTTCACCAATTCTTCCGCAAAATGGGAAGATTGGGTCACCATTTCCAAGTGATAATCACTTTGGGGCCGGCTCACCGAACCACCGCCAAGGAAAGCACCGGCCAGGTAAGCGCGACGTTCTTCCGGCGTTTCCATTCGTTCCATGTCATCGATGCCAGCGAGGGGCGAAAGTCCCATGGTATTAAGGAAATCCAAGCCTTCTTTGGAAGGTTGCACCATGAGGGTGTATACATTTTTCTTCCGCAACCTGCGACCTTGACGCACCATGGTGGAGGGAAGAAAACCGAAATCTTTTTTCAGATAGACCAGAACCCTTCGAGCCACCGCGCTATTTCCTGTGGAAAATTCCAAGCCCCAGCTGCCGTGATTTCCGGTGATAAAAGAGCCACTCATCCGAAGTAAAGAGAGTAACTCCGCCACCCGACTTTCTCGACTTTCCCGTGGCAAGCGAGCCAATTCATTTTTGACTTGTTCTGTAAACGACATCAGTGACTCCTTTTCAAATATTCTTCCAATGCTTCCGGAGGAATATTGGCCTGAAGCAAGTTCCGAATTTGTACAATTTCATTGACCAGGACGTCCGTATCCTGCACGGCCCCTTTGTCTGCTCCCAGCAAATCGGCTTGAATCAAAGTAACGCCCAGGGATTTCACTTTTTCTCGATCAATCGCCACTGGTGCCGCATGGACTTTGGCATATTTCTTCAAAATTTCTTCTCGCGGCATGGTCTGATTGGCGAGGACGAAATCGATAACGCCGCCACCGATATGGTCAATTAGCGCTTTCAGATGATCCCCCACGGTGTAGCCCGTCGTTTCGCCCGGCTGGGTCATGACGTTGCAAATATACATGACCGGGGCGTCGCTGGCCCGGATGGCTTGCAATATTTCCGGCACCAAAAGATTGGGCAGCACGCTGGTATAGAGGCTTCCGGGGCCTAAGGTAATCAAGTCCGCTTTTCGGATGGCTTCCAGTGCATCTCCGACAGCCATAGGATTTTTTGGAATGGTGGACATGTGCACAATCCGCACATTGGCCCCTACTTTTCCAGGATAGGAAGAAATTTCCGATTCCCCTTCCACGATTTCGCCGTCCGACATTTTCGCTTTGAGCCGCACTTTCGCCGCAGTGGCCGGTACCACTTGACCTCGAATGTTCAGAACTTTACTGGCTGCTTCCAGCGCATTCTGGGGATTGCCAAATTCTTTGATGAGAGCTGCTAGAAATAGATTGCCCAAGCTATGCCCAGACAATTCTCCTTCGCCGCCAAAACGATACTGGAAGAGCTGTTCCAACACCGTTTCCTTATCAGCTAAAGCCACCAGACAATTTCGTAGATCCCCAGGTGCGATGATTCCCATTTCCTCCCGCAGCCGTCCCGAAGAACCCCCATCGTCGGCTACAGTCACTATGGCAGTGATGTTGGATGTTTTCTGTTTCAATCCGCGAAGCAACATGGAAAGCCCATGACCGCCGCCAATGGAAACGATACGGATGCCGCGAGACAATTCCATCTTGGACAGCAAACTTTTGGACACTTCCTTTTGCCCTGGTGCAATCAATTCAAAGAATCGTTTCACCAGCCGCCGGATGCCCATGCCCATCATCCAAACGCCCAGCAGAATCAGTAATGTACCACACACCGCCAAAAACGTATAGCTATAGCTGCCAGTCATCTGGAAGGCCAGGCGCAGCATTTCTTCTTCTAAAATACCAAAAATTTGGTAATTCAAAATCAATGTCCCACCGAAAACCAGGAGAATCAATCCCACAGAAAACAGCAGCATCCACCGCTTAATCGCCAGCCCAGGATAGAGCCATTGCAAAAGATGTTTCATGGCTTACTCCCCCGCGATGTCGTTCACGTCGTGTTCCACTGCATTGCGATGCAAATCTCGATGCTCCACATTCACATGACTATGGGATTCTTTCAAATGCTTGCCCAATTTCTCCGTCACAAACACACTGCGATGCATGCCGCCGGTGCAACCGATGGCAATGGTGAATTGGGTCTTTCCCACCGCCTTGAATTGGTCCACCATGAAATCGATGAAATCATAGAGCTTCGTTAAAAAAGTGCCCGTCACCGGCGATTCGCTGATGTAATCCGCCACTTCTTGGACGCGCCCCGTCCAGTGCTTGTATTTCGCCACATAAAACGGATTGGGCAGGAAACGCACGTCAATGACCATATCTGCATCGATGGGGATGCCATACTTGAAGCCAAAGGAAAAGACGGTGATCTGCATGCCCTCTTCTTCATTGTCCCCGCCAAAGCGGCTATCCATGTAGTCCTTCAAATCAGAAGGTTGCATGGAGGTGGTATCAATAATCAAATCCGCCTGGGCGCGGACGCCAGCCAGAATTTTGCGTTCCTGGGAAATCCCTTCCTGGATGCGCATATTTTTCGCTAACGGATGCTGACGGCGCGTTTCCATGTACCGCCGCACCAAAGCCTCATCAGAAGCTTCCAGAAATACCACTTCATGCGGAATTTCCCGTTTCTTCAGTTCATCCAAGGCCTGGGGCAAGGCATCGAAGAAAGACCCACCCCGAATATCCGTGACCACCGCCACATGACGAGTATTGGACGTACTCTTCCAGCAAAGATCAGCAAAACGGACAATCAAAACCGGGGGCAAATTGTCCACGCAGTAGTAGCCCATATCTTCCAATTTCTGCATGAAATTCGTCTTCCCGGCACCGCTCATGCCAGTGATGATGACAAAACGAAATGTATCTTTATCCATCGGAATTCCTTTCTGCGTCATACACATTGTATATCGCCAACACAAGTGACTCGTGACTAGTGACTGGTGACTAGGAAAACAGTTACCCTTTCTAGTCACTAGTCACTAGTCACCAGTCACTAGTCACCTTCTCCACAAAGCACATACTTTTCAACTGCTTTCGCTACTCCATCCTCATTATTCGACGTCGTTTCGTGAGCCGCTGCTTTTTTTGCGCCAGTTGTAGCATTGGCTACGGCGAAACCCCAGGGAGTCATGGAGAGCATGGAAATATCATTATTTCCATTGCCAAACGTCATGATTTCATCAAGAGCAATGCCCCACTCTTTCGCTAAAGCACGGACCGCTTTTCCTTTAGAGCATTCTTTGCTATTCATCTCAAAGAAGTATGGCTTCGATTTGACTTGGTTCACTTGAGCGCTATATTTCTCCTTCAAAACCTGCTCGATGGTTTTCATTTTTTCGGGATCGCATTCACAAACCAAGATTTTCGTAGGACACTTCTTGGGATGGTAGAAATCCTCCCCCGCTTCTACGGCAGTCACGCCGCATTGTTTTTCGTAATTGACGGTCCATTCATTTCTTTTTTCTACATATAAGATGTCGTCAATGTAAGTCTGGGCATACCAGCCATGTTCCTTGATGGTCTGGAGAATGTCCCAAGCCATTTCTTTCTCAATGCGTACATCTCGAAGAAGAGTCCCGCTTTCACACAGCCCCGTCAAGGAACCGGTGTAGCAAATCATAGGCACATCGCCCAAACCAATGGCCTTTCCCCAGGGCCGAGCAGCTTGAAACATACGTCCCGTAGCAATGACGATTTTCACGCCCTTTGCCATGGCTTTTTGTAAAGTTTTTTTAGTATAGTCTGAAAGAGAAATATCATCTCGAAGTAGGGTATCATCTAAATCGATGGCAATCATTTTGATAGAAGACATGACACTGTGTGCTCCTTTCGCTATCCTGATCATAGTGCGTACGTAATTGTCAATCATTCATATGCTCAATAATTGTTGAATATATGCAGTGAAATTTTGATATTCAAATACATAGTGATACGTGCTATCCAGCAAATACCTGTGCACTCACTGTTGTTAAGTTAGCAACCCCCATTTCAAATGGGGGTTAGCTATAACCCCTCCGGGGCATTATACTGACGACTGCCCTTAGCAGTTCCATATATTGTCTTTTCTGATTTGCCGCTCATTTGCGGCATCAGATTTCAGGCCTACTCACTTGGAAAAATTCCACTTTATACCAAAGATTCCTCATTGCTCTGCATTCTCATATTATCTATTAGCCTCAACTTCGCTGATTTTCTTTATCCCGCTACGTTTTACGCTTTTTTCGATTTTCTCTTATATCGCTACGTCAATTCACACTTTACGATAAACCTAACATTGAGATTCTTTGGTACTCTAGGCAAAGCTACGGCTCCACCGGGTCCCCCATCTCAGATGG
>CAVBRV010000014.1:14187-23641 GCA_963597965.1 Paludibacteraceae bacterium | reverse complement strand
TATTGGGGCGCTTCCAAATTTTGTGCGCCCCTTCCACCATTTCTAACTTCTCACTTCTAACTTCTCACTATTCTTCCTAAAAAGAGTAAATTAACCAATAATCCCTTTCCGCATTTTTTCATCGTCCCTTATTCCTTTCCGGCGTTACCGGATCGGCTCCTCCATACACCGCTTTCAGAGGAAGACTCATTTTCAACTGGGTCTCTGCAATCTTTTGAATCCGTATGGGCGCCTCCAGTTTAGACACTTCTAAGCGCATCACATCATTTTCCTTCGCCATACGCATGACATCACTACGGATTCCCTGCATGGTATATTCCTTCTGCACATTGATACTGTTAAAAATAACCATCAAGAAAACAGGAATCAAAATAAGTATAACTGTCCAAAAAACATGCTTAAAAACACGACTGGATGAAATAGCTCCCCGCCCAACAGTCGCTACCGGAGCATGTTCTGACATCGAAGTTACATAGTTCATTGCTTGTATATTTTGAGATACCATTGACCATCTCTCCCTCAATAAACACAATGCTTTTAACTTACGGATTTGAGTGAGTAACTCAACTTTTTATCGCCCCCATTGGGGGAGATGCCGAAGGCAGAGGGGGCTGCACCAGCGGTTTGAATACCAATGTTATTCAAACCATACCAATGTATCTCCGCCACGTCTCATTCCAAATTACTGAATATATGCAGTGAAATTTGGGTACATAAAATCCCACAAATACCGATGCTCTCACTGTTGTTAGTTGTTGGTTGTTTGAACTCAGACAACCAGCAACAATCACTCATTAGGTTTCTTCCCAAATGAAAAATGAAGACCACCCACTCATTACCTACACTCGTTCTACCACACGCAGTACCGCACTTCTCGCTCTGGGATTTTCCTCCAATTCCTTCGCACTCGGCTTAATCGCTTTCCCCACCGATTTCACCAATCTGTGATGATGACATACACACACAGGAAGTTCAGGAGGACAAATACATTCCCGTTCCATCTCACGGAATGTATTTTTGATAATGCGATCTTCTAATGACTGGAAAGTAATCACCCCAAGGCGACCGCCTGTTTTCAAATGGCTTACGCAAGCCTCCATGGTGTCCTTCAAAATCCCCAATTCATTATTGACTTCGATACGAATAGCTTGGAAAGTCCGTTTTGCCGGGTGGGGACCATTCCGCCGCGCATGAGCGGGTATAGCCGCCTTAATCACCGATACCAAGTCTTCTGTGGTTTCAATGGGCTTTTTCTCACGGAACTCACAAATAAACTGGGCAATCCGCTTAGACCACCGCTCTTCCCCATATTCCCAAATGATTTTGGCTAATGTTTCCTCATCATAGGTATTGACAATTTCATAAGCGGTCAACGAATTTCTTTGGTCCATCCGCATATCCAATCGTCCATTATTCATATAAGAGAAACCACGACTTCCATCATCTAGCTGGTGAGAAGAAACGCCCAAATCAAAAATGAATCCATCCACCTTCTCTATATCTAAAGATTCCAAAATCGAATGGATATGAGAGAAATTATCTCGCACCATTAAATGCTTGCACGGTGCCCCTTCCAAACGCTTCGAGGCCGCTTCGATGGCTTCCTGGTCTTGGTCTACTCCGATGAGCAGTGCGTCTGGTTCCAATTTCTGGGACAAAGCAAAAGAATGCCCTCCCCCACCCAAAGTGCAATCCACATAAACACCATGGGGATTGGTCAAAATATGGTCAATCATTTCTCCTAAGAGAACCGTAGTGTGTTGAAATTCCATCATTTTCCCTCACAAAGGAAACTTCATGCACCGTTGGTGCATCATTATCAATGAAAAGGCTACCAACGGTGACTAGTAGACTAGTGTACTGTATCATTGAAATTGTCAATATTTGAGATATAGGTTTAAGGTTTACTTTCCGAGTCCGCCATTTACCAATAATGGTTCCTGAAAGTGTCATTGGTTTAAGGCTTAAATGCAACAATATAACCCCTAAACCTTAAACCCTAAACCTTAGCAAAGAAGAAATCTTAACAAAAGTGAATGAATCCCTCCACTCACTATGTTACAAATCCAAATTCAATGGCAAATCCAAGGAATCTGCAATCTCTGCCATATCCTCATTTTCTTCATCCTGCATCAGCCGAACAGGATCCCAAATTTCAATGGTGGATCCTGTGCCAATGATACGAGCTTCTTTCGTCAAGCCCGCCGCCTGTCGAAGATGGGCTGGAATCAGGATACGTCCCTGCTTGTCACATTCCATTTCTGTCCCCCGCCCAATCAGATGACGCATCACTTTACGCACATTGCGATTGGTGAAGGGCAATTTTTGCAGCCGGGCAATCAGTGCATCCCAGCGTTCTTTGGTATAGATGCAAAGGCAAGGGTCAAAGCCAGGAGCCAACACGAAATGACTTCCCAGCTCCTCTCTAAACTTAGCTGGAAGGATCATGCGCCCTTTGGCGTCTATGGTATGGGTATATTCATTCATAAACATAATCCTTCCACCTCCTCCACATTCACCCACATTCTACCACATTCCCCCACAAGATGACAATAAAATTTTTAGAAATTTATTTTCTTTTCCGCCGATTCCGCTTTTTGTTTTCTTCGACAATATCGCCCTATTTCTTGTCAGCATAAAAAAAGACCGATTTCCTTTTCTCAAAAAAGAAATCGGTCCTTTTAAATCAAAATCCCCACTTTGGAAAAAAGTGGGGATTGGTGGGGGAATGCTATTAAGTTAAGGATTAGAGTAAGCTGGCATGACTCCGCTAGATATTACAGGTTGCTCAAGGTTCTAAGGGTTCTCAAGTTGCTCAGGTTTCTCGAATGTGCTGTTAAACGCTAGCATCACTCATGTCATTTCGACCGGGCGTATTTGCGCTTAATGGTGCAGAAGTTGTGAAATGATTTGTGTCCCTGAGTGGAGAAATTTCTTCAGCACTAGCGATAAGGCCTTTAAGCCCTTACCGCTGATGCCGCTGAGATTTCTCCACTCAGGGACACAAATCTATTTATTTCTGCATCATCATTAAGCACAAATACGACCGGTCGAAATGACGGTTTCGATATTACCGTTTTCTCAAACTAGTAATATGGTCCGAAGAGGAAGAGCCCTGCAATGGCAATGCTATTAAGTTAAGGGTTCAAGTAAGTAGGAATGCTAATGTATGCAATTACAGGTTTCTCAAGGTACTAAGGGTGCTCCAGGTTTCTCGAATGTGCCTATGAATGCTAGCGTTATCAGCTCATTCGAGAAACCTTTAGAACCTTGAGAACCCTGAGCGACCTGAGAAACCTGTACATCAGCAGAAATCATCGCATATTTCGCTTAACTTAGCAGCACTAATCAATACAACGCCGCATTGGCAATAACCAAACGCTGTACCTGGTTCGTGCCTTCATAAATCTGCATAATCTTTGCATCACGCATGTATTTTTCATTCGGATTCTCACGAGAATATCCATTTCCGCCCATGACCTGCACCGCTGTGGTGGTGACTTCCATTGCCACATCAGAGGCAAAGCACTTGGACATAGCCGAGAACATAGCCGCCTGTTTATCCCCATGCATCTGCATCCAACAAGCCTTATAAACCAAAGCACGAGCCGCTTCTGTCTTGGTCACCATATTGGCAATCATTTCCTGTACCATTTCAAAAGAAGCGATCTTCTGTCCAAACTGCTTTCTCTGATGCGCATAATGAATCGCATTTTCCAAAGCCGCCTGGGCGATACCCACAGAAATAGCACCTACTACAGGACGAGAAGTTTCCAAAGTCTGCATGGCAATGCGAAAACCCATGCCTTCACGACCGATACGAGCACTAGCCGGCACGAAGCAATCATCAAAAATGATTTCAGAGGTTGCAGAAGCGCGGATGCCCATCTTATCTTCTTCCTTGCCCATAGAAATTCCGGGTGTATTTCTATCCACTGTAAACACGGTCAAACCGCGAATGCCGCCGGATTCACGAGTATTCGCAAAGAGAGTAATCTTATCAGCAATGGGCGCATTGGTAATGAAACACTTAGTCCCATTCAAGAGATACCCGCCATCTACCTTCTTCGCTTTACAAGAAACAGCCCCTGCATCAGAGCCAGCCCCTGGTTCCGTCAAAGCAAAACAGGACATGCCGCCCGCATTGAGGCAATCAAAATAATCCTTCTTCTGTTCATCGGTCCCCCCGATAAGAATCGGGAAAGAAGCCAGCGAATTGGCCGCACAAACCGTCGCCACACCAGCACAACCTTTGGCCAATTCTTCACTGATCATGGCCCCCGTCAAAAGGTCCAGCCCCGCGCCGCCATATTCCTTCGGCACAGCCAGCTGGGTCATGCCAGACTGTTTCAAAATATGAAGCAATTCTTCATCCATGACACCACTTTTATCAATATCCAGAGCTCTAGGTGCAATTTCCTTCTGTGCAATCTCACGTGCCAGATTGACCAGTTCCTGCTGTTTCGGTTCCAATGTAAAGTCCATTTCTTCCTCCATCCAATAAAAGATATAACATTCTTTCGCAAAACAAAATTCTTTGTCTATTATAACAGAAAATCCAACTGATGGGCAAATGATGTTGCGTTAAGGATTTACGATAAGGATTGGAGTTAGTAGGTATGCTAACGCTTACGGTTACAGATTGCTCAGGTTTCCCGAATGAGATGAATACAGATTAAATACCCCATGTAAATTGAAGTTACTCTCACATCATCATCTTTACCACTTTTCTCAAAGTAAAACCCATAAATTTCTCAAAGTTAATGCCAGTTCTGAAAAGCTAGGAAAACGCTGATTTAATCATGATTTGAAATGATTAAATCAGCGTTTTCCTAGAAGTTACTTTGCAAATTTACGTGACTGGAAAAAGCATTAACGATTGACAGTTGATTATATCTCTAAATAAGCACCCCCTTAGCGCCCTTTCAGTGAAAGGAGGCTAGGAGAGTACCGTCCCCCCAAAGAAACACCAACATCACTGCCTATAACCAACAGCCTACGTATTTCCTAACCCCCATACAAAAAAGAGCTCGGCAGAACTATTTCCACCAAGCTCTTTTTCTCAAACTCTCTCTAACCGCTAGAAGCAGACATTACCGTGTCCGATTGTCATGTTCATAGCATTTTATATCGCTAGTGCTGCCCCCTCAGCCTTCGGCAGCTCCCCCGACAGGGGAGCCGAGGCAACAGGTTAAACCTATTCCGGTAAATCATTTCTCAAGACCCGATGAGCCATGCCCACCGTGACCTCGTTGAAATGAAGCACCCCGACGCCCACAAAAATGGCTACACAAAGATGTTCCTTCCAGCGGGCGATGCCGATTTTCCCACCTACATTCATGCCGATCGCCATGGGCTTCACCTGCTCGATGGCAGACTCCATAGCTCCGATGACCGAACCATCTCCCACGTGGGTGTCCGAGATGACGTGCTGTCTCTGGGCCGCCACGATGGCCGATTCAAAGATTTTCGGCAGGATGTCCAGGAATTTGCCGCCGAAATTGACCGCCACGGACCGAATGCCCGATTTCGCCAATTCCGCCTTCAGCTCACTCTCTGCCGCCCGCGTTTCCGTGAGAGACATGCGCAGTGCCGCTCTAGCCACATCCGCACTTTGGTATTCTTTGTACACCATATTAGTATTCTCTGCTCTTGATTTCCTGAATCAGGCGAGCCACGAACATAGGCAACTGGGTATTTCCCAGGTCTCCCGCCTTGCGGCTTCTGACGGAAATGGTATGGCTCTGCATTTCCTTGTCCCCCAGAATCAGCATGTACGGTACCTTTTCCATCTGAGCCTTGCGAATCTTGTAACCCAAGGTTTCGTTGGCTTCTTCCACTTCGACACGGATATTGGATTCACTCATAGCCGCAGCCACGGACTTAGCGTATTCCAAGTTCTTCTCGGTAACCGGGATAACCTTGACCTGCACCGGCGCAATCCATACTGGGAAGGCCCCAGCGAAATGTTCGATTAGGATGCCGATGAAACGTTCCAAGGAGCCGTAACCAGCACGGTGCAGCATGACAGCTCTATGCTTTTCGCCATCTTCGCCGATATAGTTCACGTCGAAACGTTCCGGCAGCTGCATATCCATCTGGATGGTGCCGCACTGCCAGGTACGTCCCAGGGAATCCTGTACGTGGAAGTCCAGTTTCGGGCCGTAGAAAGCGCCGTCCCCTTCGTTAATCTGGTAGGGTACGCCGGTCTTTTCGATGGCTTCGCGAAGAGCGTTGGTAGAAATTTCCCACAGTTCATCGCTGCCCATGGAGTTTTCTGGACGAGTGGAGAGTTCTACATGGTATTCCAGGCCAAATACACCGTACATCTTTTTGTACATCGCCATGCACTTGATGACTTCGTCTTTCATCTGTTCCTGGGTCATGAAAATATGGGCATCGTCCTGGGTGAAGCAACGAACACGGAAGAGGCCGTGGAGAGCGCCCTTCAATTCATGACGATGAACGAGACCAAATTCACCGACACGCATCGGCAAATCTCTGTAAGAACGCTGCTGGGTTTTGAAGAACAAAATTCCGCCAGGGCAGTTCATCGGCTTAATTGCATAATCTTCATCATCAATCTTGGTGAAGTACATATTTTCCTTATAATGGTCCCAATGACCGGACTGGAGCCACAGTTTCTTGGACAGAATCACTGGGGTCATGATTTCTACATAGCCAAATTCTTTGAACAGTTCTCTTTCATATTCCATGAGCATGTTACGGAGAACCATTCCCTTTGGATGGAAGAATGGGAATCCCGGTCCTTCTTCATGGAAGGAGAAGAGATCCAACTGTTTGCCCAGTTTTCTGTGGTCCCGCTTTTCCGCTTCAGCGCGAACGAAGAGGAAATGATCCAAGTCTTCTTTGTTAAAGAATGCGGTCGCATAGATACGCTGCAGCATTTTATTCTTCGCGTCGCCCCGCCAATAAGCACCAGCGACGGTCATGAGCTTGAATACCTTTACCTTGCCGGTAGCTTTCAGATGAGGCCCAGCGCAAAGGTCGGTGAAGTCGCCCTGTTCGTAAAGGGAAATCGTTTCCTCTTCCGGCAGGTCTTCAATCAGCATGACTTTGTAGTCCTGGCCCTTGTCTTTGAAATACTGGATCGCTTCATCGCGAGGCAGCACTTTCTTCACCAGCGGAATATTTTCCTTCACAATCTTTGCCATTTCTTTTTCAATGGCTGCAAAATCTTCCTGGCTGAATACATGGTCAGAATCCAGGTCATAGTAGAAACCGTCGTCAATGGCCGGTCCGATAGCGAACTTCACGCCTGGGAACAGGTGCTGGATAGCCTGGGCCATTACATGAGAAGCGGTGTGTCTCAAAGTGAAGAGACCTTCCGGATCTTCCTTGGTGAAAAATTCAACCGTTGCACCGTCTACGATGGGATCACGCAGGTCAGTGAGTTCGCCATTCACCTTTGCCACCAGGGCATTCTTGCCGAGGCTATTGGAAATAGCTTTCGCTGCATCGGTTAAAGATACAGCACTTTCAAATTGTTTTTCTTTTCCGTCTTTTAAACGAATGGTAATCATATAAAATACTCCTTCCTTATTATCGCCCCCGCTGGGGGAGATGCCGTAGGCAGAGGGGGCTGCTCTAGCGGCATGAAATACATTGTTGCTATCATCGAGCTCTGTGATACCCGCTCCTAGCGGTAAGAGTTATACGCTCTTACCGCTAGGAGCGGACATGACCGAGCCCTTATCATACAACATAGCGTTTCATCCCGCTAGTGGTACCCCCTTTGGTAGGCAAGCCTACCACCTTCCCCCCAACGGGGGGACTAAATGCGGTGTAAACTTACATATAAAAAAACTTCCGTCCCAGTAAGGGACGAAAGTTCAATTCCGTGGTTCCACCCAAATCAGAGCCAAAGCTCCACTTGACAGTCCAATAACGAGACCAACCGGGAAGATTTCAATCCTCCTGCTCCAGAGCGGTAACACATCTCATCCATGACCTGCTTCTCACCCACCGCAGGCTCTCTTCACACTTCATAATATGCATCGTGTCTCTGTCATCACGTTTATGTGACATATGATAGACTTCTTTTTTTGATTTGTCAAGGGGAAATATTTCTGGATATAGGGATTAGTAGCTAGGGATTGGGGATTAGGGATTAGGGAAAAACGTAGGCAGTTGGCGGTTAGCAGTTGGCGGTACCGCTACTGTTTCTTTCGGTAACATCACCAGCGTCTTGTCTCCCCCGCCGGGGGAGAATAAAAGAGGGGGCTGTTCTAGCGGGATGCAACGCAATGAACATATCACACGAACTCGGTAATGTCCGCTTCTAGCATAAGTGAATTTACACCTTATTTAGTCTCCCCCGCCAGCAATGTCATTAAGTTAAGCGAAAAATGCGATGATTTCTTCTTCGCCAAAGGTTCTAAAGGCTCCCAAATGCGATGATAATTTCAGCGTCCATCGACTCATTCGAGAACCTTGAGAACCCTTTGTACCTTTAGAACCCTTTGTACCTTGTACTCACTAGCGGAATCATGCTAACTATCGCCAATCCTTAACTTAACAGCATTACCCGTCGGGGGAGCTGTCGCAGGCTAAGGCGGCTGCCCTAGCGGTATACCTCTCCTGTTGTTAGTTGTCTGTTGTTAAGCCCCAAACAACCGACAACCAACAACTAACAACAGAAAAAAGACAGCACCGGATCCACTCCCATGCTGCCTTTTTACTCTTAATTCTTCTTGCAATGCTTGCCTTCCCCAGCCATGACCTTTCTGAAAACTTCATGAATTTCATCACTGGTGCCGCCGTGTTCTTTCACCCACTGTGCATGCTTCTTGGCAGATTCATAACGCTTCTTGCCAGCTTCATCAGTCGGAATCGGATACTTCGGATGTTCCATAGAAAACACCTCCTTTCATTATGGTGTTATTACATTAGGGATTTGCGTTAATAGCGATTACAGGATTCTCAAGGTACTAAGGGTTCTAAGGTGGCTCAGGTTTCTCGAATGAGATGGTCAACGTTAAGCAACCATTGACAGGTTTACGGTTTATACACCGATCTCTTATGTGACAATTCAATACGAAGAAACTCTCACTGGTTTAAGGTTTACAAATTTCATTAACCGCTAAACCAATCAATGTCATTAAGTTAAGTAAAATATGCGATAATTTCTGTTAATGCAAAGGTTCTCAAGGTTCTAAGGGTACTAAAGGTTCTGAAGGGCCTCGAATAAGATAATAACAATAGCGTCTATCAGCTCATTTGGGGAATGTGAGAACCCTTTGTACCTTGAGAACCATTAGAACCTTGTAACCACTGCAGAAATTATACTTACTGACTCAAATCCTTAACTTAACAGCATTGCTAAACCAATGACACTTTGAAAACGTGCAAGTGTCCGAAAATAACCTGGAGCATAAACCTTAAACCAATCATCATATGAATTGACACTTCATAAAATATCCATATCCAGTAG
>CAVBRV010000014.1:0-14177 GCA_963597965.1 Paludibacteraceae bacterium | reverse complement strand
ATTTGCGAAGCCTTTAGAACCCTTAGTACCTTGAGAACCTTTAGACCCTGTAGCAGGGAAAAGTTCTATTCTTAATTGCATCCAAATAATCAACAACCAAAGACCTATTTTCTTCCCCCACACCAATGATCCGGTTCCGTCGGTACCTGTCCTGCAGCGAGTTGAGCTCGTTCGATGGCCTTTCTAGTCAAGCGAAAAATAGACTTGGCATCTTTCAAAAAAGACTCCCCCGCCGGCGTCAACGTAATGCCGTGGTTGGTCCGATAAAAGAGGGGCACTCCCACACTTTTTTCCAAGCTATTCATTTGCTTCATCACCGCCGGTGTCGATATATGGAGGAGCTCAGCAGTTTTATTGAAACTGCCATTCTTGGCAACCGATAGAAATGTATGTAGCGTTTCATTGATCATAGTTGTATGTACCGTTCGTTAATGCGCTGTATGAACTATTTATTAATGCCATTATACAAAGCGATTTCGTTTTTGTCAAGGGAGGAGATGGTTGGCGGTTGGCAGTTCGCAGTTTGCAGTTTGCAGTAATGCTGGTACCTCTTTCGGTATCATTACTAGCGCCTTGTCTCCCCCGTCGGGGGAGATGCCGTAGGCAGAGTGGGCTGCTCTAGCGGTATACTTCTCCATGAACACATCAAACGAACTCGGTAATGTCCGCTCCTAGCGATAAACGCGCTATACTAAGCAAGAAAAGCGCTAGAAGCGGACATTACTTAGTTCGCTTGATGTGTTCATAGTGTTTTATACCGCCAGAGCTGCCCCCTCTTTGGTTCTCCCCCGACGGGGGAGACAAGACGTTGGTAGTGCTATCGAAAGAGACACCAGCGACACTGCAAACTGCTAACTGCCAACCGCCAACTGACTACCGCCTACCGCCCTTGTACATACCCCAAAGTATAAAAATCAGTAAACACATCGGACAAGAAATATTGCCATCCCGCCAAGCCAGCGTAGCATTTCTCCGGCACACTGAGCGTCACCCAAGGCATGAGGAAATTTTTATAAATCACCCGATGGTATTGCCCCACTTCATGACGGGTATTGGTATTTCCCACCACCAACGCCAACTCGCCTGGCGGAATTTCTACCTTTTCAAAAGGTGCCCACGGCAGCGTCCCCTCTACAGATTCTATCGTATGGGGCCCTTCTATCCGCAGATGAATGTCACCCAGTTCTGGAAATTCTTCCAATAAAGCGGGAACCAATCCCAAGGCCATGCCTTCGGTCAAGCAAGCATACACATCGCCGAAGCGTAAATTTCGATTATTTCCTTTCAGTCGAAACGTAGCCAAATCGATCTTTTCCTGGCGATACCGGATTTCTTCGTCCAAAGACCGCCAATCCGGTGTGATAGATAGTGCCTCTGCCACACGAGAAAGCCACCGGCGGCTTCCGGAAAGTCCATAGGGAATGGGCAGCACCGCATAGGGCGTGCCGGTTTTCGCTTCTAACTGCTTTGCCCCAGCTAGGCCCAGTTCGGGATAAAGGACCAAGTTCAACTCCGCTTGGGGCAAACGGCTCACCTCTTCCAGGGTCATCCCATCATTTCCCAGAACCCCTAGCAGCGTGACACCGATTTCTTTCAAAAGCCGCTGGATTTCCGCAAGATTTCCCTGCCAATTCGGATAGGCCGTACACCAACCGATGATATTCACCGAGTGGGGCACTTTTTCTGCGGAAATAAAGGAAATGGAGTCCAACAATTTCTTCATGGCCCGCACGTAGCCTGTGGTAAATTCACCCCGCAACCCACCGCTATCCATGGTCAGAATGGTACCTGGCATCTGGGCCTGGCGACACACCCCTTCCATATCGTCTCCGATGAGACTGACAGAGCAACTATTCAACACCGCCGTCAAAGCGGGATGGGCTTCTTCCTTGATTTCCGCCAAGCCTTCTAGTATTTCCTCACTGGCACCAAAAACCAAATTGGCTTGGCTCACTTCTGAGCAATAAAACTGCCGTTCGTATTTCTTCTCGATGCTACTCATTTCGCCGCACGCAATGGACGAACACCACCGAGGCCCATGGATCAGCACCGCGCTGTCCTGGATGCTCAAAAAGAAATTGGCACTCCCTGCCATTTCGCAATACCCCTGGCAGGGAAGCCAGCGATTCATCTTAGAATTCATAGGTAATTCTCCTTCCGCTGCCTTTCAGGGTAGACTTCACCTTGGTCATCAAATTTTTCACGCCCATAGTCCCCACCTGCTGCACAGAAATGCAAAGCTGGTGAGGCACATCCACCAGAACCGTAGTGGAAAGCACCATGTCCACCCGGGATTTCCACTCCGCCACATGGCCTTCCCCATCCAGGATGGGCACCTCTTTCCATTCAGGAAACGCACGAATATGGGCGATTTGTTCCTGCTTTTCCTTTTCTGTCAAATCATTATGCAAAATGATGGCATCTAGCACCATGCCGGCTCGGGTGAGGCCCCGCAGATGATTCTCTATGCGGCAATAGCGAAGGGGAAATCCCAGGACACAAAGGAAATGCTTTCCCGCGATGTCCTGGGCATCGGCTTGCAACGTGGCTTCGATGGCCTGCTGTTCCGCTTGCACCGCCGCGGCGGCTTCCTCTTCCATGCCCAAAAGAGTTCCCATTTCTTCTAGGAAACGAAACGTCCCGGCCTCGCCGATGGGATAATTTCCCAAGTAACAAGGTGCCTGGTATCGTTTCGCCATGTCTTGGGTGAAATGCTGCATCCTGTCGAAGTGGTCATAGGAAAATCCTACCGCCATGAAAAGAGAGGCGTCTGGCACTTTGGCAAAATCCTCTACACTCATGGCGTTCGGTGGGAATAGGACATGCTGAAAGCCGAAGTACCGAAGGAGCCGCGTGATTTCACGAATATTGTGTTCATTAGCAGTCCCTCGATTTTCACCAAAAATCACTGCCGTTTGGGGCGCATCGGGATTCTTTGCTCGCGGTTTAGAGAAACGATCCAAAAGCAGGGAAATCAAATCAATTTGCGTCTCCACATGATGCTTACTCATGAAACCCGCACCCGGCACCAACAGCACTGGAATGCCCGTTTCTTTTTCCACCCCACTACACACCGAAGGCACATCGTCTCCAATGACCCCCGCCGTGCAGCCAGCGACTACCACCATGTACTTCACCCAGGGCAATTTCGCCACATCGAGAAGACAATTTCGCAAGAGACTTTCCCCACCGAAAATGGCCTGCTTATCTGTAATGCCAGTGACGAATAAATTGTTTTCCTCTGGCAAGACCAGTTCCGGATCTCGCATAAACGCCCGACGCTTGATAAACCAATGCCCATTCAACGCCAAATGAGAACAGGCCCGTGGTGTATGTAAAATGATGGCTGCCCCTAGATTACAGGACGTAGAATAATAAGCGGTCCCCAGGTTGCAATACATATTGACTGATTTTCGTTCCGATTGTCGCAGCACTTGATGGTTGCTCCTTTCTTTTGTTAGCTTTTTAGTTGGCGGTTAGCAGTTGGCAGTTGGCAGCGCCGCTAGTGCTTCTTTCGGTAACATCACTAACGTCTTGTCTCCCCTGTCGGGGGAGAATTAAAGAGGTGTGCAAGCGAACTACATCCCTGCGTCGCTATGCTCCTAGCGATGTAGTTCGCTTGCACTGATCTCCCCCAACGGGTAATGTCATTAAGTTGAGAATAGCGGTATAAAAAAATACCGTCATTTCGACCGATCCTATTTGTGCTTGATGATTCAAAAATATTGAAATGATTTGTGTCCCTGAGTGGAGAAATCTCATCACCACTTGCGGTAAGGGCTTAAAGACAGAGAAGGAATTAGGGATTGACCGTTGGAAAACAGGAAATAGTACCATGAAACAGATTTGTCATTAAGCCCTTATCGCTACTGCTGAAGAGATTTCTCCACTCAGGGACACAAATCCATTTATACCACTTTCTTCATTTTGTGCAAATACGATCGGTCGAAATGACGGATATAGATGAAACCGCTTCCTTAACTTAATGGCATTGCCCCAACGGGGGCGATAAGTACGGTGTAAACGCCACCACCATTCCTCATTCCTAACTCCTCATTCCTCATTATAGAATAAGCAGGTAAGAAACCCAAACTGACACCTGCCAGCATTATTCTTCTTCCAATTCCCCTTCCACATCCAGCATGAGCTGTTTCAACTCATCGATGGTTTCATCCTTCGCATTCCACATGGCCCGCTGATGGGCCTCTAACAGCGTATTGATCATCCGGTCCAATGCCCACGGATTGACCTCCTTGAGCCACTGCTGCATCGCAGGGTCTAGCACATATTTCTCTGCATACTGATCATACATCCAATCCTCCATGATTTCACTGGTGGCATCCCACTGGTAGCTCACTGCCAAGTATTCTGCCAGGTCGCCGGCTCCTTTGTAACCATGTTTCTTCATACCTTCGATATATTTCGGATTGACCGCTTCCCCGCGGAACCAGCGTTTCAATTCTTCATCTAGGGCACGGATGACTACTTGGCTTTTATCGGAACTATCATTCACATAATTCTTTGGCATTTTGCCGCTGGCACTGCGGACGGCTGCCACCATGCCTCCCCGATAGGCGTTGTAGTCATCGCTGGAAAGCATGGACGATTCCCTTTGGTCCACATTTTGGATGGTGATTTCAATTTGGGACATTCGCTTTTCAAAGCGTTTCGGCAAATAAGTGCCATCGCTGCCTTTTCCATAGGCATGACCGCCCCAGCGGGTATAGACAGCTGCGATGTCATCTACAGTTTCCCAATTCTTTCCTTCTAGCAAAGCTCCTACGCCGGCGCCAAAGCAACCAGGCGGGTCGCCAAAGATGCGATAGCTGGCTTCTCGCCACGCCTCTTCTTTCGGAAGGCCTTCCTTTTCTAGTTCCCCCGCTTCTTCCAGTACATGTTTCCTGACGAAATTCATATCCAGCGGTTCATCCAATTTCGCTATGATGTCCGCTGCCTCATCGAGCCAAGTCACAGAGGCGGGCAACGCATCGCGGAAGAGACCGGAAATACGGCCTGTCACATCCACGCGGGGCCGTTTCAATTCGGAAAGGGGAATCACTTCCACTCCGATGACCCGATGGCTTCCGGCCTGCCAAACCGGTTTGAGCCCCATGAGATATAAAAATTCTGCAATACAAGTCCCGTGATTTCTCATATTGCTAGTCGCCCAGAGAATAATCCCTACACTTTCCGGGTACCGTCCTTCGTCGGCAATGAATTTGGTAATCACATTATCTGCCATTTCCTTCCCAATTTCCCAAGCCGGTTCAGTGGGAAGGGCGCGAGGATCAATGCTATAGAAATTGCGTCCCGTAGGCAAGAGGTCGGCCCCGCCGGACGTAGGTGCTCCCGAAGGAGAGGGGTCGATATATTTCCCATCCAAGGCACGCAAGGTATTTTCCATTTCCAAGGTGGTCTGCAATAAGTGAGGTGCGATATCGGTACAAATGTACCGCGCCGTTTCCAGGATTTTCTCTTCTCCTTCTTTGGTCTGGCAATCCTGTTTCCAAGACAGAGTGGGAATCCTAGGGACACAGTCCACCGCAAAATCTTTTTCATGTAGGTAATGGATGATTTCCCGGCACTTTTCATAAACCCGGTCCATGAGCATGCCGTAGGTCAAACCTGTCTTTTCATCTATATCTCCACTATGCTCCAAAAGGTCATAAAAGGGATGTCCATAGACCTTCGCCATTTCTTTTGCCAAAGAAGGAATTTTCCCATTTTCCAATTTGGTCAAAGCGAAAAGATATTCCTCCAACTCCTCCCCTTCCGGCACTTCGCCCAGGGTATGCAAGCCCACGGAAATCTGCATATTTTTCAAATCGGTGATGAAATTATGAAGAGCTCCCATGTAAGCCGTGAAACTTTCATAATCCGCCTCTTTCACATCGTCCGACAAATGACACTTCTCCGCCTGCTCTCGAATGAGACCCTGGAGCCGCGCCAGTTGTCCCTCCATTTCCTCGTCCTTTTGGAAATGACAATACTCTTCCAGTAAATTTTCTAAATCTGCATATTCATCATAGCTGCCGGCCAAACTGGTGGGCGCCGATAAATAGCTAATGAGACAAGACGCACTCCGCCGTTTCGCTTGAATTCCTTCTCCCACGCAAGTAATCCAGTAGGGGTAAATATCAGGCACATCGCCGGTATTGATGTCCGGGTAGCAACCGTTGGACATGGCAACCCCTTTCCCCGGCAGCCATTCCAGATTGCCATGGGTGCCCACATGAATCATAGCATCCGCTTGCCACACATTCCGAATCCATTCATAGACGCCCAGGTATTGATGGGTGGGCGCCATATCAGGAGAGTGGTAAATTTTTCCCGGGTCCTCCCCAAATCCACGAGGCGGTTGGACGGTAACAAAAATATGCCCATTCAGCACGCCAGGCACAATCAAATCATCCCCATGACGGAACACCTCGCCCGGTGCCTCGCCCCAATCCTTTTCCAAGTGTTGCTGCGTCTTTTCCGGCAAGGTGGCAAAAAATTTCTTATAGTCAGCAGAGGAAATTTTCCCATCGGCGTGATCCAAAAGTTCAGTAGAAATATACCGCCGATCATTGGTGGCATGGGCGGTCACCTCATCGATGAAGGCTTGCGAATCCGCTGGAATCCGGTCCACTTGATACCCGGTTTCCTTCAAACGCACCAAGAGCCGCCGCACACTTTCAATCGAATCCAGCTGGCTGGCACTGCCGATATGAGAATTGTCGGGTGGATAATTATGAAATATAATGGCTACCTTTTTCTCTGCATTCTTCTTGTGAGACAGCATAGCCCACTTTCGTGCCCGTCTCGCCAATGCTTCCATTCGCTCCGGCATAGGTTGGTGATAATGGGTCCCATCCTCCCGCACTTCCTGAGTAGAAATAGGCAGGGCGTGAATGATTCCATCAAACTCCGGCATAGCCACCGCATAGGACAATTCATTGGCAGTGAGCCCCGCAAAATGACTCTCCCACCAAGCATAATTCAAATAGGTATTATAGACCTGCAAAATCGGTACGCCTAAGGTTTGCAAATCTTCCAATTTCACAAAGCCAGCTGTAGTCAATCCGAAAAGAAAGGGATTAATGAGCACATCAATGAACGGCTTCCCATTCAGGAAGAAACATTTCCGCAAATTCTGCCCCAACGTAGGCGTCCCATTTCCACTGTAATCGGAGGTGCTAGTGAAAACCGCCACCACATTCATGTCATGCTTTTGAAAAATACGAATCAAAGCGGGCTGCCAGTCCAGATTGTCCCACAACCAGTCCTCTCTGGAAAAAATCAATCCTACTGTTGGCTTTCCCATTTCCATATATTTCTCAGCAAATACCTTCGAATCCTGTATCGGCTGTTTTTCCCCAGGCACATAATATCCCCAATAGGGCATCTCCCGCGGTTCCTCAAAATCCATGGACCGCTCGCAAAAAGAGGAAAATGCATATTTCAAAAGATTCACATAATTGACGAGTCCACCACAAGCCAAGTAGTTCTTGATACGAGTGGCCTGCTCTTCAGAAATAGCCCCTTTCTCCTTATCCTTTTCCAAATCCGTCACTCGAATGAGGAAGGGAATCTCTTTCTCATTCAGAAAGACATGGAGCTTCTGAAGGAAATCACAAGCCAGCCCCGTCCCCATCCAAAGAATCAGGACAAACCCAGCCCGGCTTGCTTTTTCTTTCCAAAGAGCAGAAAATGTTTCTTCATCGTTGGTCGGTACTACATCCAAAGTTTCTGGACCAATCGCTAAGGCCCCTCGCGCCTGGAACAGACCGGTGGCAGAGGATTCCATATTGGTAATACAAAGAATAGATTTCATGATTTGACCTTTCGTCTGTAAATTGATAAGTAGGCGGTTGGCAGTAGGCGGTTGGCAGTGACGCTAGTGCCTCTTCCGATAGTATCACTAGCATCTTGTCTCCCCCGTCGGGTAATGCTATTAAGTTAAGAAAGCGATTTCATCTCTATCCGTCATTTCGACCGATCGTATTTGTGCGAAATGAAAAAAGTGGTATAAATGGATTTGTGTCCCTGAGTGGAGAAATCTCAGTGCCACCAGTGATAAGGGCTTGATGACAAAATCCCGTCCCTGTCTTTAAGCCTTTACCGCTAGTGCTGAAAAGATTTCTCCACTCAGGGACACAAATCTATTTATTTCTGTATCATCACTTTGCACAAATACGATCGGTCGAAATGACGGATAGCGATGATACCACTATTCTTAACTGAGCAGCATTGAATGAAAGGGGGCTTACCGCTAGTGTTGCAACCGAAAGAGGCACCAATTCCACGACCAACTGCCTGCGGCTAACAGCCAACGCTTTTCCTAGTCACCAGCCCCATACACAGCGTCCTGCATCGCTAACATCGCTTTCGTCATACCCGGTGCTGCCGATAGGATATACTTATCCGGTATCTGGCGAAGTGCTTTTTCTTGGATAGCTTTCACCGATTGCAAAGAAGGATCTGTCAAAAGTTCCTCTTTCACCGATTCTGGATCCACCCCTTTATAAGCCCAAGTCGGCGTGAAAATCACATCAGGGTTCATCTTGACCAAACTTTCCTTAGACAATGGATCACTTCGTCCCATCCCGATGACCGCTGCTCCATTGATGACTCCCGCTTGTTCGCACAAATCATCAAACATAGAACCTTTCCCCACATAACCTTTCAAATGAGAATACAGTACCACCGTCTTTCGCTGGTCTTTGGGAATGGCATTTCTCCGTACCTCCGCTTTCGCCATATCCGCTTCCATTTCATCTAAAATAGGCTGCGCCTTTTCTGGTTCTCCGATGGCCTCTGCGATTTCCTTTACCGTCACCTTCACAGTATCTATGGTGAGACTGCCCCGAGAAATATAGACCGTCAGGCCCAAATCCTTCAAAGACTGTATGACTTCATCACTTGTCCAATCCGGGGCAATCACTAAATCTGGATGACAAGCCAGTATATCCTCCGGCACATAATTTTTCATGCGATGGGAAATCGCTTCTGCCTTATCAGTCACGGTAGAAATTCCCTCATCCACCGCCAAATAGCTGACTGCCGCCATTCGTTCCGGCGGCACCATAGACAGCACAATTTCATCAGAAGCCAATGCCAACGTCACAATCCGCCGTGGTTTTTCCGATAGATGAATGGCATTCCCCTTATCATCTATCACCGTATACCCGCCCTCCGCTGGCCCAGCCTCTTTGGGAATCCCACAAGAGCAAAGCAGCATACTACAGCAGAGGGACAATAAAATGATCCATAGTTTTTTCATGGTTTCTCCTAATAAGTAACTAGGGACTAGGGATTAGGGATTAGGGATTAGGGATTAGGGATTAGGGAAGTTGGTAGTTAGCGGTTGGCAGTTGGCAGTGACGCTAGTGCCTCTTCCGATAGAATCAATACCATTAGCTCCCTTCCTTTGGAAGGGGGTAGCGCAACGAGTGTAGCGAGTGTAGCGGGGGATAGCTTACTCTAGCGGTATACCTCCTGTGTCACTATCCACATAGGCGCCAACTCTAGCGTTTTATCCGCTTTTGCAGGACGCCTACACCGCTAGGAGCAGGTATCACCGAGTTCGCGTGATATGTTCATGGTGAAATATACCGCCAGAGCTGCCCCCTCTGCCTACGGCATCTCCCCCAACGGGGGCGATAAATAAAGTGTAAACTTACTTACGAGCTATCCCCCCTTTCAGCGAAGAGGCCACTGAAAAAGTCCCTATCTCGTGCATAGAGATAATAATTATGCAAAATAATAATCAAAGAATCGTGCTTCATTGGCTGTTAACGTATGATTTTGTGTATAAAAATAAGCTCTATACATTGAATCAGGGGTTCTGCAGTGGCCTCTTCAGCGAAAGGGGGCTTACCGCTAGTAATTCTTTCGGTAGCATCACTACCATTAGCCCCTTTCCTTTGGAAGGGGGTAGCGTAACGAGCGTAGCGAGTGTAGCAGGGGATAGCTTGCTCTAGCGGTATACCTCCTGTATCACTATCCACATAGGCGCTCACTCTAGCGGTTTACCCGCTTTCTCTGGACGCCTATACCGCTAGGAGCAGGTATCACCGAGTTCGCGTGATATGTTCATGGTGAAATATACCGCCAGAGCTGCCCCCTCTGCCTTCGGCATCTCCCCCAACGGGGGCGATAAATAAGGTGTAAAACCTATTGACGAGCTATCCCCCCTGCCCCCCTTTCAGCGAAAGGGGGCTTACCGCTAATGATTCTTTCGATAGCATCACTAGCGTCTTGTCTCTCTGTCGGAATGAAGCAAGATGCTAATAACACGACCGAAAGAGGCACCAATTCCACGGCCAACTGCCTACTGCTCACTGCCAACTTTCACCGGAAGCACATCAAACCCACGAGACACAACCTTCTTCTCTCGACTATCAAACTCCCACAGCAAAACAGCGCTTGCCCCGTGATAGGTAAAGAGACACTGTCCATCCTCCAGCACTGCACTATCGCCGATAGTCATGTCCATGCCCTCCTCATTTCCTGTCTGGTTGCAAATGCACACCGGGCACTCGGTCCATAGAGAAGTCCGTTTCCATACGGCCACCGGATCTTTGCAACATTCGCCCGGCGGCCAGGCGGCGGAGACCAGCACCAAATCAGCCCCGCCATCTTTTACCATCTGACAAGGTTTCTCATAGTAGGCATCGGCACAGACGAAAAGGCCTGTCCTCACCCCATCGATGTCATACACCTTGGCCTCATCGCCCAAAGCCAGCCACCCTTCGGCGCCGCTCTGGTGAGAATACATTTTCCTGTGACATCCGATTTCCTGCCCCTCGTTGCTAATGATGAAGCAGGAATTATAAGCCTCTCCGGTCTCTACCTTTTCTGCCCCTGAAAGAAATAGGGTGATTTTCTTTTCCTTTGCCAATGCTAAGAAAGGAGCAAAATCTTCTGCTCGATGAGGCGTCATTTCTACCAAAGCCTCCCGATGTTTCTTGTAAAAGAAATACCCTTCCCGTGCGGTTTCCGGTGTCACCACCCAATTCGCCCCGGCAGCCGCCGCCTGCTGGATAGCCGCTAGCAACAGTTTCTCATTCCGCTTTCTAGGTCCCCCAGCTAAGTCCAAATGGAGTAATGCAATTTTCATATTCATTTCCTTTCGTGCTTTTCAATTTCTCATAGTATAAGCGGTATACTCATAGTATTGTCAAATAAATGTTGGTGATGGTTGTTAGTTGTTAGTTGTTAGTTGTTTGGCCTCACCAACTAAAAAAGTGGTTTCGTACAAAAATATCTCGCACGAAACCACCTCTTCGGTTAAAAAATTACGTTAATAGGTAAGACGTTACAAATTGCCTAAGGTACTAAGGGTTCTAAAGGTACTAAAGGTTTCTCGAATATGCTAATTTCGATAAATTTCTTTGCATGTAGTCATCACTATGTATGAAAATGGTGGCTGCACTAGCATGTTGCCCCTTGGAGAAGGGGCGGCGAAGCCGGGTAAGTAAGTTTACACCGCTGTCTCGGCTCCCCTGTCGGGGGAGCTGCCGAAGGCTGAGGGGGCAGCTCTAGCGATATGAAAAATAATGTTAGACAATCGGCTTTGGTAATACTACAGAATGGCCCAAAGGGACATATTTCAGAGAAGCAGAGTGTGCTTATTTGAGATAGTCTAACCTGGGGATTTATACGAATGCGATGAATGGGTTTCTAACGAAACACTCTATCCCCCTGCCCCCCTTCTTCAAGGGGAACGAAACTTTCCACTTATTTCAAAAAGTGAATGAATACCCACCCATTACTTATAGACACATTCGAGAAACCTTTAGAACCCTTAGAACCTTGAGAACCCTTAGCAACCTGAGAGCCCTATACCTCAGCAGAAATCATCCCATATTTCACTTACCTTAACCGCCTTACTGCCAACTGCCTACTGCTAACCGCCAACCTAATACCCATACGCATTTTCCGCCATCGCTTCCATGGCATTGACCATGAACTGTGAATAGCTCATGAGCCAGCGGGCATCGATGTAATAAATCCGCTTATTTCTGACCGCCTTCACCTGCTCGAAAGCCGGGTCATTGGTCAACTGATCCATCACCTGGGTATTGGTCGTATTTCCCGAACTATACGCATCAGACGGGACAAAAATGACGTCGGGATTGATGGAAATCAAAGCCTCTCGACCAGCCGTTTCATTTCCATTCAAACCATAGGCTGCCGCCCCATTGATGAGACCGGCATGTTCACAAAGTCCATCAAAAGAACTCCCCTTGCCGCCGCCAATCCCATTGGGCTGGGCATAGACGCAAGTGAGCCGCTCTTCCTTAGGAAACGCCTGGAGAAATAAATCCAACTTCTGAATGCGATCTTCCGTCTGATCCGCCAATTCATTTCCCTTATCCGGTTCATTCACCAAATTCGCCAATTCGTGAATGGTCTGCACCGTTCCTTCGATATTGCCCGGCGTCTGATACACATAGACCGGAATCCCGGCGGAACGGATTTCATCGATGTATTCCGTCTTCTGCCAATTCGGCACCACCACCAGGTCCGGCGACTGCTTGAGCACGGATTCCGTGGTGCTATCGATACGGCCCCGAATTTTCTCCGCTTCCACATCCATGTTCGGTGGTAATTTAGAAATCGCCGCAATCCGGTCCGTTCCCAGGACAGGAATTAGCATATCGTCCGTAGACACCCCCACCGACACCACCCGCTTCGGATGAACCGGCACTTGCATCTCCGTCCCCATCCCATCGGTGACCGTCCGCGTTTCCCCTTTCGGGTCCGCATCACTGGGAATGCCGCAGCCTCCTAGAAATAGGCCGATGCAGAAGATAATGGAAAATAATCCGTACCATTTTGATTTCATTTGTTTTTGCTCCCCTTTTGGTAAAATGTTGTTGGTTGATGGTTGTTGGTTGTTAGGCTCCAAACCAACAACTAACAACAGTGAGCACAAAGAAATTTGTATGATTGCCAAGAACCAGCTATGTAAATATTAATTTCACGCTTTAAATCACTTACGTCCATACATGAAATTCTATCATTTTGCTCACATTGTTTTTATTTTACCACAAAAAACGGTGCACCGCTTGGGGTACACCGCTTTTTGTATGAATTTAATTAGAATTTTCTTTCATAAGTAAAGATATATCTTCTTGGGGTTACGTAATATTCATAGTTGTTCATCTGGTCTTCACGATTCAGCAGATTATAACCAGTCAGTTTAAACGTATCAAACTGGTTCGGACTATAAGATAGAGATACGGTTACATCGAAATAATCTTTCAAGTGATGATCAGGTGGATTGCTATAAGTGCTAGATCCTTTATAGGTATAGTAGGACCATTCACGTTTCAGATAAGAGAACAGTCTAGCATCTGCCATGAATTTTTCTGTATGATAATTAGCCCCTACATTCAGAATATATTTGGCAGTATCCTGGGTCCAAACACCATTTGTTTCACCTTTTGGATTCTGAAGCGTAGCGCCCAACAACATATCTACATGGTCAGTCAATTTTTGCTTATAATTGAGTTCCAAACCAGTGTTTTTCCAACTATCACGATTTCTCATGATGTTGTCACCAGATGGTGTTTTATCCCAAAAGAACTTATCTTTAACATCCATGTAAAAGACATCCGCAGACAAAGTTCTAATAGCGTCTTCATATTTATAACCAAATTCATAAGACCAGCTAGATTGAGGTTTCAATCCAATATTCAAAGAATAGTTGGAGTTATAGGAGAAGAATTGACTAATAGATGGTTGTTCAAAGGATTTACCAACATTGAAATACAAAGAAGAATTATCATTCAGTTTGTATAATCCCTGTACCTGTGGCAACCACTGGAAATCTTTATCAAGATACTTGGATTTTTTCATCCAATATTCGCGCATCCCCAAAATCATACTGAACTTATCTGTGAAATGATGGTCATAGGATTGATACAGTGAATAACTGGTCAATTCATTATCCTGGCTTGTCTTGATACGCGTATTTTTATTGATTTTATCATAAGTCAGTTTTTCTTTATTATAGTTAGCGCCCAATACCAATGTATCTTTATCATCATTGAACTTCAAGTTTTTCTGAATATCTACATTGACACTATTGGCGTCATAAATACTGTCATCATATCCACCTGGATAGGAGTGGTCATAAAAAGATTTAATTTTCATCTTGTTATAACCAAAACTCCCTTTCCAGC
>CAVBRV010000013.1:23858-25842 GCA_963597965.1 Paludibacteraceae bacterium | reverse complement strand
TTAATTCATCCTTATCTGATAATCGCTCATTAAGAGATTTAGCAAAACGCGTAAGCTGTTCCTCCTTGCGTGAAAGGAGATTGATTGTATCATCAAATGATTGCTCAATGAAGGTCATGAACCGAATTACAAATGGTGTAACATCTCCACGATTCCATTCACTATCAGTATCCTCAAAAATTTTATAATAAGAATTTTTATTCTTGTTCACCACGACTGATAAACGGAGCGCAATTAGCGGATCAAATTCTTGAGCCAAATAGTAAGAAATAATGAATCGACCTGTACGACCGTTGCCATCATAGAAAGGATGGATATATTCGAAGAAATAATGGAAAAGTGAAAGCCTGACAAGTACAGGGATATTTTTATCATGCAGGATAGTGAGTGCACTTTCCATAGCTGAAATAATAGCACTTTCAGGCATGAGGCCTTCATGCTTAGCACGATCAGTTTGACTAGTAACCACCACTGGCGTTTTTCTGAAAATTTCTCCATCAGGAGCGTTTCCGGAATTTTCTTGTACAACTTCATTCAATGCGAAAGAATCATAAAACCTTCTAATATCCATGCAAGTATAAAAAGGGAAGTCATCTTGATTTAAAATTTTCAAATACTTATCCACAACACTAATCAAGTGCCTATACTTGGCGGGAACCGACAATTTTTGAATAATATCCCTTATTTGTTTCTTAGTACTCCTTACACCCTCGATTTCATTAGTCGATTGTACCTCTTCTATTAGACAGGAAATAGCATATTGCTCCAGCATAACATGAGGGCAGCGTTCTGTGATTTTTCCCAGTTGATTATATTTTTGATAAATACGTTGAATAAGGAATGCAATTTCCTCGTTATAACATAGAAAAGCTGGATAAGCATTTTGACGATTCACCTCTCTTATATCGATAGGGAAATGCTTTGTAGTACAAGAGTTGAAACGATCATTATAAATAGAATCGTGCTTCTCTGGAGAAACATAATATATTTTTCTTAAAGATACATAGTCCATAGATACAACCTCCTGAAGATGTGATAAAAAGTGATATTTTTATCACATCAGATAAAGGCATGTGATAAAAATATCACTTTTTATCACATGAAATATAGTGTAGTGATAAAATTGCCAATTTTTATACAAAGAACACGCCACATGTATCGCTTAATCAACAAATACCCTTACTCAATCCCTATATTCGATAAATACCTTTATTTTAAGGGAATGAAATAAAGGTATTCGTTCACCGCTTACTGCTTAATTACCGCATACTTTGCCACAGCCAAGTATATAACACAAGCTCTATTGCAAAATCCTAGAGCAGTCGACGTTCCAGTCATCTGGGAAGCCTAATGCACGAAGAATAGTATTTTGCGATACAGAAACAAGATGATTCTTTAAATGATTATTCATGAGCTTTCGGATAGAATTATGCAGATTGGCATACTCAACATGGCTCAAAAAGCACTGAATAGCAATATACGCAGCATAAGCGTCATTCTTTCTATCATTAGGCGAAAGACCATAAATGGAGTGTAGCGGAGCCCAATACTTTACATCTTGTCTGCACTTAAAATCAAGCAAGCGGTTATTATGAGCGCATACATTGCGAATTTCATTAATATTGTCCAAGAAGCTCATCATAGTCTCCGGAGGGAAAATATAAGCTCCTTGTATATGCTGCTGTATAAAGCTAGACATGTCCCTAGACACATTATTCTGAAGGCGTGTAGTAGAAGCCTTCAACATGAAACGATTTTCACCGAAATCCAAATAGTTTACAAGAACCCAAATCGGCAAATCATTATGCACATGTATATAATGGTAAATACTACTAGTGCGCTGACGAGGAGAGTTGTGACGATTGATAATGTTGGAAATTTTAGAAATAGTAGAGATGACCGATAAAAAATGAGAAGGGTCATAACAATTAATATTCAAATAAGCGTAGGGAATATTGGGGTACATTTCAGCAAAGCGATAAGC
>CAVBRV010000013.1:0-23848 GCA_963597965.1 Paludibacteraceae bacterium | reverse complement strand
AATATAGCTTTTAAATGAGACTCGGCCGTAATACTGGCACGGAAAAACGCCTGCTTCAGTTCCTTATCAAAAAGATACAAACGAGATACCTCTTCAAATGTAGTACCTGCAGTATACATCTCATTAACTTGCGGGAAATACTTACTATACCCATTGATTATATTGTAATAATTATTGCTTAGCAGATAATTACTGGCATAATCGATGTCGTTGATAACTAACCCGCGCTGCTGAAGTAACTGAATCTGCTCGCTGATAGTTTTAAATGGTTTTTGTATAAAAAAATACCTCCTCCGAATGGAGAAGGTATCCGCACTGGCTCCCGTAGAAGTACCAGCACTTCTTCTGTCTCCATTATAGATGATTATTGCAAAATGTCAATACAAAATTTAGGAAACTGCTAATTAGGAAACTGCTAACTGCCAACTGCCTACTGCTTTATCACCGCATACTTCGCCACCGCCAAGCCAATGATCTCAATACAATCACAATTCTCCTCCGTGAACGTCATCGGCGGGTACTTCGGATTATCAGACGTGAGAGTGCAGCCGCCGGGGATTTTATAAACATGCTTCAGCGTGGCATCATCATCGATACGGACCGCGGCGATTTGGCCGTCATCCACATCGGGCTGCCTCCTGATGAAAACCACATCGCCGTCATAAAAACCGGAACCGATCATACTATCGCCGTGGATGACCAGACCGAAATCAGCGTGAACATCCACATCGCAAGGGAGATAAGCCTCTATATGCTCATCCGCCGTGATAGGCCGTCCGGCGGCAATCGTGCCAATGATAGGAATCAATCGTTTCTCGATGGGGACGATATTTTTGATAGAGGAAATATCAGCGTCGCCTTCCTCCAACTTTGCATTAGGATTCATAGGAACATCAAAGCCCATTAGCCAAGCGGGAGAAACATTTAGTGCAGAAGATAGCAAATCAACCTTATCTTGCTTTGCTTTGTAGTCGCCACGTAAATAAGTACTAATTGATGACTTGTTAATTCCTGTACGCTCATGAAGATCTGTTTGTGTTAGTTCTCGAATTTTCATAGCTTCTGATAACCGCTTTGCAAATGTAGAATTTTTCATAATAATCACCTCATACGATTTATACTTATAGATTCAGCTTAACATCATTCTACATGAGGAAATTCAGAAAAGCAATATAAAATTCAGAAAATCTGAATAAAATCATTGACAACTGATATTCGAGGTGATATTATAAGTTCAGAAAAGCTGAACAGCAGGAAGGAGGATAGATATGAAATATAGCTACAACAAATTGAAAGGCAAGATCACAGAAGTGTTTGGAACGCAAGAACGATTTGCACAGGAAATTGGCATTAGCCCGGCAGCACTTAGTGCTAGACTAAACAATATCACGGGTTTCACACAGGATGAAATCGCTCGTTCCTGCACCGCATTAGGAATTTCAGCAAAGCAGATTCCACCATATTTTTTTACTCATGAAGTTCAGAAAAACTGAACAATAGAAAAGGAGTACACAACATGAAAGCATTGACCAACCTGCCAGTAGAACAGATGAGAGAAGTAGCCATTCAGAAAGTATATGGAGCACTTCTGGATGGTTCCAGAGCCCAGAGAAACGGCCGCACGCTGGATGCCGGTGAATATCACCACCAGGCATTCATCATGGCACAGGGGTATGAAGCTATCGGTCTCATGGAAAGTGATGAAATCACAAAGCTGGAATCCGAAGCCGAAGATCAGGCTATCAAGGAATGGAAAGAAAAGAGAGACAACCACCAGCTGATCGAAGAGGAAGCATCCAACATTCGTCAATGGATTAAAGAACAGGCAAGAGAAGCCCACCAATGGGGAGAGGCCAATGCCTACAAAGGCAAGAAGGGCTTAGTCGTTAACGCCTCTGGTCGTGAGTTGGGGTACGCCTTCGCTATTTCCGCTATCAAAGCAGGCAAGACTGTCGCTGACCGCATCGCTTACATGCAGAAGGATGTTGAGGAAGCAGAAGAACGCATTTATAAAGCAGAGAACATCAAGGACCTGAGAATGGGCAAAGGTGAAGCAATTGCTTACAAGCAGGTGCGTGATTACCTGATGGATTACCCATACAGGGACTGACATGAAGTACCACACCATCTACGCAGATCCGCCATGGGCAGAACGGGGGGGCGGTCGTATCAAACGAGGAGCGGACCGCCACTATCCCCTCATGACCACCAAAGAGATCATCGCCCTGGATGTGCCCCGCATTGCCGCCCCTGACTGCTGGCTCTTCCTCTGGGTGACCAACAATTTTCTAGAGGACGGGTTGGCGGTCATGAAGGCATGGGGGTTCCAGTAGAAGAACACCATCGCATGGGTCAAACTCAAAGACGGCAACCTGCAGATCGGGTTGGGCCAGTACCTTCGCGGTGCGTCGGAGCTCTGTCTCTTCGGGACCAAAGGCCACCTGCCTTACAAGGTGGATGAGAACGGCAAGCGCATGCAAGGCGTGACCGCTATCCTGGCACCTCGCACGAAACACAGCAGGAAGCCACCCGAAATGCGCCGTATGATTGAGCATATGGCCTATGGGCCGCGCATCGAGCTCTTCGCCCGTGAGACGCATCCCAGTTGGGACGTGTGGGGCAATGAGGTGGAGAGTGGGATTGAGATTTGAGAGGAGGGATACAGTGGACGAGAAAGTGGAAGTTTCCATACAGATTAATCAAGGCAGAGATTTGAGCAAAAGCATTAGCGAAAGCGTGGATGACCTCAAGGAGCTCATCCAGCAGCTGAATCGAATACAAAAAGAGTGCAACTGCCATTGCACTCTTTCGGTAAGCATATAGTTTCTTATCGCACGATTACTTTGAAAGGAGGGATAAGTAGATGGAAGAGAAAGCAGCTCAAACAGGGCAAAGAATCATTCGGATCAAAGAGATAAGACCACTACCCAGCAAGTATCAGGGGAGAGAAGTTGCATTGATAGCGGAAATGGACGAAAAGACATTGCTTTTGACAACTTACACAGAATCACGAATCTACAACTACCTGATGACCGGAATCCGGCGGAATAAAGATTTTCAACTGACTATCGATTTCCGTATGGGAGACGGTGCGACAGTAAAGTGTACTAGTCGTGATGGAACCTTATACGGAGAATGCCACATAAAGCAAGAGGGGATTAGAGCCGTAGCAGAGTTTCAAAGCAAGATAGCCAATTTCATTTTGGCGCATGCCAGAATAGGGCAAAATCCCCGACTTGTACTGGCATACAAATCGGGGATTTTGAAAACAAATATGAAGCTTACCTATGGAAAACTAAGCATCCTGGAGGAGCCGTAAATACTGAATCCAGTTCAGGCTCATAAGGAAGTCGCAAGATGGTAAAGCATCGAGGTACACCAGGCACAACAAAGCAAAATTCATAAGTGGAATCGAGAGCACTGTAAATTTTGCGATATTCGTCTGGCGTGAGGCGCGAGCAATCAATTAGGTATGTGTACGGACCAATCATACAAATCACCTCCTTCCTGCTGATGATTATAGCAGAGAAGGCGGAGAGTGAGATTGAGATTTGAGAGGAGGGATACGGTGGAGAAGAAAGAAAAACAGCCTTGCTGGTTGGCAAGGCTGCGTAGAGCACTCAAAAGAAAACATTGGGATACCGATGAAGAAGCACTACAGGATGCACAGGTTTTCATACAGGCATCGTTAGCAATCATTTGGATCAGCGTACTGAATATTATTTGGGGAATAGTTGAGATAGTAAGGTGCCTAATACGCCTATAACTATACCGACAATCGTTGCGATATATGAAAGTCTAGCGTACTTATTTGATGTTTCAGCAGAAGAAGCACTTTGCTTAGCGAGATCGAGAAGGCGCAATTCCTTCTTCAGGGCATACAAGCGGTTTTGACCGGAAACAGTCAATGCGAAACGGTCCATTGATTTGAACGTGTAAGGATAGACAAATTTCTTAGGGATTGTCTCCAGCTTGAAATAGTACGGATTTCGATGAAGAACTACTGCATCAAAGGCACGGAATCGATCTGGCATCCCGTCCGGCGGCTTCGGATCATCAGATAGATACTGGGACAACGTGGAAGAATTTAGCTCCGGTACCGCTTTTTTGAAATCAGCATAACTGGCATGACCGGAGCCTACCTGGAAAACGAGCTTATCAATTTGCTCATCAGTCAGGGTAAAGGCTTCCTGCTGGTACGCAATCACGGTTTGGTTATACTGTTCGATTTGATACGTTTCCGATAAAAGAAACGGCGGAACAGCACCAGTAACGAGAACACCAGGCAGATTTTCATTTTTCATAACAACCACTCCTCTCTAAGCTCATTATAACAAATGCTGAGCAATGAGAAGGGAAAGTGATTCAGATCCGAAAGGAGAGTACACCATGGATAAAGTACAAGATTTGGCATTGCGAGACATTCGCAAGAAGGCACTGGATGACGTATTTTCCAAGTTTGGAGTAGCGGTGGTACATAGAAAAGAGAAACACAGCGACCAAGAGAAAGAACAGATTCGCGAGATTTGTAACCTGGCTAGGGACACCTATGTAAAGGTAGGACTTCTGACGAGAGAGAAAGTCTACAACCAGCTGATCGCTGCTTATATGGACTACGATTTCAAAGTCGGCCTCTATGCGGTCGGTCTCGCGTTCAATAAGGACCCGGAAGAGGGCGCCGAAATGAATGAGGACGACTTCACGAATTATTTCTATACCGACTACGAAAGCGCCGAAGCGGCCTTCGAGGAAAGCACCAAGGAGATAACCGGGAACGTCATACCGCTGGCGGCATTGCGAGACCTGGCAGAGGCATTGTCGGATGCGCCTGAATGGGTCGCAGTGCGAGTCGGGCACAAAACTGTCCGATTCAAGGTGTTTGATGAAGCACCAGATGAAACGATTTTTCTTATGAATGACCCCATCGACAAGAACTATTTCCAGGAAGAGGAAATGGTCGAATGTGGGGATGGGGAAGAAACAGAGTGAGGTGGTTGCTGTGTCGAAAGCGACAAGGGCAACAAAAGAGTTCTATGCGGAAGGCGCAGAACTTCCGACGTCCATGGATCGAAGCGAGGTAGCCCGCCTTTTTCGTATTAGTGAATCATCAGTGAGCACGATGCTTTCAGAGGGAGTGATTACCCCGATCCCTAAAGTGCCGGGCGTCCGGTTCTCTACCAAGCAACTGCTAGAGCTGATGGAGAGAGGGGCGCCGACAGAAGCGGATTTGAAACCGCTCACTATACGAGAGCGGGTCAAGCTACAGAAGACGATTAAGGCACAACAGAAAGAAATCGAAAAACTCCGGCGGGTTCTAAAAAACATTGTAGGACCGGCGATGGAGTACATTACAGAAAATATAGGAAGCAGGTGGAAGGATGGATGCAACAAGGGAAATGATTGAGGGCGTCAATGCCCAAAGCCAGCCGGCATGGAATGCCAAAGTGGCGAAACAGGAAGCAGAAGCAAGAGCCAAAACGAAAGCAGAGCGCCGTTTGCGGGTGCGAGAGAAGCGTCTGAAAGAGATGGAAGAAAATATTTGCGGCGGTGTCCTGGTTATCAGCTTTTATGTGGTTATGGTATTGGCAACGTTGTAAGGAGGAAGAAATGGATTCACCAGAATATGATAACCGGATAGCGGAGCTGGTCGCATGGCTCACACGACAAAGAAACAATGCCGGTGATAATGCTTTGAGCTGGCGCCGAAACCATGACACCGTAAATATGCATCACTGTCTTGGCATGAAGGATGCCTATGACAAGGCAATCAAAAAAATATTGGACAAAGAAAAAAGCCGCTGAGCATTACCAGTACTCAACGGCGTGGAGCAGAAAGATTGACCGTCCTTCTGCTCCTGATTATATCAAAATTAGGAGAAAAAGAAAATGAACAACGAAAAAACAACATTGGTAAGACAGACAAACGATTATTACAAATTCCAGATTCTAAAAGGAAATCGTAATGTCAGCACGGGTCGGGTGAATAAGATCATCGCCAGTATCAACCGTGTAGGCTACATCACGAATCCGATTATCGTGAATGAACACATGGAAGTCATTGATGGTCAGGGAAGACTGGAAGCACTGAAAACACTCCAGCTTCCTGTGGACTATATCGTAGTACCTGGTGCAGGAATCGATGAATGCATCAGCATGAACATCAATCAGGAACGCTGGACCACCTATGACTATATCAAAAGTTTTGCGGAACGAGGAAATGAAAATTATAAGACACTCAAAAAAGCCATCGATACATTTACTCCGGGTATTCCAATCCGTGTGGTCATTTCCGTTTGTGCAGGGAACCTATCCTATTTCAATGCAAAAAGAATTCAGGAAGGTGATTTCGAGATGGGGCGTTGGGATTGGGAAGACGTACTGAATTACATGAACCAATACACACCTTATAAAAGGTTAGTAGGTGGAGCATGGGACAATGTGATGAAGGTTATTCAGTGGGTATATGATTCCAAAAAGGTTGACCGGAATATCATGTATGAACAGTTTACCAAGTATGGAAAAGTCATTATGGGCGTTATTGCAGCCACAGATGATGCATTGGATGCTCTTGAGACCGTGTACAACTATAGAAAACGGGGCCATGTGTATTTCAAACAAGCATACAACGAAGACGTAGAGGCTAGAGCACCGAGAAAAGAGTTCATCCACCGTAAAGAATGTCGGTAAGGAGGCATGCACTATGGTAAAGGAAAAATGCGCCTGGTGCGGACTACCCTTCGAGGCGAAAAAGGGACAGCGGTATTGCACAGCGGCTTGCTGCACGGAAGAACGCCAAGACAAAGAATTTTTTCAAAGAGCGTTAAAGGATTGGAGAACTAATTTCAACTACTACCGAAAAATGGCACAGCGCATCTTGCAAGGGAATGGCAATTTGGTAGAATCCCTAGAATCGAATCGATGGGACCATCTGGTCGTGCTTCACGACCAGATGGCATGGACCAAGAAAAGGTTAGTCATGGCAGACCAGGTGATAGATCATGTGCTTTCAGCCGTATCTACAAAGCCGCTAGAAGAAGGAAGTTCTTTATGGGAAGAACTGCAGGTGCTGGCTACGTACAGGGTAGCCAGTCGCATATGGGAGTGAATCGGTAGTACACGACAGAAAGGGAAATGAATGGAGTACTTAAACATGTGGCTCATGATGGCCTCTTATTTCTTTATTTCTATTATATATAGCGCCATAAGAAGTGGAGATAGCCGAGAGGGCATGTTTGAGTATTTCGTTGAGTTTCTTTTCTATTCTATGGCTGTAGTGGTCATGGTAGGTTTCGTGATGGGATGGTGAAAGAATGGAAGGCGTTTGTTTAAACTGTGGGAAAGCATTACCGAAACAGAAACAAAAATTCTGCTGCATAGAATGCCAGGAGTATTACGATAAGCACCAAACATTCGAGCAAGTAGAAACCAAATACTACAGAGAAGGGATTCCGATCAGAGAGTTTGTCTGTGCAAACCCGGATTGCGGGAAACATGTATATGTCAGGGATCCGAGAGACAAACGAACACGGTTTTGTTGTGGCGGGTGTCGAGAAGAGTATTTCAAGCATCCGCAAAATGGTAAAAGGGGTGCGGCATGTGTAGGACTGCTGACCAGACATACAACGAAGGTTCATAAGGAAGCATGGTATGAAAGGAAATGTGAATGGTGCGGTAAGATGTTCGGCACTAAGTACAAAGAGAAAAAGTATTGCTGTAAAGACTGCAAGGTAAAAGCTCAGATATATCGCATGCGGGCGAAAGAACGTCTCGGGGGAAGCTAAATGAAGTGTCGTTATTGTCATAAGGAATTGGATCCGGAAGAAATCATGACGACTGGGAAAGAATACCGGGATGAGGAGACCGGGGAGACGGTAGTGGTTCTGATTCCCTGTCACCGAGACGAAAGCATTCGGGCGGGGTATGGATGGCCGAGAGGGAGGAAGCACCATGGCAGAAGTAGAAGAAAAGCTGGTCGGCGGTAAACCGTTTATATACTACGACAATGTGCGTTGCTCCATTTGCGGCAAAGAAAAGTTGGGCGGCGTGAATTGCGCCGGCTTCAAGGCTAGGATTTGCCCAGAGCATTGTACCGATCGAGGAGATGGGCAGCCGTGCTTCTACTATATTGCGGTACTACAGCATTGCCGTTACCTAGATGAGCAGAAAGTGAGATTAGAGCAACAGAAAAAGGTCCGGCGGAGCACCGCTGGACCTTCACACAGATAACCATATCAGAGTGGGCTGATAGTGGAAACCTTTACCGTTATTATAGCACAGATAACGGTAAATTTTCAGCCTACGGATGTGCCTTGATGGGCTTGCTATAAGTATCCAAGATTGAACCATTTTGGAATGTTTATGCAAGATGATAGCGAGCTTTTCCGAAAAGCTAAACGTAGACTGGTGGTGAATCAGGTTGAGCAGCAAGAAAAGAAAGTCCCGGTTCAGAAAACGGAGACGTCTCTGGAGAAGAAGACAGGCAGGAAAAGGCGTTTACATTCTGACCGAGTGGAAAACACCCAATGGCAGAGTGATTCATACAGAGAAAACGATTTCCGGTCGGTACGGAAAGAAAGACCACAACCGCTTACGTGAGAATCCGACACCGGAGAAAGTGAAACGGTGGCAGGACAAGAGAGCCTCTTTGATGTGTTTCCTTCTTCTGGAAGCGAATTTCAATGCGGGAGACTATTTCATGCGGCTGTCCTATCCACCAAAAACAAAGAAATCCAGTAAAGAGGTACGGGAAGATATTAAGTCCTTCAAAAAGAAACTTCGGAATCGGTACAAGAAAGCCGGGAGTGAATTGAAGATGATTCTTTCTGTAGGGAGAGGACAGCGTGGAGCGATCCACTTGCATATCGTAGCCAGTCAAGACGTTGATGCGAGAGACATAGAATCGGCTTGGCAAAAGACAGTGGGGACAGATGCATATCCTTATCCGCATTGCAACACCACCTATCTGGACCGTTCCTGCTACTGGCCGAAGCTGGCAGACTACCTGATAAAGAATGGACTGGAAACATTCAGAAGCGATAACCCGATTTACAAAATGCGCTATGTGCCAACCCGGAATCTCATCAAACCGATTAAAACCACGAAACAGGTAGAAGCGGACGGGTGGCTGGAGAAGCCGAGAGCAAAGAAAGGCTACCGGGTAGACTACGAACGGCTCTATGCAGGATATGGCATCACAGGATTCCCCCATCAGTCCTATTGCCAAATCAAACTTGGAATAGAGGAGAGTACCTATCCCAGGAAAATGAGAGAAGGCCCGCCAAGCGGGGAGTGAAGAAAGGAGAAATGAATGAACAGTGTTCAAGTTTTAGGAAATCTGGCAAGGGATCCAGTGATTCGAGCCACAAAAACAGGAAAACAGATGGCTTATTTCACCGTAGCGGTGGATCGAGAATACACAACGCCACAAGGCGAAAAGAAACAAATCACTGATTGGGTCAATGTAGTAGCGTGGGGAAATATGGCAGAAGCAGTAGGAAACTATCTTCGCAAAGGATACAGATGCTTCGTAGAAGGGCGTTTCACCACTCGATCTTACGACACACCAGACGGGCAGCGCAGATGGGTAAGTAAAGTGACGGCTCAATTTATCGGTGTACCGCTTACAAGCCAGACAGCAGCGGTGGCGGCAGGAAATCAACAACCGGCTTCTAGCACACCATATGGTCAGAAAGCCTACAGTGGACCAGCCACGGGATATAACAATGCGCCCCAGGGACAAGGTCAACCAGCTAATTTCAGTCAGTTTGGACCAGCGGGCCCGGATCCGGAAAATCCGCAACCCATGAAACAGGACACCATGTTTCCAGAAGACGGACCGCACACCGATGAAGACATTCCATTCTGATACAGCCGGGGAGGTGAGAGCAGATGAATAATGACGAAATGATTCAAGACGTCACAAAGCAGGCGGCGGAAATCATCAGAGAGGCCGCACCTGATGCACCGTATATTTTCATTCTCGTGGCAGGAAAGGGACGCAGCTATATAGCGAGAGACTACGACGGAAACGCTTTTCAAATCGACACTGCTGTGAGAAATACCGTAGTCAATGCGGCTCTGACAGGAGCGGATGCTATCAATCAGCTGCTAAAAGGCATTGCCAAAGAGAAACCGGCGGCAATGAAAGAGGCTCCAGATCCCAAAGTCCTGGCAATCGATTTGCTGGATGACGCGGCGGAGCGAATCCGAGAACGTATGGAGGGGAAGTCATGATTACCACCTTACGAAAAGGGAAACTGTACAAGCAAGTCGTTTCTAGTCGCGGAGAATATGCAGGAGTGCAAACGGCCCATCGATTCAAGACGCTCGTGCTTCATAGCGATAAGAATGGACGGTTTGATTTCGATGCAGAGCACAATGTCTGGTCCAGCAGAGAAGGGGACATGGAGAATGTGCACAGTCAAATCGTGAAAGAATTGAAAGACGATGGATGGGAGGAAATCAGTCATGAGCGATAGTGAATTTGCCTTGATTTCTTTTATGGCGGCTATACTCATCATGCAATGCGTCATTTGCCACATGGTGAGCAACCTGGATATGGAACGAAGAGCCGGGGATGAATGGATTCATGAATTGATGTTAGACAACCGAAGAATCCTTCATCGGTTGGAAGATAAACTGGAGGCAAAGGGCGATGATAAAGGGAAAAGGAAGATACAAAAGTTTTAGAGCTGGGAGAATTAGAATGCCGGCCAAGTGGATTCAGTATATGTGTGGGCGGTGGTGGATGAAAGGAGCAGCAGAGAAACAAGGGAGAAAGCGAAACTATAGAACCATAATGTACTGTAAAGCAGCAATACTATCGGGGGCATGGAAAGGGAAATAACTATGGGGAGAAGAAATCGGAGAAAGCGGCAAAGCTCAGTGACACCGATTAAGGAACTGAAGTCCCAGTTTCTTCACCGGCCCAAACATTTCGATGGGCGTTGTGCCTATTGCGGATGCTTGATTTATCCCGGCACCTGGCATCCCATGTACGATGAATTTGGTCAGCAGGTGAAGAAATGCAACGATGAACGCCACTGCAGTCGAAAGCGTAGCAAGCGAATAGGGCAAGAAGAATCTTTCCGGCGGGCGATCCGATATTTCAACTGCACCGCTGGGGAAGGGAAGTGGCTGGACCCATGATTTTTCATGTAGAAGGAAATCCGCAAGGGAAAGCCCGGCCACGATTCACCAGGACCGGGCACACCTTCACGCCGAAAAGAACAGTGGCTTATGAAGAACGGGTTCGAGACCGTTTTCTGGAAGCGGGTGGGAAGAGACTTCCGGCGGATTGTTATGTGGCTGTTTCCATCGACATTGTATTTCCTATCCCAAAGTCCTACAGCAAAGAACGGCGTGTCATGTGTGCGGCCGGGAAAGAAAAGCCAGCCAAGAAGCCTGACATTGATAACGTCGAGAAGGTTGTATTGGATGCGCTGAACGGCGTGGCTTATGAAGACGACAAGCAGGTCACTCGCACCACCAAGGAAAAGAGATATACACAGCCCATCTACGGGACGGGCGATTACGAAGACGCGGGGCTCATTATTACCATCACCGAAGACAAGGCGTGAAGCGGTGGTTTAGAAATGTAAGGAAGGAGGACAGGGACATGAACCAGAAAGAGAAAAGAATGTCCAGTGAGGGGATAGAGTTTTATGACGACGATGAAGATGAAGGAGTGGTGGTAGCAGCGGTGATTACCATGGCTGCTTTCATCGGAATCACACTCATTCTGATTGCTGGGTTGATTTATGCCGAATAGGCGGGAGGAGAAACGTCATGATTAACAAAGATGAGTTCATCAAGAAATTAGCTAAGAACATGGAAACCAGTCAGAAAGATGCGAAAGCATGCATGGAGGCCATGCTGCAGACGATGATGGATTGTTTCTATGAAGGGCAGGGCATCCAATTCATTGGTTTCGGTACGTTTCGCGTGACTATGGTCAAAGAAAAAACTTGTCGCAATCCACGAACTGGCGAAGAAATGAAAGTGCCGGCCCATAAGCAAGTGGTATTTCGACCAGGCAAAACATTGAAGATGAAATACTAGGAGGGGCAGGATGACAGATCAGGAAGTGAGGAAATATCTCGAAGCGGGAGGGAATAAAAGACAGCTGTTGCGAGAGCTCCAAAAGCAGCTGTTCGTGTTAGAACATAGCGAGAGTTGTATCAAAGCGATTGACTACGAAAAACCGTCCGTCTCTGGTGGTTCTATGTCTGATCTGTCAGACACCGTAATACGAGGAGAAGAAGCAACAAAAAAACTGAAGGAACGTATCACTGAGACGATAGCAGGAATATGTACATGGAAAGAAAAGGCCTTTTCCATGATTCAGTGTTGCGAAGATGATGCAAGCATTAGCATTCTCGTGGCTCGGTTTATTAATGGGAAATCGTGGAAAGAAATCCAGGAAGAATATCACTACGCCGAAAGCAGGCCGTATGTTATTTGCCGTATGGCTATCGCTGAAATTGCTAGAAAGTATCAACCGATAGACCAAGAGAATAGAAAACAATAGATTCACATGTGCTACAATGTAAGCTGTAGAAAGAACGGAGTGGATGAGCTTCAGACCTTCTACATCTCAACTGAATAGGGCCGCGCAGACCACAGAGTCGACTGCTTAACAGCGTGCTCGCGCGGCACAGACTGACACAAAAGGACAGCTTTGATAGCCGTCCTTTTTGCTTGCCTGACCGGAAATCTCGCGGGTCCTTCTGGCGACTAAAAAAGCCTGCGGTCCTCGCGACCCCAAAAACGGTCTAGGTATGAAAATTTTTTGGTGCTTGTTAGTAAAAACGAAGGGTGGTGACCATAGTGCCTACTAGAGTAAAAAGCAAAATAGGAAATTCCGGAACAAAAAATACAAGTAAAACGAAAATCACCAGGGGCATTAATCAGGTCACTACCACTCAGACACAAATGGCTCGTGCGCTCAAAGTTTCACAGCAACGAGTGAGCCAAATGGTGAAAGATGGATCGCTTCCGGTAGATGAAACAGGCTCACTGCTTTTAGTCGACGGTCTTCGCTACTATTACCGGAATACCGTAGCAGGGATTGCGGGACTGGAAGAAATCGACCTGGAGAGGGAACGAGCCCTTCATGAAAAAGCGAAGCGAGAAATCGCCGAATTGCAACTGGCGAAGATGAAACGGGAAGCCTATTCTGCCAAAACCGTGGAATACGTGATGACAGAAATGCTTGCCAACCTCCGAACTCAACTCTTGGGACTTCCTTCTAAGCTGGCACCACTCCTGGAAGGAAAGACGAAAGAAGAAATCTACACGTCCATGACTAAGGAAATCGAAGAAAAGCTGTCTGAGCTTTCTTCTTATTCACCTGACCTCTTTGACGAAGACATAGAAGAGGAGGACGACGATGAAGACAGCTAAAGCACTGTGGAATTACGTTTCCTCTCATGGACTGAAGCCGCTTCCGAAGACCTCTGTTTCCACATGGGCCGATACCTATCGCATGCTGTCCAATACCTCTGCTGAGCCTGGACGGTGGAGAACCAGCCGGGCCCCCTATCAGAAGGAAATCATGGACGCCTTCACCCAACCGGGCATCCATCGGGTGGTGGTGAAATCCTGCTCACAGGTAGGGAAATCGGACATCATGAACAACGTGATTGGACGATTTGCCCATTTGGATCCGTGCGCCATTATGATGTTACAACCCACCATTGACATGGCACAGGATTTCTCGAAAACTCGTATCGCGCCGATGATTCGAGACACCAAAGTACTGAGTAGCCTCTTTTGTGATGTGAAATCCAGAGACGCGAACAATACCATTTTGAGCAAAGTCTTTCCAGGCGGTCGTCTCATTATGTGTGGGGCGAATAGTCCGGCGGGACTGGCGTCTCGTCCCATCCGTGTACTGCTTTGCGATGAAGTGGACCGTTTTCCTGATTCTGCTGGTTCAGAAGGGGACCCGGTAGACCTGGCGTCTAAACGTATGACCACCTTCTGGAATCGCGTCATGGGGCTATTCTCCACGCCAACCAATGAAGGAGCCAGTCGCATTGATATCGAATATGAATCAGGCACCATGGAAGAGTGGCAGCATGAATGTCCTCATTGCAAGGAATACGCCAAACTTCGCTATAGTGACATGGATGTGGACGCAGAGAAAGTCAGCGGAGCCGGTCGCAAGACCTATCTCCTCAAATCAGTGAAATGGCGGTGTCCTTATTGCGGCTTTGAATCCACCGAGATGGAAATGAAACAGGCGCCGCAGAAATACGTAGTCACCAACCCGAAAGCATTGGGGAATGGATGCCGATCCTTTTCGCTCAATGCTTTTTCTTCGCCCTGGATTACATGGGCGGAAATCATGAGAGAGTGGCTGGAAGCAAAAGGAGATCCGGAACGTGAAAAGGTTATCCAAAACACCCGCTTCGGAGAATCCTACAGCACGCCAAAGGCCTTCGAGAATGAAGAAATATTTCTAAGGCGCCGGGAAAAGTACGGCGCTGAACTGCCTGATGGAGTGTTATACCTGACGGCGGCGGTCGATACACAGGACAACCGTCTGGAATACGAAGTGTGCGGTTGGGGCTATGAGGAAGAATCGTGGGGTATCCGAAAAGGTGTGATTCTTGGCTCGCCTGGCAATGAATCCACATGGAATCAGCTGGACGTGGTGCTAGATTATGCCTATTCCTTCGCCAATGGGAAGAAACTCAAAGTCGTGCGAACCTTCATCGATTCCGGTGGTCACTTTTCCAGTGCGGTGTATGCCTATTGCAGCAAAAACATCGCCAAGCAGCGTTTTGCCATCAAGGGCAAAGGCGGCATCCCTGGCATGCCTCTCTATGGGAACAAGCTAGGGAAATCAGAAGATGCCAGCTGTCCATTGGTCATTCTAGGGGTAGACGATGGGAAGGAAATGGTATTATCCCGGCTTTCCATCACCGATCCGGGACCAAAATATTTCCACTTCCCATTAGATGAGGAAGGAATCACCCAGAGAGGCTACGACAATCTCTATTTCAAGGGGATTATTTCCGAACATCGGAAGCGAATCAAGAAAAACGGGATTTTTCGAGAAATTTGGGAACCGACACAGGGCGTGCGAAATGAACCGCTAGACCTTCGCGTCTACAATCTGGCTGCCATGAAGTCCTTGCCACAAGGATGGGCAGAGAAAAGTGCACAGGTTATTCAAAGCGGAGGAAATGGCTTGAAACATAGGAAACGGGCCGTCTCGAAACAAAGCAATTCACAAGTGAAAAGACGGCAGATTGATATTTGGCAGGGGTAGCAATGAGCAGTTTACAGAACCGACGTCTCAAACAATACATCGAAGCAGAAGAAGCCATTCTGAGTGGGCAATCCTACACCATTGGAAACCGAACGCTCACCAGGGCCAATCTGGCAACGGTGGAGAAGGTCATCAACGAATTAATTGAAGCAGGCGCTACGCTGGAAGGGGAAGAAGACACTTCCAGAAGCAGCACCAAGCGAGTGGTATTTCTGGATTAGGAGGAAGTCACATGAAACGATGGATGACACGCAGAAATAATCGGATCCGAGCACCGAATGGTATGGCCGGTTTCCGCGTGCGGAATACAGGGTACTCAGACGGCGGCGGAAGTCGTACCAGCAACATTCTGAAAGCCTGGAATCCTATCAGGTCTAGTGCAAAATCGGACATTGACGCCAATATCAGCGCCTTGCGAGGACGTTCAGCAGATCAGGCCACCAATACACCCATTGGGGCCGCTGCCATTGATACCTCAGCGATGCACGCCATTGGCTCTGGGCTCACCGTATCGCCTCGTCTCCAGTTCAAAACGCTGGGGATGAGCGTAGAAGAAGCGAAAAACTGGGAACGAGAAACGGCTCGCGAGTTTGATTTGTGGGCTTCCTCCGTGCGGTGCGACCTGTACAGGCGAAATAATTTCTATGATTTGCAGAATATCACCTACACCACCTACCTGACAGACGGTGATTCCTTCGCCATTTTCCGGCGGAAATCACCGGATCGGAACATGCCCTATTCCTTGCGCATTCAACTCATCGAAGCCAACAGGGTATCTAATCCGATGGGACAGGGATATATGGGCGTACTAGGGCCCTATGCGGTGGAAATGCGGGGACCCAACGGGAATCGTATCATCGATGGGGTAGAAATCGATGAGGATGGAGAAATCGCGGCGTTCTGGATTAGTAACAAAGTGCCCTATGACCCAACCGATGGGAAACCGACCGAATGGAGTAGGGTACAGGCCTTTGGAAATCGTACCGGGGCGCCGAATATTCTGCAGATTTGCCACGACATCCGAGCGGAGCAATACAGAGGCGTTCCTTATCTGGCACCGGTGCTGGAGACACTGAAACAAGTTTCCCGGTATACCAGAGCCGAACTGACATCAGCGATTATCAAGAGTTTCTTTGCCCTGTTCTTCACCAGCACGGCGGCGGGGCAGGATTTGAACAACATTCTCGCCAATCAGGACCCCAATGAGCCCATTGTAGACGTGAATGAGTATGGACTAGCCGCTGGTACGCTGAATGCACTGCCTAGAGGGGTAGACGTGAAGTCTGTGGATGCATCCAACAGTCAAAGCACTTTCGAGCCCTTCGTGACGCAGCTCATCAAGCAGATTTCCGCCGCCATTGGACAGCCCTATGAAGTGCTCTTGAAATCTTTCACCTCGTCCTATTCCGCATCCAGGGCCGCCCTTTTGCAAGCGTGGGAAGAATATAAACTTCGCCGCGTGTGGTTTGCCAATGATTTCTGCCAGCCCATCTATGAGACGTGGCTCGCAGAAGCGGTAGCTATTGGACGGATTCAGGCGCCGGGATTCTTTTCTGATCCGAGAATCAGGCAGGCTTATTGCCATGCGGATTGGTTTGGACCAACCATGAGCATCCTGGACCCGGTGAAAGACGTCAATGGCAGTGCTATGCGTGTCGCTTATGGACTGTTCACCCGGACGAAAGAAGCGGCGGAAATGACAGGCACCGACTTTGATGAAAACATCGAAGCACTGGCTTATGAGCAGAAACGGCAGGATGCTCTGGGCTTGAAATTTGCAAATCCTGCTGTATTAGCAGGACTGGAAGAAGGTGAGAATAGTGAATAGATTCTGGACAATCAAAAATGAAGCGGACAGTGAAACCGCGGAGCTGATGATTTATGGTCAGATTGCGGAGCACTCTTGGTTTGAGAGTGATGTAGAACCGAAACAGTTCGCCGATGACGTGAATGCATGTGGCGGAAAAGACATTCTGCTTCGTATCAATAGCCCTGGTGGGGATATTTTCGCTGCGCAGGCCATTTGCAACGTGCTGAAAGCATACAAAGGCAAAGTCACCGCTCATATCGATGGGTTATGTGCCAGTGCAGCGACCGTAGTAGCCTGTGGAGCTGACACGGTGGTCATGCCAAGAAATGCACTCTACATGATTCATAACCCTATGGCAATCGTCTTCGACCAGTTAGACGCCAAAGCACTGATCAAAATGGCAGCGACCATGGAGAAGGTCAAGGAAACCATCGTCAATGTATATGCCGCCAAAGCGGGCGATAAGTCCAATGCGGATGAAATCAAAACGCTCATGGATGAAGAAACCTGGATGAGTGCGGACGATGCACTCGCCAAGGGTCTCATTGATGAAATCGATGATTTCAACGTGCAGACGGAAATGAAAGCCGGTTTCATGGTGGTCAATTCTATTTCCATGCCCATCAAGGACAAGGAACTGGACAAAATCAAAAACGCTATGCGAAAAAAGGAAGGGAACGAAATGGAAAACAATGAACTGATTTCCCGAATCAAAGCGATTTTGGGAATGGAACCGGTCAACAAAGCAAAAGCACCGGAACCGAAACCAAAACAGACAGAAGACCCAAAAGCAGAAGCCGAACGGCAGCGCATGTTGGCCCTGGATGGTCTGAAAGCAGAAAACGCCAATCCCTATGTGGTAGCGGCTATCAATGCATGCAAAGCCATGCCAGGCATGACCGCAGAACAGGCAAAGCCGATTCTGGACGCACTGACTACAGTCAAAGCAGAACCGAAAGAAGACGAACGCATTCAGGCCATTGCGCAGCTGATTAAAGACCAGATGGAATCTGGCGCAACCGGCGTGAGCCCAGTGCCACAGACCAATGGCAAGGATAACAAACAGGTCAATGACCAGGCAAAAGTAGCGGACATTGTAGCCCGCATGAATAAAATTCGGGAGGGAAAATAATGGCTCTGAGAGAAACAACCCAAATGGAAATGGACGGCCTCTTGGCCGGTCCTGGTGTGACACATCTCACCAAAAACGTAGCAATCACCAAAGGCACTGCCATCAAGAAAGGCACTCTGATGACTACCACAAACGGCACCGCAGCCGCTACCGTCAAAGAAGGCGTGGCAGATTGCATTCTGGCACAGGACGTAGACGCCAATGCCACCGTAGCGACCGTGTATATCACCGGTCGTTTCCATCGTGAAAAGCTGATCGTAGCTAAGGAAGACACCGTAGCTGCTCATGAAGAAGAACTTCGCGGAAAGGGCATTTTCCTGACCGCACTGAAATAAGGAGGACAACACAATGGCTATTGATTACAGAGATACCATCCAGTTGATGGAAGCAGTAGAACGTTCCACACCGCCCGCTTCTTTCCTGCTGGACACCTTTTTCCCACGCATTCCTGCAACGGCTCCGACCGCTAAGGTAGAAGTACAGTACAGAAAATCTGCTCGTCACCTGGCACCATTCATCATTCGCGGTGCTAGAGGCGTAGACATGAAACGCAATCAGGTAGAATCTACCACCTACAAACCGCCCATGATGGGACCACGTCGCGTACTCGACCCGGATGTGATCGCCGAAAGAGGCTTTGGCGAAGGCATCTACTCCACCAAAACTCCGGCGGAACGCGCATCTGACATGCAGGCAGCCGACCTGGTGGATCTGCAGAATGATATTATCAACCGCAAAAACAAAATGGCCGCTGATATTCTGACCACCGGGAAATGCGACATCGTTGGTTATGCGGATGACGGCGAAAAAGAGCTGATTGATTCTGTAGACTACGGATTTGACCAGATTCTCACCCCGTCCACCAAGTGGGATCAGGCAAATGCCACCATCTTCTCCGATATTCGCGGCATGTCTGAACTGATTCAGCAGGGCGCTGGTCAGATCCCAACCACCATGGTCATTGGCAAGAACGTTTTCGACTACATGCTGAACAATGACGAAATCATGAAGTGGCTGGCTGTACCATCCAGAGACAATCTGGGCATGTTCTCCTTTACACCGCGTATCACCTCTCCACAGGTCACTCGTGTAGGTCTCATTCAGGCATTAAACCTGGAAGTCTACACCTATGGCGAAACTTATGTGGATGATGACGGAAAATACAAGCCGTTCATTGGAGACAATGACGTGATCATTGGTATCACCGGTCGCGGTCGTCAGCTGCACGGCGCTGTCACCCTGGTGAATGAAGCTGGCAATGGCTACGATATCTTCGTAGCACCATACGTGCCATACTACATTGGCGACAAAGGCGATCAGACCGTAGCACTGGCGATGTATTCCCGCTGCATCCTGGCACCGGAATGCGTCAATGACTGGGCTGTTATCAAAGCAAAAGGCTAATGGTGATGCTATGTTTATCTACATCAACAAAAACTGCCTCTCTGCCTATGGGAAAATCTACCGCCGTGGGGCGGTAGTGGAACTGGATGACGAAGTAGGGGCCGCATTGCTTGGCTCTGATGATTTCTCTATGTGCGACATGGATCCCATACAGCAGGAAGCGGTAAAGCAGGGTGAAACCGCAAAAGACAAGGCACCGAAAGGGGCAAAAGGCGGAAAAGGGAAAACAATCACCAAGGGAAAGTCTGATAAGCCAGCAGACAAACCGAAAGAGGAACCGGAAGAAGAACTGCCCGCTCCGAATCCGGAAGAAGCGGTAGAAAAATGAGTACCTTCAAGGACCAGGTAGAGAAAGACAATGCCAACGTATTTCTCAACCTGGAAGAATTTGGAGAAACTCATGAGTTGAACGGCATCCCCTGCACTTGTATTTTGCAGGGCGACACCGTTCAACAAACTCTATCCATTGGAGACGGTATCAACAAAACCTACCCCACCATCTACGGGGCAGATATTACAGTCAACGTGAAAAAAGCTGACCTGGAAGGGGAGATCCCTGTATATGGTCAGCTATTTCATATGGACGACGATACCTACCTGGTGGAAAGCGTCAAAGAGGATATGGGCATGCTAACGATCGGATTGGTGGCGAATGACCGATGATTTCTGTTTCCTTTGATGAAAAACTAATAGCTAGAGCGCAACAAATGTTGACACTGGCACCGAAAGAAGCGGATAGAGCAGCGGCGGCTGCTATCAATCGAACTCTCACCCATGTACCGAAGGAAATGGCAAAATCCGCAAGAGAACGGTACATCGTCAAAGCGGGTAGCGTGAAAAAATCCATCAAGAAAAAGCGAGCCAATGCAGGGCATCTAGCGGGCGAAATCATTTCTGCAGGGAAAACCTTACCCTTGACGGCGTTCAAAATCAGCGGCGGCAAACGAGGCCCCATGCGAGTGAAAGTATTGCGAGCTGGTAGTCCGAAACCAGTTAGAGGATTATTTCTCAATCGCTTCCCGAAGGGCTATGTGGGCCATATGCAAAGACGACAGCCCGCTAGATTTCCACTCAAAACGCCGGCGGGGCCCAGTATACCCCAGATGATTGGCGAAGGAAATGTATTTCAAGAGTGGAGCGAAGACGCAGAAGAATTTCTGAATCAGCGCTTCGCTCATGAAATCGATTTCCGCTTTTCCAAATTGTTTAGATAGGAGAAGAACTTATGATTCTCATGGAAGCCATGGACAACCTGGCGGAATATATCCGCGAAGTGGTCAAAGAGTATTCCACTCACCAAAAAGAGGGAGAGAAACAGGTGGCGGTCTATGCAGGCTATCCACCCATTCGGACAGACGCCAAAGAAACGGTCTCGTTCATTTACTGCCTAGTCACCGCTTTTCATGATGAGGAAGGCGGAAAGAGCAAGGCAGATATAGAAATCGGATTCTCCATCTATGATGCAGACGAAAAAGACGGCTGGCGTTCGCTGTATAACCTAATGGAACATGTGCGGCAGGCTCTTTTAAGGAAACGGACCATCAAAGAAAGAAACCGACTTCTTCTTCCTATCCATAGTGAAATCGTAGAACAGCAACCGTTTCCTCAGTGGCAAGGGAAGATGACCGCGTCCTACACCATTGCACAACCAGTAGAGGAAGGATGGGATTTCTGATGAATACCCAGACGATTTATATCGGGCCATCGCTTTCCGGTTCACGGCTGCCTCATGCTACCGTATTCCGGGGCGAATATCCCGTTTATATCCAAAAAATCATGGAGAAGCACCCGTGGTTTAAAAGCTTATTCGTGCCAGTAGAGGATTTTGCAAAAAGCCTGAAAACGATCCAAAAGCCTGGCACGGCACTTTATATTTTCGCAAAACGTTCAAAGGAGGTTTAACCATGGCATATAAACATGGTGTATACACCGGTGAAGTTCCAACCAGTATCGTGGCACCGGTAGAAACAGACGCAGGCCTTCCTGTCATTTTCGGGACCGCACCGGTACACCTGGCAACCGATAGAGCGGAAGCCAATAGACCAGTACTTTGCTATACCTATGCAGAAGCGGTAGCCGCATTTGGCTATTCCGATGACTGGAAGAAATACACCCTGTGTGAAGCGATTTACAGCCAGTTTGCCCTTTACAATCGTGCACCGGTGGTTCTGGTCAACGTACTCGATCCAGCCAAGCACAAGAAGAGCAAAACGGGACAGGCCATTTCCTTCACCAATAAAGAAGCAACCATTGCAGAACCGGTGCTTCTGGAAACACTCAAAGTCAAGAAAGTGGATGCTGGCGAACCGCTGAAAGAAGGCACCGATTACACCGCTGCCTATAACGATGACGGCGTCCTTGTCATTACTGCATTGACTGATGGAGCATTGAAAAGTGCCACCTCTGCGGTGGCGGATTACGATGTACTGGACGCATCGGCTGTCACCTCTGCAGATATTATCGGCGGTATTGATAGCAACGGAAAGAAAACCGGTATGGAAACACTGAATCAGGTATTCCCATTGACCAGACTGGTACCGGGCATCGTTATGGCACCGGGATGGAGCCATATTCCGGCGGTAGAAGCTATCATGAAGGCGAAAGCAGGAAATATCAACGAACACTTCACCGCTATCACCTTGGTGGATATTCCATCCGATAGCACCGGCGCCACCAAGTATTCCGATGTACCGACATGGAAGAACGAACACAACTACACCGGCGTCAATGAAGTGGCATGCTGGCCCATGGTCAAGCAGGGCGATAAGCTCTATCACATGAGTACCCAGCTCTTGGGTGTTATCAGCACCGCAGACAGCAGCGATGAAGACGGTGTGCCGTATCAGAGCCCATCTAACAAATCCATGCAGATCGAAGGATTGTGCTTGGAAGATGGGACAGAAGTGGTGATGGAACCGGAACAGGCCAACTACCTGAACGGGCAGGGCATTGTGACGGCCCTCAATTTCATCGGCGGATGGAAAGCATGGGGCAATAATACCGCTTGTTATCCGGCAGATACGGACGCCAAAGACCGTTTCATTCCACTTCGTAGAATGTTCAACTGGCACGCGTCTACATTCATTCAGACCTACTGGCAGAAAGTGGACAATCCAACCAATCGCCGCCTCATTGATTGCGTGATTGATTCCGAAAACATCCGCCTCAATGGACTGGCAGCGAGAGAAGTGATTCTGGGCGGTCGTGTTGAATTTTTGGATAGCGAAAATCCAAAGACCGCACTCTTGAATGGGAAAATCAAATTCCACACCTATTTCACGCCACCCATTCCGGCGGAAGATATTGAAAACGTGATTGAACTGGATACGGATTATCTGGACACCCTGTTCAAATAATGAAGGAGGGCACAAATGAATAACATTCCTGAAAATTTAATCAATTTCAGAGTATACCAGGACGGAAATGTATTCCTTGGTATTGCGGATGTGACACTTCCGAAACTGTCCGCCATGACACAGACCGTAAAGGGCGCAGGCATTGCGGGCGAAATCGAAGCGCCCACCATGGGACACTACAGCTCTGCAGAAGTGGAACTGAACTGGCGAACCATCGAAAAGGATCTCATCGCTCTGGCTGCCAATAAAGCGCTATCTCTTGATTTGCGTGGTGCTGGTCAGGCTTACGATGCGGAATCTGGGGCCTATAAGGTACGGAAAATCAAGATTCTTCTTCGTGGCCGTCCGAAAGAATCGGATTTGGGCAAATTTGATGTAGGCACCACCACAGATAGCAAAAACACCTTGGAATGCGATTATATCAAAGTCACCATTGACGGAGAAACCAAACTGGAATTGGACAAATACAACTTTGTCTGCAACATCAACGGTACCGATTATCTGGAAGACGTAAAAGACGCTCTGGGAATGTAAACAGTTTACCGCAAAAAATAAGAACCACCATGAGAGATACATTCCATGGCGATTCTTATTTTTGTTATCGCTTCAATAGTGAAATTATTCTTTGATAACAAAAGAGCAAGCCTTTCTTTATAAGGCGATATACAAGAGTGATAGCAACGGCAATAACTACAAAGAACTCTATCAAGTCCGGTAAAAGTAAGCAAAAGCCGATAAATGCACCCATGAGGGCACCACAAGAAATAAGAATAAGCATAGTTATCACCTCTTGACGCCATTATACCAAAAAGAAAAGAGAGGAATCCATGGGAAAACTATAAATTTTTCATTTGTCATCAATAGGT
>CAVBRV010000012.1:17093-25890 GCA_963597965.1 Paludibacteraceae bacterium | reverse complement strand
CTGCCTACGGCATCTCCCCCGATGGGGGCGATAAATAAGGTGTAAACTTATTTATGCACAAAATTTAAAAGCGCCGCGATTTATGAAGGTTATTATTTCGATGTATTCTTCATACTAACAAATAAAGAACACCGTTTGTCTCAAGGTTATGAAGGGTTATAAAGGGTTATGAAACTAGCATAATATCATAACCTTATATAACCTTTTTAACCTTTTGACAGGCGGTGTACTTTGTTTGTGGGAATATAGAGTGTAGCAGAATAATAACCTTTATAAAAATGGCCCCTTCCAACATTACGCACTACGCATTACGCACTCATTTCATTCTTCATAAACTTCAAATTCATCCTTGCCAGCGCCGCACATGGGGCAGATGAAATCGGCCGGCAGGTCTTCAAACTTGGTGCCCGGTGCGATGCCATTATCGGGATCGCCCAGTGCTTCATCATAGATCCATCCGCAAACTTTGCATACATACTTTTTCATGATAATTCCTCCTTTGTAAAATGGTGACTAGTGGCTCGTGACTGGTGACTAGGGAAATCTTTTCTCTATCCGTTGCAATCATCTAAGTCGTTGTCACAATCGCTATCAGTACAATCATTTCTATAAGTTATGACTGTATTCATAATTCTCTATTTACAGTATATCATGAAATTTAGATTTATCAATATGGTAAATCTAAATTGTTTATAAAATGGTGACTAGTGACTGGGGGACTTGGTAATACTGTTAAGCGAAATATACGATAATTTCTGCCGCAAGGGGTTTAAAGGGACTCAAGGTTCTGAAGGTTTCTCGAATGAGCTAACGACGCTGGCGTTTATAGGCACATTCGAAAAACCTGAGTACCCTTAGAACCCTCAGAACCTTGAGCAACCTGTCACTTCTAGCGGAATCATCCCCCAGTCACTAGTCACCAGTCTACCAGTCACCCTTTTAACAAATAAAAAACGCTGTATTTCCTAAATTAGAAAATACAGCGTTTCCTTTGGTGCGAGCGAAGGGACTCGAACCCCCATGCACAAGGCGCAGGATCCTAAATCCTGTGCGTCTACCAATTCCGCCACGCTCGCATGGACTGACGCATATTATTATAATGGTTTGGAGCCGTTCGGTCAACTGGGAAAAATAGTGAGGAGTGAGGAATTAGGAGTGAGGAGTGGTGGTGGCGGCGCATAAAACTTGAAAGCGCCGCAAGTTTTATAAAAGGGGGATCAGTGCTGATTCCATCCACTCACTCTTTATTCAAACGCAAGTCAAAAGGTTATTATTCTACGGAAAAGATAATTTAACAATGAAATGAAGCCGCCTTCATCAAGGTTATAAAGGGTTATTAACATGGCGATTTATAACCTTTTATAACCTTGATGGTAGCGATATTTCTCTTTGTTAAACTATCCTTATTCAGCAAAATAATAACCTTGTAGATTTATGATTGAATACCAAATGACCAGATGAGGTCATCTCTGATAACCTTTTATAAAAAGCTGCGGCGCTTCCAAATTTTATACGCCGCTACCTTCATTTCTCACTCCTCATTCCTAATTCCTCATTTTAATACTGCCGTGCAATGGGGACATCTGGTCGCATCGTCCGCAATGGCTTCTTTGCAATAGGGGCATTTGCGTACTTCTTTGGCGGGGGCTTTGGGGAAGAAGCGATTGATTTGTTTGATGGCGATGAAAATGACGAAAGCGATGATGAGGAAGTCGATGACGGTGTTCAGAAATTCACCATAGGCAATGACAGGGATGCCCAGTTCTTTGGCTTCTGCCATGGTGGAAACTGGGGTGTCGCTCAAGGGCAGGAAGAAATTGGAAAAATCGATCCCGCCCAGGATATATCCCAACGGGGGCATGATGATGTTATTCACCAGAGAAGAAACGATTTTTCCGAAAGCAGCGCCGATGACAACGCCGACGGCCATGTCTACCACATTGCCACGGAGGGCAAATTCTTTAAATTCCTTGAGCATACTCATGTTGTAGTCTCCTTTCACACTTATGCATGCAAATAATTTTTATTATTTTAGCACAAATTAAGAGCAGTGAGAAGTTAGAAGTGAGGAAGGGCGCGACATCATTTGGAAGCGCCCTATCATGTGCATACAAATTTTATTATATTGCTTTTTCCTTATTAGGTGTGTTACATTATGTTTAATGAGTGTATATGATTTCAAATGGAAATAAATCAGTATTTTCCTAGGAAATTTCACTTTCCTTTTTAGGCAGGTCATGGTATAATTAGCATATCGAATAGAGATAAGTTCTTCATGGGATAACCGGGAGAACAAAAAAGGGTGGCTGACGAACCACCCTTTTTTCCTGCCTATTTTTTACTTTTCTGGTTAAGCCACCAAGTAAATACGGCAACTAAGCCAGGGGCGAGCAGGTTCGCCCACAACGACGAAAGAATAGAGATAAATCCTTCCATGGGAATCACCTCCCTTCGTGGAAGGTGATTTCATTATATCATACTTATTTTCTACAATACCTAAATTGTTGCTTTTCTCTTAGCAAGTATGTTACATTTGCAAGTAGTATTTCCTTTCTGGGGAGGAAATCGTGTGACTGGTGGACTTGTGACTAGTGACTGGGAACGAAATACATTTCCAGTTACTAGTCACAAGTCTACCAGTCACCTTTTAGGAAAAGGAGGAATCCGTATGTTAAAGAAAAGAATCGTAGGCGTAGTCGGTCTGGGCCATGTAGGGGCTCATGTAGCATTTTGTCTGGGCATGATGGGGATTGCGGACGAAATTCGGTTGTGCGATTTGAAAGAATCGAAAGTCATTAGCGAATGCCAGGATTTGAATGATGCAGTCATGTACATGCCGAACCATTCGGTGTACAAAATCGCTGATTATGCGGGGCTGGCAGATTGCGATATTATCGTCAATGCAGTGGGGGATATTACTCTTTGCGCTACGGGCAATCGCGATGATGAATTGGAAAATAGCGTGCGTCAGGTGGCGGATTATGTGCCGAAAGTCATGGCGGCTGGTTTCAAAGGCATTTTTATTTCCATCACCAATCCATGCGATGTGATTGCTCACCTGATTCAGAAACTTTCTGGACTGCCGCGAGGCCGTGTCATGGGAACCGGCACGCTTTTGGATTCCTCCCGTTTGATTCATGCCATTTCCGACCAGACTGGATTGGATTCTCGTGGATTCTTTGCTTTCATGCTAGGCGAACACGGGGCGTCTCAGATCGTGCCTTGGTCTCTCATCAATTTCTATGGCAAATCGCTGAAAGATATGGAAGAAGATCCTCGCTTTGTATTCGATAAAGACAAAGTCCAGGAAACAGCCATCAAAGGCGGCTGGGTGACTTATAGCGGCAAATTCTGTACTGAATACGGCATTGCTTCTGCGGCAGCTACCTTGGTTCGCACCGTGCTGCATGATGAAAAACGCATCCTTCCTTGCTCAGTGGAACTGGACGGCGAATACGGCGAACACGACGTCTTCTGCGGCGTGCCCGCTCTCATTGGCATCAATGGGGTAGAAGAAGTCATGGAATATCCACTGACCGACGAAGAAATGGCGAAATTTAAAGCATGCCTTGCCATGATTCATAAGAATATTGAAAAAGGCGCGAAGGTGCTCGCTGAATGATAGATTGGCGGCGGTTGGAATGCTGACGAAAGGGGTATAAAAGGTTATACTCTGTGACTCCAGTGATGACAGTTGGTATGCAATACGTTTGCGTCAAGGTTATACTTTGTAATTCCAGTGGTGTCAGTTGGCATGCAATACATTTGAGTAAAGGTTAAACAGGTTATAAAGGGGTATGCGGTAAGAACGTAACCCTTTATAACCTGTTTTTAGCGTGAAAATGATTTGTGAAACAGTTGGATATGGCAGAATGATAACCTTTAGTCAAGCCGGACCATCAGATGGTAAGATGTCTGAAATCAGCAGCATAATAACCTTTTTTACATAAGATATGAAAAGAAATGATTCTTATACGGCTATAAACGATAAATACGAAGAAATGAATTAAATAATACATGAAGAAAAACGGATTAATCTCAATTAATGCATATTTTCAAATAAATAAGTATTCTATTTATTGCGTTTATTGAAAAGATAATTAATACTAATTTATGATAGGCTATTGAATTTGTGGACTGTACTTAGTAAAATGATAGCATATGACGTGACATAAGAAGCGTCTATGTGTATTGGTTACATGGTGACTGGTAAACTGGTGACTCGTGACTGGGAATATAAAATACCCAAGTCACTAGTCACTAGTCACCAGTCACTCATAAGAAAGTGCACCTATGGTGCATCTAATTGTAGTAAGGGAGAAATTTATGAGACGTATTCATAAGGTACTGGTCGCCAACCGTGGCGAAATCGCGATTCGTGTATTCCGAGCCTGCAGTGAACTGGGCATCCGCACCGTAGCTATTTATTCCAAAGAAGACATTCTGTCTCTGCACCGTAACCGGGCAGATGAAGCGTATCTGGTGGGCGAAGGGGACAAACCGATTGATGCTTACCTGGACATCGAAGACATCATCCGTATTTGCAAGGAACACGATGTAGACGCTATTCATCCGGGCTATGGTTTCCTGGCAGAAAATGCGAAATTGGCACAGCGCTGCGAAGAAGAAGGCATCATTTTCATCGGACCGAAGGTAGAACACCTCATCATGTTCGGTGACAAAGTCAATGCTCGTATTCAGGCAGAAAAAGCTGGCATTCCTATGATTCCAGGCACCAAAGGGGCTGTCCATGATTTCGCTGAAGTGAAAGCGTTTGCGGAGAAATATGGTTTCCCTGTCATGATCAAGGCTGTCAATGGCGGCGGTGGACGCGGCATGAGAAACGTAGACCGTATGGAAGATTTGGAAGAAGCCTACAACCGCGCTCGTAGTGAAGCGAAAATGGCATTCGGCGATGATGAAGTGTATGTAGAACGTTGCATCATGAACCCGAAGCACATCGAAGTGCAGATTATGGGCGATGAACACGGCAACGTGGTTCACCTTTTTGAACGTGACTGCTCCATCCAGCGTCGTCACCAGAAAGTCATTGAAATGGCTCCAGCTTGGTCTCTCCCGCAGGAACTCAGAAATAACATTTGCATGGCCGCTGTGAAGCTGATGAAAAACGTGCACTATCTGAATGCTGGTACCGTCGAATTTTTGGTGGACCAGGATGAAAAGCACTTCTATTTCATCGAAGTCAACCCTCGTGTCCAGGTAGAACACACCGTCACTGAAATGATCACCGATGTGGACATCGTGAAGAGCCAGATTCTCATTGCTGAAGGCTATGCATTGGACGGACCGGAAATTGCCATCGGTCAGCAGAATGAAATTTGGTACAAAGGGGTGGCTATCCAGTGCCGTATCACCACCGAAGACCCGCAGAATAACTTCATGCCAGACACCGGCAAAATCATTGCATACCGTTCTGGCGGCGGCCCAGGCATTCGTCTCGATGCCGGCACCGCTTATGCAGGGGCAGTCATCACCCCTTACTATGACTCCCTCTTGGTTAAAGTCACCGCTCATTCCCTCCATGCCAAAGACACCATTCACAAGATGCTTCGTTGCTTGAACGAATTCCGTATTTCCGGCGTAAAGACCAATATTTATTTCTTGCAAAACATGCTTCGCACCAGAGACTTCCAGGAAGGTCTCTGCGATGTGAACTACATTGATAGAAATCCTTGGCTCCTGCAGGAACCGGATATGATTTCCGACCGCGGCACCAAACTGCTTTCCTACATCGGCGACATCACCGTCAATGGCTATGCCGGTGCCGGTCATCAGGAAAAACCAGACTTCGCTCCGCTGCCGGTGCTGGATGCAGAAAAAATGGAAGCACCGAAAGGCACTCGCCAGCTCTTGGACGAACTGGGCCCCGATAAATTTGCGAAATGGGTGATGGACCAGAAAGAAGTCATGTTCATGGATACCACCTACAGAGACGCTCACCAGTCTCTCCTGGCTACCCGCGTGAGAACCCATGACATCATGAATGCCATCCATTACACCGCTTGCCACGTGCCGCAGCTCTTCTCCTTTGAAAACTGGGGCGGCGCTACCTTCGACGTGGCCTACCGTTTCCTGGACGAAAGCCCATGGGAAAGATTGCGCCAGATGAGAAAAGCCGCACCGAACATTCTCTTCCAGATGCTCACCCGCGGCGCGAACACCGTCGGTTACACCAACTATCCGGAAAATGTAGTACGTCACTTCATCGACCAGGCAGCAGAAAACGGTATCGACGTATTCCGTATTTTCGACTGCTTGAACCAGCTGAACCATATGACCGTCACCATTGACGAAGTTCGTAAAAATAATAAAATCGCTGAAGCTTGCTTCTGCTACACCGGCGACATCATGGATCCGAACCGTCAGAAATATTCTTTGAAATATTACACCGACCTGGCAAAGGAAATGAAAAATGCCGGCGCCAACATCATCGCTATCAAAGATATGGCAGGTCTTCTGAAACCAGAAGCCGCTTATGCTTTGATTTCTGCTTTGAAAGACGCCGTAGACCTTCCGATTCATCTTCACAGCCATGAAGGCGGCGGATGCACCCTCTACTCCTACGCGAAAGCCGTGGATGCAGGCGTCGATATTGTGGATGTGGCAACCAGTGCCTTCTCCAACGGCACCAGCCAGCCATCCATGACCTCCATGTACTATGCGCTGCAGAACAATCCGCGCCAGCCGAAACTGGATATCGACGCTCTCGAAACCATCGACCGCTATTGGCAGGGCGTTCGTCCCTACTATGCAGGCGTCGACTCCAAGATGGCAAATCCGAACACCACGGTTTACCAGCATGAAATGCCTGGCGGACAGTATTCTAACCTCCGTCAGCAGGCGACTGCGGTAGGCCTGGGACAGCAGTGGCCCGAAGTATGCCGCATGTATGCCAAAGTGAATATGATGTTTGGCGACATCATCAAAGTCACCCCTTCCTCCAAAGTGGTAGGCGACATGACCCTCTTCATGGTACAGAACCATCTGACCGAAGAGGACATTTACCAGAAGGGCGACACCCTGGACTTCCCGCAGTCTGTGGTTGATTTCTTTGATGGGAAACTGGGCATTCCTTACGGCGGATTCCCGGAAAAATTGCAACAGATCATTCTCCGCGGACAGAAACCGCACCTGGAAAGCCAGCCAGAAGACGTGAACTTCGACCAGGTGAAGATGGAAATGAAAGAAAAACACATCCCCACCCGAGAAGAAGACGTGTCCTCCTATTGCATCTATCCGAAAGTATTCTCCGACTACATGGACCGCTATCACAAGTATGGCGACCTCTCCATCCTGGACACACCGACCTATTTCTTCGGCATGAAGATGGGCGAAGAAATCCAAGTCAACATCGAAGAAGGCAAAATGCTGCTGGTGAAACTGGACAACATCACCAAACCAGATGCAGAAGGAAATAGGGAACTTCAATTTGAACTGAACGGCATGCCTCGGGAAATTAAGATTCATGACGCTCACGTGGCTGAATCGGCGGCTACCTCCAGAAAAGCCGACAAAGACATCCCAGGCGAAGTGGGCGCTACCCTCTCCGGCTCTGTGGTGAAACTGATGGTAGACAAAGGCTCCTCCGTCAAGAAAGGCGACCCGGTAGTTGTTACGGAAGCCATGAAGATGGAAACCACCATCACCGCCCCGATGGACGGCATTGTCAGTGAAATTCACGTCAAAGCCGGACAGAGAATCGAATCTGGGGACTTGCTCATGGTGATTGAATAAATCGCTGTCCTGGATGTGCTGTGTGAAATAGGCGATGATTTCTGCAGCGGTTATAAGGTTCTAAGGGTTCTCAAGGTACAAAGGGTTCTTAAGGTTCTCGAATGAGCAGATAGACGCTAATGTTATTATCTCATTCGGAGCCCTTTAGAACCTTTAGTACCCTTAGAACCTTTGCATCAGTAGAAATCACTACATGTTTCTCTTAACGTAACAGCATTAGTTCTCAGGTTACTAAGGTTTCTCAAGGTTCTCAGGTTTCTCGAATGAGAGGATGACGATAGAGTCTATTGAAAAGCACCAAGTGACGATTGCGTCATTTGGTGCTTTTTGTTTTTGTAGTTAGCAGTAGGCCGTTAGCAGTTGGCAGTAATGGGAGCACAATTATCGTCATTTCGACCGATGGGATTTGTGCTTGATGAATAGGTAGCATCAAGCGACTATGTGAGACAGAAGTGGAGAAATCTTGAGACACTATCGAAAACAACGTTAATCCCACAAGATTTCTCCACTTTTGTCCAACATAGTCGCAGAAAAGCGATAGAAGCATCAAGCACAAATCCCGTCGGTCGAAATGACGGATGTTTTAGATATCAGAAATCAGACATCAGACATCTGACTTCTGATATCTGATCGTCTAATGCCGGCGGATTCCATTTGACTTCCCTTTACTATACTAGTAAAATGAAAGCAAAATTAGCTGCATAGGTGAATAGGTATGCTAACGCTTGTGGTTACAGGCTGCTCAAGGTTTTCAAGGTACTAAGGGTTCTAAAGGTTTCTCGAATGAGCTAATGACGCCAGAGACTATCGGCACATTTGAGGAACCTGAGCAACCTTAGAACCCTTAGAACCTTGAGTAACCTGTAACCTCTAGCGGAATCATTCCTACTCATGCAAATCCTTAACTTAATGACATTGACCGAAAACGGAGGAGGATATTATGCTTCTGTGGAACCATTCCAAAAAAGAAAAAGGCCAGGACTTGGTGGAATACGCCTTGCTGCTGGGCATTGTGGTCGGCATTGGCTGGTTTGTGTATTCC
>CAVBRV010000012.1:0-17083 GCA_963597965.1 Paludibacteraceae bacterium | reverse complement strand
GGATTAGCCAATTCCATTAATAGCATCTTTGGAAATGCGTCCAATGTACTGAACGTAGCAGCGAAAGATGGCTCCCAATCCGATTCAAAATCGGATTCCAGTTCTAGCTCGTCAAAAACTCCCTATGATTTGCCTGCTTTTATCAAGTATGTGGATGAGAAATTACAAACCAATTATAACGGGAAAGGAAATACGCCTTGGGGATTGAAAGACTCCGAAAATTACAAGCGTGGTATGCTTATGTCCTGCTGGCTCTCTAATGGGGATGAAAACGATTCTAAAGTGACGGAAATGGCAAAAGAGTTGGGGGCTGATTTGTGGACGTATTACAATGGGGAGAATGCAAGTGGTGTTGATCCAGCTAATAAAGGATTTTATTGGACTACAGATAAAATTAATGCCAGTGATTTAAATTCCGCAGGTACCACTGATGGATATAGTAAAGAAAAAGTCCTTTCATACTATTTTGATGGGACCAGTTACTATGTCCTGAAAAATAATATGTGGATGGGGCAAGGGAAAAGTGGAGATGGATTAGCACCCGCAGCTAAGGGGAGTGAATATACGAAACCAGCAAGTGACGTGGTGGGGTATTTTAGCAGTTATGAAGCGGCACAGAAGGCTTATAACGAAGCCAAAGCTGCCAATGGTGGAAGCACGATTTTTAGAAAATAGGTGATGCTAGAAATATTAGGGTACCTACGGGATTTGTGCTTGATGAAGCCATAATTTTCAAACGACTATGTAAAGAAATAAAAGAGTAGAAAGCTTGTGACAATAGCGGGATTGTTACAAGCTTTTTTCTTTGCTTTTACATAGTGGTTGCTTGTTAATTTATTTTTTCAATAGCAAGAAGCCGAATCGGTAATTGTTGTTGGTTCTTTGGTGCTAGAAAACTAGCAAATAATAACAATGCGTGTACAGAAATTGGTATTCAGTAGATAGTGAATCTATCGATTCATGAGCGATTATTCACTACCAGATGCTAACCACAAAAACACTATTTTGTATAACTTTTCATCCTATCCATTCGCCAAGGCATTTAAATGGCCCTAGCAGCGATTTTGTGATATAATAATTACATGTAATGTTTAATTTTGAGAGTATTTGGCATACTCTCTTTTTTATCGATAGAGCGTATTGACGTTTTGCACGCAAGTTGTTAGTTGTTAGTTGTTAGTTGTTAGTTGTTGGTTGTCTGTACCCCAACAACTAACAACCAACAACATAGAGTCAGTATTTCTATCGAGAAGGAGTACCTATGGACTTCGAATGGAAAGAAGGCAAAATCATCAATACCCCTCTGGAGGGGCAGATGAAGAACTCTTACATCGACTACGCCATGTCGGTCATTGTGACCCGTGCGCTGCCTGATGTACGAGATGGTTTGAAACCGGTACATCGCCGCATTCTCTACGCCATGAGCGAGGCGGGGATGCTTCCGGGGAAGGCGTATAAGAAGTCGGCTCGTATCGTCGGCGATGTTCTTGGTAAGTATCATCCCCATGGGGATAGTGCGGTGTATGAATCGGCGGTCCGCATGGCCCAGGATTTCTCGACCCGCTATCCGCTAGTGGATGGGCACGGGAATTTCGGCTCTGTAGATGGTGACTCGGCGGCGGCTATGCGTTATACGGAAATGCGTATGGCGAAGATTACGGTGGAAATGCTGCGGGACATCGATAAGAACACCGTGGATTTCATGCCGAACTATGATGGATCTCTCCAGGAACCGCTGGTGCTTCCGTCCCGTATTCCAAATCTTTTGGTGAATGGTTCTTACGGTATCGCCGTCGGTATGGCGACTAACATTCCGCCTCACAATTTGTCAGAAGTGGTGGACGGTCTTTGTGCCATGATTGATAACCCGGATATTACCATCGATGAATTGATGAAATATATCAAGGGCCCAGATTTTCCGACGGCTGGCATCATCCAGGGTTACAAGGGGATCGAAGATACCTATCGGTCCGGTCGTGGCAGTATCACGGTGCGGGCGAAGACGGACATTGAGGAAATGGAACGTGGCAAGCATCGCATTGTGGTCACCGAAATTCCTTACCAGGTGAATAAGGCCCGTCTCATCGAATCCATCGCGGAATTGCAGCGGCAGAAGGTGTTGGATGGCATCACCGCTCTTCGTGATGAATCGGATCGCAGCGGTATGCGTATTGCTATCGAACTCCGTGCGGATGTGAGCCCGGAAATCATGCTGAATAATCTATTCAAGCATACCCAGATGCAGGTGAACTTCGGCGCTATTATGCTCGCTCTGGTGGATGGTCATCCGAGAATTTTGAATTTGAAACAGATTCTCTACTATTACCTGAAACACCAGGAAGAAGTCATTACTCGCCGCAGCCAGTACGAATTGGACAAAGCTCGTGCGAAGGCTCATATTTTGGAAGGCTTGCTCATTGCCCTGGATCACATCGATGAAGTCATCAAGACCATTCGTGAATCCCGCACCGATGACATCGCAAAGACCGCTTTGATTTCTAAATTTGGCCTTTCTGAAAAACAGGCCATTGCCATTCTGGATATGCGCCTCAGACGCCTGACCGGACTGGAAAGAGATAAACTGGAAGCTGACTATAAAGACGTGAAAGAAACCATTGCTTACCTGGAAGATTTGCTGTCCTCCAGAGAAAAGATTCTGGGCGTGGTCAAAGCGGAACTGCAGGATGAAAAGAAGAACTTCGGCGATGATCGTCGGACAGAAATCACCGCTGCGAAAGAGGATTTCACTTTGACCGACCTCATCCCGGATGAACCGATGACCATCACCCTGACCAAGCAGAATTACATCAAACGCATGGATTCCGCAGACATTCGTGTCCAGAAGAAGGGCGGCCGCGGTGTGTCCGGTATGAAGATGAAAGATGAAGATTATGTATGGAAAATCCTGAACACTTCCACTCATAATCGCATTCTCTTCTTCACCAACAAAGGCAAAGTGTACGTGAAGACGGCGGTCGAATTCCCGAAATCCACCAGAACGGCAAGAGGCAGTGCCCTCATCAATTTCATCCCGAACCTGGCGAACGATGAACGAGTGACAGAACTCCTCGATGTGGATAATGTGAAGGAAGGAACCCAATACCTCTTGATGATTACGAAGAAGGGCTACGTGAAGAAGACCTATCTCTCGGAATACAAGAACATCAACAAGAACGGCCTCATTTCCATTCGCCTCAACGAAGGCGACCGCCTGGCAGCTGTCATGGCTTTGGCAGGGGATGAAGAAATCATTCTGGGCACCAAGCTGGGCATGGCAATTCGCTTCTCCGTGAACGATAGCGAAGTTCGCCCCATGGGCAGAGCTGCTGCTGGCGTGCATGGTATCAAGCTGACCGACAATGATGAAGTGGTCGGTGCTTGCGTAGCTGCAGATAAGGACATTTTCACCATTTCAGCTGATGGCAATGCGAAGAGAAATAAAGCCTCCGCTTACCACGTACAGAGCCGAAATGGCAAGGGGGTTCGCAATTTCCGTAAAGGCTATGAAGTAGTTGCTCTCGTGGCCGCTGATGATAATGATGAACTGGTAGGCGTTTCTGAACAGGGCATCACCATCAAGACGAAAGCGGACCAGATCACCAGTAAGAAGGCGAAAGCAGGACAGGGCGTTATTCTCCAGCGGTTGGAAGAAGGCGACCGCATCGCGTCCATCGATGTTCTTTTCGGTCAGGCGGAAGAGCAGACGGAGGAATAAGTAACGGGTAGACTGGTGACTCGTGATTGGGAAATTGGATTTTCCTAGTCACCAGTCACGAGTCACTGGCTACTGTTAGAAGAAAAAAGAGATTCTGTGAAATAGAAATATTTTGTGGAGTCTCTTTTTTAGTTTGCAGTGAGCAGTAGGCAGAAATGGGTAGTGGTGCTAACGGAAGAAGCAGTAGCGGAAAGCCCCCTTTCACTGAAAGGGGGGCAGGGGGGATAGCTCGCTTTAGCGTGAGAATTGGAATGAGACACTAGGCGATGTAGGCGTCCAGAGAAAGCGGGAAAGTTGCAAGAGTGGACGCCAGTGTGGATAGAGGCCGTATGCGAGTTATATCGCAAGAGCAGGCTATCCCCCGCTGCACTCGCTACGCTCGTTCTGCTACCCCCTTCCAAAGGAAGGGGGCCAATAGAATCAACTGCCAACTGCTAACTGCTAACCAACAACCAACAACCAACAACAACGCTGCACTCTATTTCTTGCTACTTGAACGCAAATGAGCCATCGTGCAACAAAACCACTCAAAATTCCTTATTTTTCTCTGGCAATTTCTGTGCTATAATGATTAATAAGTATAACTATTTCCTTTTGAAGGACGCTATACTCAAATTTCCCATAAAAGAAGGTGGGGCTATGTCAGAAATCAAAGAACGATTAGCCCATGTCATGGAACGGATCGAAGCGGCCAGGGCCCGTTCGCCCTATGGGCAGGATGTGACGCTGGTGGCGGTGACGAAGTTTCATCCTTTGGAGGATATGGAAGAAGCTATTTCTCTGGGGGTGAGAGAGGTCGGCGAGAACCGGGTCCAGGAAATGGAAGAAAAGCATAAGGCTCTGACGGTTCCAGTGGTTTGGAATTTGCAGGGACATTTGCAAAAAAATAAAGTAAAAAAGGCGGTGGCCATGGCGGATTTGATCCAGTCTGTGGATTCGATTTCTATTGCAAAGGAAATCGATAAGCGGGCGGGGGAAATTGGCAAGGTGCAGGATGTTCTCTTGGAATTTAATATTTCCGGAGAAGAAAGCAAGCATGGCTTGGATCCGTCCGATTGGGATGTTGTGATCGGAGAAGTGAAGGGGCTGTCTCATGTGCATGTGGTAGGTCTCATGTGCATGGCACCGAATTATGAGGATGTGGAAATGACCCGTCCTGTATTTCGCAGGGGCCACGAGCTGTGGGAACGGTTGAAATCGGATTTCCCGGCCGGTCAGGTGTCTATTTTGTCCATGGGAATGACCCATGATTTTGAAATTGCTATTGAAGAAGGCGCGACTATGGTTCGTATCGGAACCGCTATCTTTGGGCCGCGTCAGTATCATTGAGAGGGGTAAAAGAGCATGAGCTTGTTAGATAAGTTTAAGGATCAGTTTGTTGACCATGATGATGAAGAATTAGAGGAGGAAGAAATGGCGGAGGAAACCGCTCCGGTGAATCCGGCGGCCCCTGTGCCTCCTCGTCCGGCAGCAGTTCGCGGCATTGGCCGCACCGCTGTACCGCGCCAGGCTGCCAAGCCCTATACCATGGTGGTGGTGAGCCCGAAGAGTTATAGTGATGCAGAAAAAATCGGCGACCATTTGAAGGCGATGCGTCCAGTCGTCATGAATATGGAAAAGACCGATGCTGATGAAGCGCAGCGGATTGTCGATTTCGTACAGGGCATCATGTATGCGCTGGATGGGCGTATCGATCAGATTTCGGAAAGTATTTATCTTTGCGCGCCAAATAATATGAGCGTTTCTCGCGAAAATTTCGCAGCCTATACGGACCAGCCGCAGCCCCAGGGGGCACCGGCTCCGCAGTGGAACGCTCAGGCTCCTCAGGGGCCGCAAGCGCCTGAAGCGTAATGTCATTTCTGTCGAGTGGCTTGGAATGGTTTAGAAACCAGTTCATGAGCCCAGAAGAAATGGATGCACCGCAAATTCCAGAGAATACGGATGATATGCCTGAGGCAGGCGCGCTGCCTGTGAGGAGTATTCGTCCTTTGGAAGTGGTGATTTTGACGCCAGCGTCCTATTCCGATGCCCGCCGGGCGGTGGAGGATTTAGAAAAAGGGCTGGTCGTCATCGTTGTACTCAATGATAGTGTGGACGATGAAACAGCCAGTCGGTTCGTGGATTTCATGAGTGGCGCTATTTATATGTGCCATGGAAGTATCGAACTACTGAATGATGATGTCCTCATTTGTGCACCGGATAGTGTGCAGTTGGATAAGGATAAGCTCGCTTATGTATCGGGGATTCCGACTTGGAATGGGCCGTGAGGGGAATGCTATTAGGTTAAGAGAAATATGCGATGATTTATGCTGAGGTACAGGTTGCTCAGGCTTCTCAGGTTTCTCACGTTTCTCGAATGTGCCGCAAACGTTGGGAGCACTAGCGCCTTGGCTCCCCCTTCGGGGGAGCTGCCGTAGGCAGAGGGGGCTGCTTTAGCGGTTGCTTTGATATGTGAGATTATTGAATATGGGATTTTTTCACATAGTTTTTCATATCATTTGTGCGGCCTCTTCTTTGATTCTAACCCGGAGGGCAATGGCGTTAAGTTAAGAAAAAGGTAACATGGTAATCGTCATTTCGACCGACGGGATTGGTGCTTGATGTTTCTAGCGCTTTTCTGTGACTATGTGAGACAGAAGTGGAGAAATCTTGTGGAAGTAACGTTGTTTTCGATAGCGTCTCAAGTCCTTCGACTACGCTCAGGATGACGAAAACTTTTGTCCAACATAGTCGCTTAGCTCTACTGCGTCTTCTTGCACTAATCCCATCGGTCGAAATGACGGATAGAGATAAAATTGCTAGCGATCATCGTCGCATTTGGGGAACCTTTAGAACCCTCAGAACCCTTAGAACCTTGAGCAACCTGTAAGCACCAACGAAATCATCTCTTACTCATGCCAATCCATAAACGTAGCAACCCAACGAAAGGACCGGACAGATGAAAAAAATATTGATCATCGGCTGTGGCGCCATGGGGGGAGCCATCCTCTCTGGTTGCCTGGCGAAAGGATTATGGAAAAAAGAAGAAGTCTATCTGAAAGAACATTCTCCAGAAGCTTCTCATGAAAAAGCAGCGCAGTACGGCGTTTCCGCTTCTGTGGATGGAAGCGAAGCGGCGGAAGCGGACGTGGTGATTTTGGCAGTGAAGCCGAATATCATTCCATCTGTGCTGGAAGACATATCCCAGTATCATCCGCGCCGGGTTCTTTCTATTGCAGCCGCTGTGACGCTGGAAACCTTGGAAACTGGTTTGCTGAAAGGCACGGAAGTGATTCGCGTCATGCCGAATACCCCTGCGTCGGTAGGCGAAGGTATGGCAGCCATCGCACCAGGCACCTTGGCATCCAAAGAATTTATCAGCGCTGCGGAAGATATTTTCTCTGCCTTAGGAAGAGAAGCAGTCGTAACCGAACGGCAACTGGATGAACTGGGCGCCCTTTCTGGAGCAGGCCCGGGATATGCATTTGTTATCATTGATGCTTTGGCCGATGCAGGGGTTCTCATTGGATTGCCACGGAAATTAGCCATTGAAGCAGCAGCACAGACCTTGTATGGTGCGGCGAAGATGGTACTGGAAACAGGGAAACATCCCGCCCAACTCCGTGACCAAGTCACTAGCCCAGGAGGCACCACCATCGCTGGCATTCACGCCATGGAACAAGCCGGTCTCCGTGCGGCTCTCATGGATGGCGTCCAGGCCTGCTTGGATAAATCGGATAAAATGGCGAAGGGATAATGGTGACTAGTGACTGGTAGACTGGTGACTAGGGAAACATGATTCCAGTCACCAGTCACGAGTCACTAGTCACTTTTATCACATAACAAACTAGGAGTAACCTATTTTATGAAAGATAGAGAAAAAATTCTCCGGTACTTTGCCGCTACCGGAGACGAAGCGAAGGAGATGGCTATTCGGCTGCTGGATCTAGCGGATTCGGTCGACCGGGGGCGTCCTTTTGCGGTGGGACCTTTCATGTCGCCCTTTGCGGCGCAGATTGGTCAAACCATTGCGGCTCATATGAAGACCGTCACAGCCAAGAGCTTTGGAGGCTATCACGAAGCGGAACGAGTGCGTATCGCCTTTGCGAGAGATGACTACGACGGACCCATCGATTTTGGCGTGACCCTGCTTTCTGTGACTTGGGATGGGCGGTATCGCCTCATCGGTCATCGAGATGTGCTGGGTTCCCTCATGGGGCTTGGCATTGACCGTTCCATTTTGGGAGATATTCTCATGCAGGGGCCGGGCTGCCAGATTTTGGTGGACAGCACCATGGCAGAATGGATCAAAGACAACTTTGTCAAAGTGGCGATGGTTCCGGTGAAAGTAGAAGAAATACCGATGGACCAGATCGCTCCACCGAAGAAAACAGCCAAAGAAGTGCGGGCGACCGTAGCTTCTCTTCGCTTGGATGCGGTTGGCGCTGCTGGATTTGGTATTTCCCGCTCCAAAATGGCCCAGGCTGTGGAAGATGAACGGACTGAAGTGAATTGGCAGCCCGCCAAAAGTCCGTCCCAGACCGTCAAAGTGGGGGACATCATCAGCATCCGCGGCCGAGGACGCATTGAAATCAAAGAAGAAACCAGCACCAGCCGCAAAGGCCGGACCGGACTTTTGATTGATAGATACAAATAAAGCAGTTAGGAATGAGGAGTGAGGAGTGAGGAGTGAAGGTGGCGGCGCATCAAATTAGTAAAGCGCCGCAAGTTATATTATTTTATTATGATAATAGGGATTAGGGATTAGCAGCTAAGGATTAGGAAATACGCACTTGCTACTTGGTCTCTCATCATTTTTGGGAATAATCATGCACGAGCTATTTAAGGATTTTTTTGACGATGCTTTGGATAAAAATTCATATCATTTCAAATTCTTTGATTAAATCAGCGCTTCCCTAGCTATGCATCAAATTTTATATAATATACAATGCGGCACTATATGAATTGTGTGCCGCACCTTCACTCCTCACTCCTCACTCCTCACTTCTAACTCATAGTAGATTCGTTTGCATACTATATGTATAAAAAGGAGAATACACTATGATCACACCAATGGATATTCATAATAAAACATTTTCCGGACAGATTCGTGGCTATTCCAAGGACGAAGTCAATTCTTTCTTGGAAGAATTAGCCAGCGATTATGAAAAAATTTATCGCGAACATCGTGAAATGGAAGAAGAAATGGATGCCATCAAGACGAAGCTTCGCAATTACGAAAAAATGGAATCCACCATGTCCAACACCTTGGTTATGGCCCAGGAAACAGCAGACAATGTGAAGAAAAATGCTCATAAAGAAGCAGAACTTTCCATTCGCGAAGCCCAGAGTGAAGCCCAGAAAATCGTATCTGATGCCGAAGCAGCTCGTCGAAAGATGAATGCGGACCTCTTGAAAACCGAAGGGGATATGAACCTTTACATTGAAAAGTTGCTGTCCAATTTCAAATCCGCTTTGGCTTTGATTGAATCGGCCAAATCTGTCCAGGCCCCACAGGCTATTCAGACACCAATCACCCAGCCCGCTCCGGCGGCTGAACCAGCACCAGCAGCACCGATAGAAACCAAGGCAGAAGAACCCGCTCCTGCTGAAGAAGTGAAAGAAGAAGGGGAAGACGTGAACGCAGCGAACCTCTTTGACCAGGCTGCTGCCAACATCGCTCCCCAGGAAGAAGCACCAGCAGAAGACAAACCAGAAGAAACCAAGGAATAAGACTATGGCAGAGAAAACCTATGTGACCGAATGGGCCAATGAACACCAAGGGCTGTCCCTCACCATCACAAAAATGATTCACGAAGAACAGACCCCGTACCAGCACATCCAAATCGCCGATACCGAGCAATACGGTCGCCTTCTCATTTTGGACGGCGTATTTCAAACCTCGGTAAAAGATGAATGGACCTATCACGAAATGATTGCCCACGTGCCCCTCATGATGCATCCCAACCCGGAACGGTTGCTGATTATTGGCGGTGGTGACGGGGGCGTGGCACGAGAGGTGTGTCGTCATGATTGCGTGAAACAGGTGGACCTTTGCGACATCGATGGTCGCGTCATCGAGCTCTCGAAGAAATATTTCCCCACCATTTCCAAAGTCCTCTTGGACCCGCCGGACAAACTCCACGTCCATGTGGGAGACGGCATCGCTTTTGCCGCATCGGTGAAAGATTTCTACGACGTGATCATTATCGACTGCTCCGACCCCATCGGACCGGGCGAAGGACTCTTCACCCGAGAATTTTATAAGAGCGCCAAAGAGGCCCTTCGAGAAGACGGACTCATCGTGCAGCAGACCGAGTCGCCTATCGTGCAGCAGAAAACGGTGCACGACGTATTCCAAGCCATGAGCGACGTATTTCCTATCGTGCGGATGTATTTCTCCCACGTGCCGATTTATCCTGCCTGCATGCATTCCTTCATGATTGGCTCCAAGAAATATGACCCCCTTACGGCGACCATAAACCGAGAAGCCCCGCAGCCCATGAAATACTACAACAAGGGCATCCAAAAGAGTTGCTTCGTCCTTCCGAACTTCGTGAAAGAACTGCTGTATGAGGGGAAATATAGTTTTTGAGTAGAGTGCGTAATGCGAAGTGCGTAGTGCGTAATGGTGGTAGCGGCGCACAATTCATAAAGCGCCGCATAGTATAAAATTCTTGCATATTCACTGTTGTCAGTTGTTGGTTGTTAGTTGTTTGGATCCAGACAACTAACAACTAACAACTAACAACAATCGCTATTCCTTATCAGCACTTTAGAGAAAAGCGGTTTGTGTACCATATAACCTGCCCGAAGGGCTAACCCTTCGTAACCTTTCCTATCTTTGTTAGTCTATCGGATTCATCGCATGGGAGGCAAAATTGGAATTTCGCGTATTGAAATATTTCCTCATGGTGGCCCGGGAGGAAAGCATTACCCGCGCGGCGGAGCGGCTTCACATCACACAGCCCACCTTGTCGAGGCAAATTGCGGAACTGGAAAAAGAAATGGGCGTCACCCTCCTAGACCGGGGCGGCCGTAAAATCGAACTCACCTCCGAGGGCATACTGCTTCGCCGGAGAGCAGAAGAAATTTTGAACCTGGTGGACAAGACCGAAATGGAAGTGACCCAGGCCGGCGAAAACCTGGAAGGCACCATCAGCGTGGCGGGCGGCGACATGGCCTCGTCTCGCAATTTCATCGAGCTCATCAAAGAGTTTCAGAATGAATACCCTCAAGTTCATTTCAAATTCTACACCGACATCACCCCCTACATTTGCGATTACCTGGACCACGGCTGTGTGGACGTGGGGCTTCTGGTGCAACCTTTCGACGTGGAGAAATACGAATTTCTGCCCATCGGGAAACCAGTTCGCTTCGGTGTCTATATGAGGGCCGACGATCCTTTGACCCAGAATGAAGAAATTTCGCCCATCGACTTGCAAGGGAAAACATTAATCAAATCCTTCCGCGAAGATTTGGACGTGGCTCAACTTTGCTATGGTGCCGAGGACGTGTGGGACGTGAATGTGCCCATTAAAGTAGACCTGCCGAATAACGCCACCATCATGGTGGACGAAGGCATGGGCTATTTCTTGACCTCCGAAGGGGTCATTCCCTTCCTGGACGAATCCCGCATCTGCTTTCGCCCCTTGGTGGGAGAGAAACAACCCGTCTACACCGCCTTGGCCTGGCGAAGAAATCAACCCTTCAGCCGGGCAGCGAGCACGTTTATTGAATTTTTGAAAGAACGGTTGAAATAGAAAACAGGACAGTGACTCTATCGTAACGGATAGAATCAGCTGTCCTGTTTTATTTTATCTCAAAGGTTCTGGTGGGCATGCTGCGGATAGGGGAAAGTTGGAGAGGAAACCGCTATGTAAGGGTTCTGGGGGCGTGCTGCGGATAGGGGGAGAGTTGGAGAGGGAACCGCTGTGTAAGGGTTCTGGTAGCATGCTGTGGATAGAGGGAGTTGGAAAGAAAAACGCTATACTCAGGTTCTTGTTGTTTGATAGAACCTGAGTATAGCGGAGAACATATTATGTGTGACAAACCATAAGCGGCACTAGCGTGTGGCCCCTTGGAGAAGGGGCGGCGATGCCGGGTAAGTAAGTTTACACCGCTGTCTCGGCTCCCCTGTCGGGGGAGCTGCCGAAGGCTGAGGGGGCAGCTCTAGCGAGATACTTCACTACTGTATGATGAGCGAACTTGGTCCTGCTATAGAATGGCCCGAAGGGACATATTTCAGAAAAGCGGAGTGTGCTTATTTGAGACAGTCTGACACGGAGTTTTATACCGCTAAGGTAAATGTGTTTCTGACGAAACACTCTATCCCCCTGGTCACCTTCTCCAAACTTCATGCACCGCTAGTGCATCACTATGTATGAAAACAGTTCTCAGTGGTGACTGGTAGACTGGTGACTCGTGACTGGGGCATGCGTTTCCCCAGTCACGAGTCACCAGTCACTAGCTACCAGAATCTTATGATAGCGGGAAAATGTTATGTGTGACAAGCCGCAAGAGGCACACCAGACCCCTATTTCCTCACCGGAATCATAAACAATCCCGCATTTCCCCCTTCCGATTCCGGGAACTGCCCATACATATTCCACATGGAGAAGAACCGGCAAGCGGGGACGACGCCGTAGCCGTCCTGGTTGTGGTCGGTCACGTCATAGGGGTCGGCGACGATGAGCACATCATCCAGCACACTGTCGGTGCCCATGGTGTCATAGCCGATGATGGTCTGCCAGTGGCCGCCCCAATCGATCCAGCAGATGAGGATGGGATGACCGGCACGGAGTTCTTGTTGTATGATTTCCGGGGTGAGAGATTTCCCGTCTTTTTTATAAGTATTGGTGTCTTCGTAGGTGAAGCCGCCCACTTTGTCAAATATATCTTCCATCTGGTTCAGCGTGGTGCCGGGGTATCCATCGGGATAGCCCGGTACTTTCATGTCCGGAAGGGGATGACGGAAAGAAGCTAGCTCACTTTCCGTATGATTTCCTGCTTTGCCATACCAATGTAGCACCGTGAGTGCTGCTGCCGGGCCACAGGACCATTCGCTAGATTGCTGCAACGTTTGATATCCGGTCAATATGGTGCGGGTTTTGGTGGATTTCATATGATAGAAATCAAGACGGGAGAAATAGGGCGAATCTTTGTGGTCAAATTGCCGATCCACCGAAGCGGCCCCTTCATTTTCCGTAATCTTTGATGGTTCTGTCATTTTCATAGTATTAGAATAATCAGCGGCTCCGATAGAACTGGTCAGCAAACAAGCCAGGGCTGCTGCGGTGAGTAATGATTTCATAGTGAGACCTCCTTTGGAGATTATTATAGCACGGATTGGTAGCTAGGGATTGGGGATTAGGGGTTCTGTAGCGATGATATGGTTTGTGAAATATAGCGGTATAAATACCAAGGATCCCCTTCCTTTGGAAGGGGAAAGGCCATGAGCGGAGCGAATGGACAAGGGGATAGCTCGCACTAGCGGTTTTACATCGCTTTGTGAGAAAAACGAAATCGGCGTCCAGACTAGCCTTTCTCGGATTTCTTATAAAGCGAGAATCTCGCTAATGCAGGCTATCCCCTGCTTTATTCGCTTCGCTTATACGCTATCCCCTTCCAAAGGAAGGGGATCTTAGCATTTATACTGCTATATTTCACGAACTATGTCTCCGCTATAGAACCCTAAACACCATGTTCTATCTCCATGTCTATCCATCCCTTTTATCGCTACAGAACCCTAAATTGCACGTTTTAGATCCATGTTTCTCTATCCATATCATCGCAACAGAACCTTAAAACGCACATTTCATATCTATGTCCCTCTACCCGTGCCATCGCAACAGAACCCCTAATCCCCAATCCCTAGCTACTAGTCCCTAGTCACCAGTCACCAAAATCCATGCCTTTCCCCTATACAAAACTATAAAATAGAAGTATTTGCTATGCTTTCCGGGTAAGCCTATACTGTAGGAGAACGAGGAGACAGGCGGTGGCAGGTTGTTCAAGTTTCTCAGGATTCCCAGGCTTCTCGAATGAGCTGATGGCATTAACCTTCATAGGCACGTTCGGAAACCCTTAGAACCCTTAGTCCCCTTAGTCCCCTTAGAACCCTGAACGTCCTGAGCAACCTGAGAATCCTGAGCGACCTGAGAACCCTGTCCCAAAACGAAAGGAGGCTTGTCATGAAAAGAAAACACATCTGGAAAGCCATGGTGCTAGGCGTGGCGTTGGCTATCGTACCTATGGCTATGGTGGGCTATCACAATGCCTTTACCTGTAGCAAAGTGCGGGCCGCAGAGATGACCCATGAAGAGAAAGGACAATACGGATTTCTTTCCTGGCCCCAGAATTTGAATGCGGTGCGATATGAAGTAGAAATTTTTGCTGGCGTGCCGAAAAATTTGCAAGCTGACAAAGAAGTGCCTGATGCGTTGTATCGGAATCCCCATGTCTACTCCCATCACGTGATGCTGGACATGTCCGAGCTACCAGAGAATACCCCTCTTTTCTGGCGAGTCCGCGCTTTCGATTTGGATGGCAATCCGGTGACCGAATATTCCCAGCCCGCCGAGTTGAACAGTAGCCTGGTGCGGACCGATCGGAATGCGCCCATTCCTCATGAACCGAACAAAGGCCCTGGAGCGGCTATGCTATTTCCTGTCTATGCCTACACCGGAAATCCGGGCGCCGTGCGCTACGAAGTGGAAGTGACAAAGAAATATCCGGAAAACCTCACTGGTTACGCTCCCTCTCGCTACCGCGTCTATGCAGCGTCTACGGAACTCACCGATTTGTACGATGCAGCGCCGCGGATAGGGACCTACTATTGGCGGGTCCGGGGCATGGATGAGAAAGGCCTTCCGGTGGGCGAGTGGAGCGTTCCCCAGGAAATACAAACTTTGCCGGAAGAAAATTGGGAAGTTGGGATTTTTGGCGACAGTATTTCCCACGGCGGCGGGCACCTCTCGTTCAGCCCCTCCGATTTGGCCTACAGCTACGAATCCTACTTGAATTTCCCCTCTATCAATCTATCGGAAAGTGGAAATACCAGTGAAATGATGGTGGACCGCTTCGAGCGAGACGTGCTGCCCTTCCATCCGAAAGTACTTCTCATCATGGGCGGCACCAATAGCCTTCGTGGCGGCGTGCCGGCGGCATCGGTGATTTCTGATTTACAGGAAATACAGCAAAAAGCCAGAGACAATGGGATCATTCCCATTCTTTTGACTTTGCCGCCTATCAATCCAGAAAATATCCAAAAAGCGTTTCAAGAACCCACCGCGGAAGGCTGGCAGGATGCTTTCCGCGAAGTGAATGATTACATTCGCACTCAGCCCCACATCGACGTGGCCGCTCCCTTTGAGGATATGGAAGAGCTTCCGATTTGGCTCGCTTTAGACGGGCTTCATGGGGATTGGAATATGAAGCAGATTATGGCGGATGTGATCAATCGAGAATTGCCCTTGTTGGTAGGCAGTTTGCAGTAGGCAGTTGGCAGTAAGCGGGAAGTATAGATGTCATTTCGACCGATGGGATTTGTGCAAGGAGAGTTCTATCGTGCTAAGCGACTATGTTAGGGAAACGCTGATTTAATCAAAGAATTTGAAATGATATGAATTTTTATCCAAAGCATCGTCAAGGAAATCCTTAAATAGCTCGCTATTCGCGGATTTTCTTTCCTCGCTTTGAATAAAAATTCAAGAATCATTTCAAATAACGATTAAATCAGTGTTTCCCTAGACAAAAGTGGAGAAATCTTGTGACACTGTTGTTGGTTGTTAGTTGTTGGTTGTTTGATTCCAATAACAAACAACGAACAAACAACTAACAACCAGCAACAATTTTAGACTACCCATTTGTTAGTAGCAGGCAATTCACTGCCTACTGCTAACTGCCAACTGCCTACTAAAAAAGAAAGGAAGAAACCAAAATGGTAAAACAAACAGCAGGACATGATATGTTAGGAAAATTTGCACCAAAATTTGCAGAGCTCAATGATGACGTACTTTTCGGAGAAGTCTGGAGCCGAGAAGGGAAACTTTCTTTGAAACTTCGCTCCATCGTGACCATCAGTGCTCTCATTGGAAAAGGGATCACCGATAGTTCTTTGAAATATCACATTACCACCGCCAAGAAGAATGGAGTCACCCAGGAAGAAATGGCAGAAATTCTGACCCACATCGCCTTCTATGCGGGCTGGCCGAATGCGTGGGCTGCCTTCAATATGGCAAAAGAAGTGTATGCTGATGGGGATGCCCAGCACGGCGGTCTCTTCGGTCAGGGCGATCCAAATACCGCTTATGCCCAGTATTTCACAGGCAATTCCTACCTGAAAGTCGTTTCCCATCCAGGAGACCCGCTCACCATTTGTAACGTTACCTTTGAACCAGGTTGCCGCAACCACTGGCACATCCATCACGCCAAGAACGGCGGCGGTCAGATTCTCATTTGTGTAGACGGGGAAGGTTGGTACCAGGAAGAAGGCAAACCAGCTCAGAGCCTCAAAGCCGGCGACATTGTGGAAATCCCAGCCAACGTGAAACACTGGCACGGCGCGAAGGAAGACAGCTGGTTCAGCCATCTGGCCTTTGAGGTACCCGGTACAGATTGCTCCAACGAATGGTGCGAAGAAGTGAGTGATGAGGAATATGAGAAGTTATAATTTGGGTGACTTGTGACTAGTGACTGGTGACTAGTAGCTAGTAGCTAGGGATTAGGGTTCTGTAGCGGTGGCGTGGCTAGAGGGACATAGAGCTGAAGTGTGTATCAAAGGGTTCTGTAGCGACGGAATGGTTTGAGAAACATGGAGCTGGAACGTGCATTTGAAGGTTCTATAGCGGTGATGTGGATAGTGGTTTATAGCGGTTATAAGCACTAAAATCCCCTTCCTTTGGAAGGGGATAGCTTGCACTAGCGGTATGAATGCTTGTTGAGAAAAACGGCTTAGGCGTCCAAACTTGCGTCAGAGGTTCTTATGTTTTGGCGTGTATCGTTAAAAGTACTAGCGTCTTGTCTCCCCCGTCGGGGGGAGAATAAAAGAGGGGGCTGCACCAGCGGTATACTTCATTATGAACATATCATGCGTATTTGGGAATGTTCGTGCCTACCGTGAAATGCGGAATATATACCTGTTTAGCGCTAGGCGCGGACGGCATCGAGCATGATAGGAGAAACATAGTATTTCATACCGCTAGAGCTGCCCATCTTCGCTACGCTCGAAATGGCGTCTCACTACATCCCTGCGTCGCTACGCTCCTGGCGATGCAGTTCGCTTGCACTGTTGCCTACGGCATCTCCCCCAATGGGGGCGATAAAAATAAAAGGTTCTCGCTCTGCGTGAGCAGAGCGAGAACCCTGAGAACCCTGAGAACCCTGAGA
>CAVBRV010000011.1:5622-26049 GCA_963597965.1 Paludibacteraceae bacterium | reverse complement strand
CTCTGCCTACGGCATCTCCCCCGGAGGGGGCGAGGTCCTACGGACCTATCATTAATTACTATTTAAAGCTGTTCAATGACTTAGATCAAATCAAAATAAATCGCTATTTTACAGGTAGGAAGTTATAACCTTTTATAACCTTGTGACAGGCGAAAAATCTATATGTTAGAAATGAACAAGGCACAATCATAACCCTTAGAACCTTTAGAACCCTTAGAACCTTGTAACCACCATCAGAAACGCACCAACTCACTCAATCCCTTACCTTCCCCATCCCCCATATGCTATAATACAAATAATCTCATTTTTCAAGAAAGAAGGTATACTATGCAAAGACTTGTATCCTATAACCATAATGGACAGCGCCAGTGGGGCGTACTGTCCACCGATGGCACTTCCATTTATCCCGCCCTGGATTTGGAAGAAACCTATTTCATTCCCCTGGGCGAAACCATGGAAGAATTCATCGAAAGCGGAGAAGATGGACTTCTCAACTTAGCAAAAGCTTTGGAAATGAACACGAAAGACAAAGCCATTGAACCGATTGCATTAAAAGACGTCCGCCTGGAAGTGCCTTTCTATCCACGGCGCAATGTGCTTTGCGTGGGAAAAAATTACCAAGCCCATGTCAAAGAATTTGACCAGAATGTGAACGCCAAGAATCCAGTGCAGCCGATTTTCTTTACCAAAGCCACTACATCCGTTATTGGTCCAGAAGAAGAAATTGATAGCCATCTGGCAGCTACAAAAGAAGTAGACTATGAAGGCGAATTGGGCGTCATCATCGGTAAGCGTTGCTTGAATGTAGCCGAAGAAGATGCCATGAAATATGTATATGGCTACACCATCATCAACGATGTGACTGCCAGAGACCTGCAGAAAACCCATTTGCAGTGGTTCCGCGGCAAGAGTCTCGACACCTTCTGCCCCATGGGCCCTACTGTCATGGTGGGTGATTGGCCGATGCCCTTCACCATTTACACCAAAGTCAATGGACACCTCCGGCAGGAAGGTTCTACCACCGATTTGATTTTCTCCATTCCGAAACTGATTGCCACCCTGTCTGACGGCATGACCCTCCTCCCCGGCGACGTCATCGCCACTGGCACCCCCCAAGGCGTAGGCATGGGCCTCAATCCCCCACAGTTCCTGAAAAAAGGCGATGTGGTAGAAATCACCATTGATCCGATTGGGACATTGAAGAATAGCGTGAAATAGGTCAGTGCGCAAATGCGTAATGCGAAGTGCGTAGTGCGTAATGGTGGAAGGGCGCATAAAATTTAGAAGCGCCCCTCTTTATAAAATAAAGGCGGTATGTATGCTAATGAAAAGATTCACTTAGCATACATACCGCCTTTATTTTATTATTTGCGGTGCTTTCTAATTTGAGGCGCCGCTACCACCATTACGCACTACGCACTTCGCATTACGCATTCCTTTACCGCATCCCTTAAACGTACTCCTTTACCGCTCCCCTCTCCTCACATGCCCGAAGTACACTTTCGCCCCCAGGGAGAGTTGCAAGAGGCCCGCTACCAAGTAGACCTCCCAATAGCCGGTCACCATGGAAACAGCGGCGGAGGCCATGGGACCGCACATATTTCCAAATTGCTGGGCCGTATTGGAGAGGCCAAATACGCGGCCTCGGAAAGAGTCGGGCGTGTATTTCACCAATGCGGCGTTGAGTGACGGGTTGACACCGATGACGAAGCAGCCCACCAGGAATTGGCAAATGCCGAAGCCAAGGATGGAATCAGGAATGGATTGAGACATAGTGATCACCCCAGCTGCTAGGAGTGTCAAAGAAATCGCCACGTAGTACCCGTGTTTCTGTCCAAACTTCCCCCACAGCGTAGTGGTGAGCGCCCCTGCGATGCCGCCGCTACTCATGATGAAGCCAGAAATCAATTCCACATTTCCTGCGCCATGAAGCAATTCACTCACGTACAACGCCGTCACGGGCTGAATCATGAGAATCGTAGTCTGCAGGAAGAACATAATGAGCAAAATTTCTCGCAAATGATGATTGCCATAGGCATAGGCCAAATCGTCCTTCACCGACGTCTTTTCTACCTTTTTCTGCGGAACCAATGCTTTCTTTTCTGTAATCAAAAAGATGACCAGAACGGCCACCACCCAAAGAAAGACAGCGGAAATATAAAAAGTATTTCTCATACCAATCCAATGCGCCAAAGCGCCGCCCACAAGAGGACCTGCGATACCGCCCACCACCAGCGCGGTCTGGGCCATGCCCAAAGTGGCCCCCATCTTCTTCGGATTGGCACTGTCAGAAATAATCGCCATAGAAGCTGCTACAAATCCGTTGGCAAATCCCTGAAACGCGCGAGCCCCCATGAGTTGGTATTCATTTTGAGAAAGACCGCAAAATAAATAGGAAAATCCCAAGAGAATCGCCGCGCGAATGGCCATTTTCTTTTTCCCGCTACTATCCGCCAATTTTCCCCAGATAGGCCCCATGATGCCGGCAATCAGAAAGCAGATAGAAAATACAATGCCCGTCCAGAGGGAAATTTCACTATCCGGCACCCCCATCTGCAGCAAGTACAACGGCAGAAACGGAATGACCATGGTGTAGCCAATGGACACCAGAAACATACTGCCGATGAGAACAATAATATTCTTTTGATTCAAATAGTTCCCCTCCCTTCTTTTTAGTAGGCAGTTTGCGGTTAGCAGTAGGCAGTTTCTCATTTACTGCTAACTGCCTACTGCTGACTGCTAACTAAAAATTTTAAAGCATCATCCATCATATTGGTTGTCACGAAATGCCCCAGTCCCGGATAGGTGAATCGGGTCACTTGCCCGCCGGCTTGTTTCATCACATCAAAGAAATGTGCCTGTGCCCGCGGGTCGACGGAGGTGTCGCTGTCTCCATTGGTCATGAACATTGGCACGTTCTTCATCTCTTCCACATGGGCCAGCGGCGTTTTCTGTTCCAGCAGGTCATATAATTTCCAATCTCGACTGACTGCGATACCGAATCGAGCTTGCATGAACAAGTGGGTCAGCAGCCAATCGCCAGAGCCATTGAGAGACACCACGCCTTTCATGGTACCCGGATAGGCAGAAGCGATGCCAAGAACGCTCATGCCGCCCATGGAATGCCCCATGATGAAGGGTTTCTCATAGCCTCTTTCTTTGACAAAAGCCAAGAGTTGTGAATATTCTTCCATGTTTTGAAAAATCGTCTGCCAGAAAATATCATAATCTTCTACTTGGTAATAATCCTGCAAAGCGCCGCGTTCTCCATGATGGATGGCATCCGGTACAAAAACGGTATATCCATTCATCGCCAGAATCCCCGCTTTGGTCAACTGGTACTCCGCCCGACTGCTCCAACCGTGATAGAGAATGACTGCTTTCCCTTCTTCTTGGATGGGATGGACAATGTAGAGCGGTATGCCTTGATGCTCTATTTTTTCTGTATGAAATTGCATAGGAATACTCCTTTCTGGTTGTTAGTTGTCTGTTGTTGGTTGTTTGTTGTTGGCTAATCCATTTTCTTGCCAGTGAGCAGCCGCTAATAATCCCCTTCCTCAGGAAGGGGCAGGCTCGCTTGCGAGCCGGGGATAGGACGATGAAGACGAGTTGTGAGACTAGCCGCCCACGCAAACTATCCCATTGGGAAACACTGATTTACTCAGCATTTCCTAGTGTCATTTCGACCGATGGGATTTGTGCTTGATGCTTCTATCGTTTTTCTGCGACTATGTTAGACAGAATTGGAGAAATCTTGTGGGGTTAACGTTGTTTCCGATAGTGTCTCAAGATTTCTCCACTTTTGTCCAACATAGTCGCTCGGTTCTGCTGAGCCTTCTTGCACTAATCCCATCGGTCGAAATGACGGGTAGTGATGAAATCGCTTCTTTAACTTAACAGCATTGGGGGCAGAGGATCCAAGACGCTATCGTCATCAGCTCGTTCGAGAAACCTTTAGAACCTTTAGAACCCTGAGAACCTTGAGCAACCTGTAACCGCAAGCGTTAGCACCCCAACTTGCTCAAACCTTTCCCTTCAATTCTGGATGAAACCGATCTGTCCATTTCCAACGATTATGCAACCAGAACCATTCCTCTGGATATTTCCGAATCCATGCTTCCAAGCGTTGGTTGATTTTGTCTGTAATATTTTGAATGGCCTCTTTCTTCTTGAGCCCCTCATCCGCCGTGATGGGATCTCCGATGATAATTTCAAAGCGGAACGGTCCAGTCTGATGGATGAGAGCCGTCATGACGGGCAGCTGACAAAGGATAGAAAAATGGGCGGGTCCCGTAGGAGTTAATGTTTTCTGCCCAAAGAAATCGGATAGAATCCCCTTTTCTCCTGGATCCTGGTCACAAAGAAGCCCTACGAAATAACCCTGTTTCAACCGGCGAAGCATATCTCGCACGCCGGTTTTGTATTCTACCGTCTGCCCCGGCATGGAACGATATTCGCAAAGGAAACGGTCAAATTCTTCATTGGCCTGCTTCATAGCAACCGACAAAAGGGGATAGCCATAGAGGGCTAGTGCTGCCCCTTCCACTTCCCAGTTGCCGCAATGGGTGGCCGCCAGAATGCAACCTTTCTTCTCCGCCAAAATGGTATCCAGCTTTTCCTTGCCCTGAATGGTCACGTAGTCTTTGATGTTATCCTTATTCAACAAAGGAAATCGAAACATGGACACCCCCAAAGGGCCAAAACGAACCGCCGAAGCCTTCGCAATCCGTTCTGCTTCCTTCCGATCCTCTGTGATATGAGCGCGCAAAATATTGTCCACCGCCAACTTCTTCCTCTTCGGCGGCACCAAGAGCCAGAAAAAATGACCCAGTGCGTTGCCAGCCTTCACCGCGTTCTTTTCCGACAAGCCGCAGCAAAATGCGCCTAATGTTTTAAGTAATCTATATGTTCCTTTCATGATGTCCACCTTTGCGAGATGGGTGACTGGTGACTGGTGACTAGGGACTAGGAAAACAATGAAATCCCAGTCACCAGTCACCAGTCACCAATCACCAATATAATTAATCTAAAGATTCTAACTTATTGTATCATAAATGGGCCCACCTGAAATGGTTTTCGGTCAAAAAAATAGAAGATTCGCTGTCATTGCGAATCTTCTTGTGTTTAATAGTAGCTAGTGACTGGTGACTAGGGATTAGGAAAAAATAGCACTAACCGATTCTGTCATTTCGACCGATGGGATTTGTGCTTGATGACTCTTTGAAACCAAGCGACTATGTAAGACAAAAGTGGAGAAATCTTGTGACACTAACGCAACTGCCACAAGATTTCTCCACTTTTGTCTCACATAGACCTGAAATACACGACAGATTCAGTAAAGCACTAATACCATCGGTCGAAATGACAACAAAGGAAATACGGCCAACTGCCAACTGCTAACTGCCTACCGTCACTAGTCACCAGTCTACCAGTCACTGATTTTCCTTTTCCGCCAACTGTTTTTCCAAACGGCGCACTTTTTTCATCAATTCTGGCAAATGAGACAAAGCGGCTTCCACTCTGCCCCACTGGGCGTGGGTTCTAGCTGGATAGCCCAAGTAGGTCCCTGGTTCTTTGATGGTTCCAATGATCCCTGTTTTCCCACCGAAGACCGCATTGTCTACGATATGAATATGCCCATTGACCCCGGTTTGACCGGCCATGATGACATGATTGCCTATTTTGGTGCTGCCAGCAATGCCCACTTGCGCACAAAGGAAGCAATCGGTTCCCACTTCTACGTTATGTCCCAAGTGACAAAGGTTATCAATCTTGGTCCCGTTTCCAACAACCGTATTATTCATAGCTCCGTTATCCACGGTGGAGCAAGCGCCGATTTCTGCATCGTCTCCAATGACCGCTCTGCCAAGCTGGCGGATGTGATGGTGATGTCCATTTTCATCAGTCGAGAAACCAAATCCCTGTCCGCCTACGACAGCGTGAGCTCGTAGAACAACGCGATCGCCTAAGATGCTGTTTTCATGAACTACAGCTCCCGGATTTAGTTCACAGTCCTTCCCTACCCGTACATGTTTTCCGACGTACACATACGGATAAATGACGGTGCCATCTCCGATTTCGGCTCCTTCTTCGATGACCGCATAGGCCATAATGCAGACGTCTTTGCCAATGGTCGCTTTCGGACTGATGACCGCCGTTTCGTGAATGCCAGGAACAAATTTATTTTCCGGACGGAACAATTCGATGAGTTCGCCAAAGGAACGACGAGCATCGGGAACGACAATCAGATTTTTTGTATATTCTTTGGGAAGTTCATCTACCAAAATCACACCGGCTTGCATTTCCTCGATGTGTTCTGCATACACGCCACGGGCAAATGTCACATGGGTAGGTCCTGCGCTTTCTGCGCTGCATACATCATCGATGACGACGGAACCATCCCCATATAAAGTTCCGCCTACCAGCTTTGCCAGTTCAGCTGTTGTTTTTTTCATTGTTATTTATTCCTCATTTCGCTTGAGAAGAAGCAGCTTGTGATGTGCCTTCAATCTTAGCCAGTACTTCGTCGGTAATGTCAATGGCCCCTGCCGGTACAGCCCGTTTATGCATAACAATGCCGATATTCTTTTCTTTCGCAATCTGTCCGGCCTGGGATTCTACCATAGACTGAATCTGTTTCTGTTTACTCTGCATGAAAATCATTCGTTCCTGCTGGGCAGACTGGACTTTTTTCTGCATTTCTTCATCAGAAAGACCGCTCTGGGAATCCTGGTTCAAGCGATCTCGGATTTCCTTATCTTTATTGGTGATTTCATCTTCAATGCCTTTGATTTTGGTGGACTGGCTTTCCAGTTTCTGATAATCCACCACGGCTACTTTATTTTCACTGCCGCAGCCGGAAAATACAGCGGCCACGCCCAATAGTCCTACACAGGCCCATTTTTTCCATTGTGCCTTCATACTAATTCTATTCCTCCTATATAAGTTTACACCTTTTATAGTCCCCCCTTCGGGGGGAAGGTGGTAGCCTCTGGCTACCAAAAGGGGCAGCTCTAGCGGCATAAAACTCCATGTGAGCCAAAAGATTTCATGCTGCCTGCTCCTAGCGGTAAGTAGTTTTTCGCTATTATCGATCGAATCACAAACAATACATACCGCTATAGCAGCCCCCTCTTTTATTCTCCCCCAAAGGGGGAGACAAGACGCTGGTGCTACTACCTATTATTTCATCATTTACTGCTAACCACTCGATTGACAATATCTCCTGTCACATCCACCGCGGTGATATTGGCTTTGTATTTCGAGAAAATCATGACCAAATGCTTCTCGCTTGCCACACGGGCCGCTTCTTTTTCAATATCTGCCATGATGTCCTTCTTCACCGCCGCCATTTGTTTCTGCTTGGCATCAATCCGATTTTGCCAATCCGCATTCCATGCGGGATCCACCGGTTCTTCCTCCGGTGCAATCACCTGGTCCGGTGCATTGGCTGCCAGACGGGCTTTGATTTCTTCCGCCGTCTGTGCGGCGTAAGCATCCAACTCTTTAGAAGCCGCCTCTTTGGCAGATTGCATCTTCTGGATTTCTTCCTGGGTCCAACCAGCGGTGTCCATTTTTTCTCTGGAAATACGCAAATCCATCAAGTCGTGAAGTTTCTTTTTAATGGATTCCTTTTCATCCCCCGTCACGCCCAGCACGGTGAGTTTCATCTGCAGATTCGCCATTTCAGCTTGCTCTTCTGGCGTCAAGCCTTCCAGGGTGGTTTCTTTTTTCTGTTTCTGATGGCTTTCATTGATTTCTGTATACAACTTTTGCAGACCATCGTTCACTTCTTTTTCTTTCGCCTTCACTTTGGTCTGCAGCTCATCCTCGGCTGCCATACGCTGGCTTTGGTCCGCTAGGGCCGCGTGGATTTGCTTCTGCTGGGACGCCACATGAATGAGCTTATTTCGTTCATTCTGATACTGGTCCAGCATATGATTGTATTCAGTTTCTAAGCGGAAATAGTCACTGTATTTCGGATGGGCTTTGACCAGCGTTTCTAAATCCGCCACGCCATAGGCGGGCGCTGGCGGCGGCGTTTCTTCTTTCTTGGTTCCACATCCGGTCACAGCCAGCGAAAAAGCGATCATCAGTGCTGCCGCCGCGCTGCATAAACAGTTTCTATATCTCATAAGCGGTCTCGCTTATTTGCTGGCAGAAGCAGCTGCCTGGGAGTTCGCTTCGGTGCTCTTGCTCAAGGCATCGCCCACTTCTTTGGTGATATCGGTGCCACCATAGATGACAGCGGATTTATCGACCACCAAGGAAAGGCCTTTCTTGGAAGCTACGGATTTCACAGCACCAGTGACCTGGTCATCCATATCTTTTTCGATAGCGGTCCGTTTTTCATTGAACTGCTGCTGCATGTCATTGAAAAGCTTTTCTTTTTCTTCATCGCTCATGCCCTGGGATTTCGCATCGAAATCTTTCTGCATTTCATCAGCAGTTTCCTTCAATTTCTGCTGATAATTGAGAGCCATGGTGCCGTTGTTGGAAATGACTTCTCTCTGGTCTACCACACCGATGTCAGAGGTCGGTGCCGCATTGGCCGTATCGCCCATAGATACCACAGCCATAGCCGCTACGGACGCAATAAATACCCCTGCCAAAGCAAAGGAAAAAATCTTTACATTCTTCTTGTTACCAAGTGTTGTCATCATGATAGTTTTACACTCCTTAAAAATTAAGGTGACTCGTGACTAGTGACTGGTGACTGAAAAACTAGAATCTCTTCCTAGTCACCAGTCACTAGTCCACCAGTCACCAAACTACAAGTTCGCAATCAGCCGAAGCCATTTGCCTTCTTCATCATTATACACATATTCCAGCGTCATGTAATTATGAATTTTATAAGAAAGTCCAAATTCATTTTCTTTTTCTCTGAAATCCCGATCATAGCGAAGAGCGATTTTTTCGCCAAACGGAATCGTGCCAAAGACATGATTGCTGTTTTCTACGAAATCATATTTATAACCCAAGTCCAGCACGTGGCCGAAATGGTGATACCATCCGCCATACACATTCCATTTGACCGGGCCCGGATAAAATCGTGCTTCTCCAAAGACCACATTGCTCTGTCCTATGAAATGGCCTAGCATGCCTTCGATGGCGGTATTTTTATTTCCATCCCGCCCCGCATCCATCCAGGCCTCTGTCTTGATAATCCAGTGGTCTGTCAAAGCGTCCACTTTGAGTTCCGTGATTTCTCCTGGAAATAATTGGACTTCCGTTTCGATACCATATTTCTGTATGAACGAATCCTGTTTCAAAATCTCATTCATAGCGGTCGCGATATCATCTCGATGGCGCGATACGAAAGCCACCGGAAGCCCTTCCAAATGCTTCATCTTCCCTTCCGTTTCCGTCACCGCCCGAAGCATGAAAAGCCGAGGCACTGTGGTTTTATGAAAGGTGAGTTTTCCAGTGCGTACAATTTGCCCTTGGGGAATCAAGGAAATACGGACTTTCGTCTTTTCTCCAGAAATCACTTCAAAGTTGGCTTGAAATTCCGGTAAGAGCTGGTGCAATACATCTCGCCCCGCCGATTCCGTCACACTTTCTGCCCATCCCACCGAATCCACTGGAAGGCCGATGAGTAAATGGCTCATGACGGACGAAATATCTCGCATATCTTCCTGCACATAAGCGCGGGCTTCGGGAGATAAATTTCCGTAATCCACTTCCGTTTCCACTTCTTGGATCATATGGCCCACCGGCAACAGTTGCACAGAAAGCGAGGTGTGAGGGCCGTAGGACACATGAATATCTGATACCACATAACCCACGATGACCCGATTCATGATGTCCGCCAGCACTTTGTCATACTGGCTTTCATTCAGACGAAACAGGTTTTCCTCTTTCCCCACCAGAATGCGCTGCCCGATGGCGGAAATACTGGCCTGGATACGCTCTTTCACCGCATCGGGCATACTCCCCTGGGTGGTTTCCACGTGCACCGCGATGTCCTCAATAGGCGCTGCCCAAGAAGCAGAGGGAAATCCAATGGAAGAAACGAGCAGAGCCAGCCCTGCTCGCATCATTCGTTTTTGTAAGGAAGAAAGCATGAAGCCTCCTTTTGTAAAGGGTGACTAGTGACTGGTAGACTGGTGACTGGGCTATACTTTTTCCAGTCACTAGTCACCAGTCCACCAGTCACCAACCACATTAGAACTGCGTCCCGAAGCTGAAGTGGAATTTGTTCTGATCGCCATGGCCGTAGTCGAGGCGAATCGGTCCGATTGGAGTCTGGAGACGGAGGCCTACGCCGATAGACCACTGGAAGGAATCATCATCGGTGTACCACGGAATCTGTCCACTGTCCACGCCCCAAGCACTACCGCCATCGGTGAAGAGGACGCCCTGTACTTTTTTCGCAATGGGGAAACGATATTCCAAAGTAGCGGCATACATCTTTTTGCCCTTGAACTGGTCATCTTCGTAACCACGGAGGGTATTGGAACCGCCCAAGTCAAACAAGTTGCCATAGGAAACTTTGCCATCAATATAGCCGCCCATGAGACGGAGGGCCAAGATATGACCGTTTCCAAGACCTTTATAGAAACGACCTTCTACATTGTATTTGTAGAAATCATAGTCACCGCCCAGGCCATGACCGCCCCACTGGACGGAAGCAGAAAGGCGACGACCCTTGCTGGCATTGAAATAGTTATCACGGTTATCGAAGACGTGGGTGAAGGTGAAGCTGTTGGTGGTCTTCATGTTATCCATGATGGCCTTTTTCCAATCCTCTTTCATCTTGCTCTGGTCTTCATAGCCGTAGTCTTTATACTTATCAAATTTATCATTGGCTGCGCTGCCCCAATCAAATCCATCATGATCATCATAGGATTCCTGGGCGCTTTCAAAGTTCAAGTAATTGGTTCTGTATTCACTGGTCACGCGACCCCAAGTGATATTCCAACCTCTTCTTCTCTTATCGTATTCGGCGATGGTATTGCCTTTGGCATCATAGTCATCGTATTCATAGATACGGTTGAAAATAGAAGCCCCCAGGGAGTCGCCATTGGAATTGATCCACGGACGAGTGTAGGAAATGGTGTAGTTCTTGCCGTTACCAGCGCCGCCAAATTCCCAATGGAAATTGACTTTATCGCCAGTGCCGCGGAAGTTGGTGTCCCCCAATTCCAAAATACCCACTGCCCCATCGGAATCGGAGTAACCCGCACCGACAGTGACGATACCAGTCTTCTGTTCAATCACATCGATTTCGATGATGACGTTATGTTCATTTTCCTTGCCTGGGAGAAGTTTCATATTGACATCTTCAAAATAGCCCAGGTTGTAGAGACGTTCCATACTGCGGCTGGCCTGGAATTTATTGAAAGGCTTGCCCTTTTTCAGTTTCATTTCTCTGGTGATGACATGGTCTTTGGTCTTTTCATTGCCCACCAACACGAAGTCTTCTACTACGCCTTCGGAAATATCCACATGAAGCACGCCATCAGAAGAGACCTGCACGTTGGGAATGGAAACCAGCATGTAGCCCTGTTTCAGGTACATATCTTCGATTTCTTTTAATTTCTGATTCACCAGGACAAAGTTCAGCACGCTGTCTTCCGGAACATTCAGCACCGATTTCAGATAGTCAGAGGTGAAAATCGTATTTCCGGAGAAAGTCACATCATGGACCACCGGATTGGAAACCAGCTGGTAAGACAAATTCACCCCTTCCGGTACTTCCTGGAAAACCGGACGAATCTGAGAGAATACGCCGGTACTTCCCAAAGAAGCTACATCATTACGGATGGTTTCTTCCGCTACCTGTGTGCCCTGCTTGCTTTGGAGCAGGGGAAGCAATTTGGCTTTGACTTCTTCCGGTACGCCGTTAAAGTCGATAGAAGCAATGGTTTTCCCTACCTGCGCTGTAATGGCATCATTGTCTTCTTCGGACAAATACAAGGAAGCATCCCCTACCGCTACGGTCTGATGGGATTCTTTCACTTCCATGGAAGGTGCATCGGTCTTGGCAGTTTCATCGGTGATTTCCCCTACCTGCCCTGTCTGCTGTCCACTTTTGACATCAATCATGGAACTCTGAGACATGCCATTCTGCGCTCCCACCTGCGGTGCTTCTGCCATCGCATTCACTCCGGAGAGGGAAAGCAAAAAAGCGGAAAGGAGCAGTGCCTTCTTATGTTTCACTGTAATCATAAATTCCTCCTCTAAGTAGTGACTGATCGTTCATTTTTCATCGAGTAAGAAACTGGGGTGGTGATTGTTGTTGGTTATTAGTTGTTGGTTGTTTGAAACCTCAATCACACACAACAATCATCTAGTTTCCTTTACAATAGAAATGAATAAGCAGTCACTCAATATAATGTACGATGTACATCTGACTTGCCTATTTATGTAAAAGCGATAGGAAATCGCTGGTACAACTAAATAATAGCATTAAATACTAATGATAGGTCCATCGGACCTCGCCCCCTCCGGGGGAGATGCCGTAGGCAGAGGGGGTGCATTTTTTCAGCCGTAGGCTGGTTGTATGGTTTTTATAAATACGAGGCGGTATAAATTACAATGTTTGGTTAAACTCAAAATATTTTCATACCACTTAATATTTAGAAAACCATACAACCGGCCTACGGCCGAGGGAAATACACCCCCTCTTTAATTCTCCCCCGATGGGGGAGATGCCCGATGGGCCTATCATCCATATTCAAATACCTTTTAATATACAAATAAGCCATAGCGTCTATCAGCTCGTTCGAGAAACCTGAGAACCTTGAGAACCCTTAGCAACCTGAGAAACCTGTATTCTCAATTCTGTCCCCTCAGCGCTCTTCCTGCTTCTCCCACCACACTTTGAATTTCCTTTTCAGAAAGTGCTGGGGCAGCTGGTGCGGGAGGTGCTTTAGGCGTAGCTGTTGTCACCGCCGGTGCCACTGGTACTGCGGGAACGGGTACGGATGCAGCCGCCGGTTCGGACACCGTAGTGACCGCCGAAGTATCTGCAGCCACTTCAGGTGCAGGCTCATCTGTGGAAATGTTTTTTTCTGCCGGAGGCTCTGGTACCTGAGACGCCGCTGAGGGAGTGGCAGCGGGTGGTTCACTCTGTGCCACTTCCGTGGATACGCTAGGTTCTGCTTTCGGTTCTTGCGAAACTTGAACCAACGAAGAGCCCACGAAAAATAATAGAGCTGCTACTATCATAGCACATCCACGCAATCCCCACTTGCGAAAACGAGAAGGTTTCCTCGTTTCTTTCAAGCGTTGCATTTCCGCCTGCGCCATGATCAGATTGATTTCTCCTGTAATGTCTTTGTGACTGGAATAAGAACTCTCCGCTCGTTCCAGCCATTTCTTGACAGCCTGTACTCGTTTTAATGTATCTCCTGACATAACGTCCTCCGTCCAAAAATCCTTTGCTGTCGTATAATCTGGGTGACTTGTGACTAGTGACTAGTCACTGGACAATGTTTTTCCTAGTCACCAGTCACTAGTCACTATATTATTTTTATAATCCGAAAAACGCATAGACAAGTGAACTTCCAATAACACTACATTTTTATTATTTTACCACGTATTTCTAAACTTTTCTTTTATTTTCGGCAAAAAGTTAGTATTTTAGTTGGCAGTAGGCAGTTGGCAGTTGGCAGTTGACGCTAGTGTTATCATTTCATTCGAGGAACCTGAGAACCTTGAGAACCCTTAGAACCTTTCAATACCTTTGTAACAACAGAAATCACCCTATGTTTCACTAGCCTTATCCACATAACAATCACTGCCTACTGCTAACGGCAAACTGCCAACTAAAAACGGTAAGCAGCTCTCTGTCTGCTTACCGTTTTTCCCAACTATTTTCTATCATGCATCAATTTGGACAACATGCCTCGCAGCCGACGGATGCCTCTTTTTTCTAGGCGATAGACGTAGGTGGTGCTCACGTCCATGGCCGTTGCGGTTTCCAGTGCGGTTTGTTCGTTGAGGTACACGCTGCGAATGACGCTCTGTTCTTGATCGGGCAGGCGTTGTACCGCTTGGCTGATGGCTTGATGCATGTCTTTCTGATCCGCCAAGTCAAAGGCCGTATCTGGCGTTTCCTTGGAAAGAAATACTTTTTCTTCTTCTCCTTCTGCCAGGAGAATTTCATTTCTATTTTCTTCCAAGAAATTGAGCATCCGTCCCCGAATGCGATGCACCGCATAGAGAGAAAAGGCTACCCCATTGGCTGGTTCAAATCGCTCCACTGCTTCCATGAGCCCTACGGTTCCCTCTTGAATCAAGTCCAAGGTCATGGCTTCTTGCAATCCATATTTCATGGCTTCCCGAAAAACCAAGGGTTGGTAGTGCTCAATGAGCTCTTGCCGCGCTTCCAGCATGTCCTCTTCTTTATATTGTTTCCATAACGTACTCTCTTCCTCACGACTCAATGTTTTCAGCTGAGAAAGAGACCGGGTATATTCTTCTAGCATGAGTGGCTCCAAACTTCATGCACCGCTGGTGCATCATTATGTATAAAAACAGTTATCATTGGTGACTAGTAGACTAGTGACTAGTGACTGGGTCATGCGTTTCCCTAGTCACCAGTCACCAGTCACTATATTTAGAATTTAAAGCTCCAATCGCTTCCAAAATAGCTATCATTTTTACTATTATACCACGAAGAGAGACCGATGCGGGAATTTAAATCATAATGGAATCCCACACTCTTTTCCGCGTTATTGACGCCCATGGTAGCGGTCAGCATGAAATCATTGAATATGTATTTCCCAATCTTGATATAGTAGTAGCTGTCGTTGGTATCGTCTACGTTGTCATAGTAGTCTGTCAAGTTGGATGTGACGCTGATGTAATCCAAACCGATTTTATCCTGCAGGAAATCTTTCATGCTGTCCCCAAAGATCATGGTCAAGCCCGCATTGAAGAGGGCCCCTTCCATAGCACCGCTACTGTCTTTCGTCGGGTCCTGATGTAAGGTAAGAAGCATGACGATTTGGGAATCGTTGAGCGCCGGTTCGCTGCGGAAGGTGGTTTTCATGTCCCCTGGCGGGCCATTCAGCTCTGCAGTAATCGCATAATGTCCGACTTTCGTATCCGCTTTGGCATAAATCACTGGCAGGAAGGAACCAGGCTGGCTCCCCCAGATGGCCCGTGCTTCATCCACTTTAAATTCGGACATATTGATTTTGACCGTTCCTTTTTCCACATTCACGCGACCCGACATGGCAGGATCGGACAACTTGCCTCGCATACTAATATTTCCTCGAATCATCAAGTCGTAGAGAGCGCTGTTGTACAAGCGAACATTGTCACCGATGGAAATATCCAGTTTCGTCAGGAAATCCATGGACGATTCTTCTGAATCGGTCAATAGAGCAAACGGCACATCGGCGGTAGCATCATGAATAGATAATTTCCCGGAAACGCCGAGCTGGTCAAATACTTCGCCCAACTGGAAATCTCCATCCACGGCCCCTTTGAAATAAGCAGAATTGATGGCAGGCGAATGGATATGGGCTTCTCCATCATAGTGAGTCACCTTTCGATTGGCCCATTGTACATTACCCTTCGCACTGACTGTGCCCCCACCTAAAGGCGCACTTCCATCTAAGGTGGCTGTATTTCCTTCAAAGGTCATCCGCAAATTGATGGGATGAATCATTTCATTCAAGGTTAGTAAAGAAAGCTGCCCTTCTTTGACGGTAACGCCGCCAAAGAGCATGGGGTCTTCATAACTTCCTGCGATTTTCACATGGCCTTTGATGGGTCCGCTAGCGGACGTGACAGGTTTGCAGAAGAGAGCCAGGATATTCATATCGGCCTGATCCAAGTTGACATCCACATCCAGAGGCACTGCCTTGTCGGTGGTGCTACCGGTGAACAAATTGCCTGGCAAGGTGCCTTTCATGCTCGCCCGATAAGCATCTTTGATCAAAAGTGCATTTTGGATAGTCACCACATTGTGCTGCGCATTCGCCATGAGAGACATGGTATCAAAGGAAATATCTCCATAGCTGGGATGATCTACAGTGACAGACAGGTCCGCTTCCGGTTCCGCTTTGTTTCCAGAAAGAGTCAATGCGGCGGTCAATTTCCCGCCTAGGGTCATGCCTTTTTGTTCCATCACTTCTGGAATCCAGGAAATATCCATGTCGCGAGCCGCCACTTGAATGTCCAAATCCCCTTGGCTATTCATCTTTCCTTCTGCCGCCAACACGCCAGCACCTACAGGAATATTGAATTTACGAATGACCAGTCCGCCATTCATATAGGAAAAATCAATAGCCCCTTGACCGATGGTTGTTTTTCCTAAGTGACCACTCAAAATATCCGCTTTGAAATCCAAGCTCGGATTATCCAAGGTGCCGCCAATGCGCATGCCCCCCTGGACAGTACCATCTACGGCAGAATAAGGAAGCTTGAATAATTTCAATACTTCTTTCACATTCCATCCGTCAAATTGCAAGACCCCTTGAACCTGTTCGGAATCGGTATGATAGCTGCCTTTCCAAGTGAATTTGCCATTTTGCTGATAAAAAGCACCATCATCTAGACTTACCAAATGATTCTGGTAATGAAGGCCGGTAGAAATCATATAAAGCGCGGTCCCACCAATGGTCACTTCTCGACTGGATACGATGCCATCAAAAGTAGGATTATCCAATGTGCCACCTGCATGGCCGGTCATATTCACCTTGCCATAGAGGCCGCGATTGGGCAGGAGATGATCCAAATCAATATCATAGAGAGCGACCTGCATATCTAATTTTTGGTCTGGTGTCATTTTCCCGTTCAGCACCGCACTGCCGCCATAAATGTAGGCCAAACCATTTTGCAAGACCAATCCATCGTGGTTATAGCTGTACTGTCCCGACGCACTCTGGAACAATTCGCCCATGACAGAACCACTCCATGCCTGGAAATCGCCTGTCACCGTGGGAGCATTGAGATTGCCGCCAATGGTCATGGTATTTTCAATCCATCCTGTCACAGGCTGCGAGAGGCCGGCTAAGGATAGCAAATGTTCGATTCTTGTTTTTTCTGTTTTCACGGTAAGATGCAGCGGATGGTCATTGGCAAGGCCAATGGTGCCTTCGGCGGTGTGATTGCCTTCTTCTCCCTTCCAGGACAGAGAGGAAATCTTCGCTTCGCCGCCTGCGAATTGGACATTGCCATCGATGGAGTCAAAGTTCGCCTTTTGGATATGACCATTTCGAGCAGAAATATGAGCTGCGCCTGTAGGATTGTCCAAGGTCCCTTGCAGATGGAAATCCGCAAATCCTGTTCCTGCTAGATCAAATCCTGCAAAAGAAGACAGCAAAGACATGTCCATGGCAGAAATTTGTCCTTCCACATCCATAGTGGAACCATAACGACCATGTAGCGTAAAAGCCCCTTCTCCAGAAGTGCCCGTCAGATAGTCAATCTGTATATCCTCTCCTGCGGATGATGCACTACCAGACAATGTACCCAATGTGACACCATCGTAGGAAATGTCCATGCCATAGAAGGTACCATTCCATTTCCCATCCCGATAGGAGCCAAAGCCCGTGATTTTTTCAGCACTGCCATTGTCATAAGAAAGATGTTGCCCTTCTCCTTCGCCAGACGCATATTGTAAGGTCAGATTACCATCCAAATAATTTCCCTTGGCCCGAAGAGAGCCGTTCACGATGCCGGAGACGGACTGGTCTAGGGGAAGTTCATCCAACGAAATATGGTCCACACCGATATTTCCTGTAAAAGCGCCAGAAGTCATATCATAGCTGCCAGAACCTTCCAGACTGCCTCCCATGGCTTCTGCTTTCAGATAGGGAATGGAAATTTGATTTTCTCCATAGGAAAACTTCACCGTGCCTTGCTTGACAGAGAGGTTCTGATATGCTCCATCAGTCACCATGAGTTCTCCCGAAGCAAAAGGATTTCCTAAGGTGCCCGATAAAGAAACATCGCCTGTGACGCTGCCAGATACGGCTTGGTCAGGCAGTAGTTTTTCCACATCCACTTTGTGCAACGTCACTTGCCCCTGGAGCAGCGGATCGGTTGTATCAAATTGAATAGCTCCATTTCCTGAGAATTTTTGGTTATTCAATTTCAAAGAGACTTGGGAAATAGAAGCATGCCCATTTTCAATATCAAAAAAGGCTGCTCCATCAGCCAGAATATAATTTTCATAGCGAAGAGCAGCATCATTGATATGACCTTTGACATGGTAGGCCACCGCGCCGCCACTTTTCCAAATCTTGGCGCTGGTGACTTCTCCTGTCCCCTTGTTTACTTCTAGTTTTTGTGATACCTGTGGGAACACATTCAATAGAGGCTGCAATGATTTCAAAGAAATCGAATCGGTCTTCATATTGACTTCGAGCTGATCGGAATTGATAAAATTCAAATTTCCTTCCAAATGGTTATCCCAAATGGTTCCATCGAAAGGACCTGTGATTTTTCCATCCTTATCCCAGGCAAAGGTGGTATTCAGCCCACTGAAATCGTAGGTACTGTCATCAGAAAGTTTCACCGCTGCTTGTCCATCTTTGACCAAAAGCCGGCCCGTAAAGGTACCACTGTCGGTATCCTCAGAAGGTTTCAAAATGGACTGCACATTCCACGTGCCATCTGCCTTTTCTTGCAAATGCACCTCTGGTGTTTCTACATGAATATCCCGAATCACATCGGCGATCCCACCATCACGAAGTAAGTAATTAAACAGAGCAGACATGGACCACCCAATGGTCAAAGAGGGCGACTTTAATACATCCTCCCCCTTTTCGTCTTTCAATACCAAGTTGGTAAAGGAAAGATCCAAATTGGGGTCGATATCCATCATGTCCCATGTGAGAGTGCCATTGATTCTTTCTCCGGCTTTTTCTTCCAGCACGGGCTGCAGATTTTGTACGATAATCGGACGTATGAGCAGATAAATAATGCATAGCAGGATAAAAATAAAGGCTGCTATGCTATTTAGCCACCACTTCAGTTTGCTTCCACTTTCCATGGTTTGCTCCTAATAAAACGGTAGCTAGTGACTAGTGACTGGTGACTAGGAAATTCCAGTCACCAGTCACTAGTCACCAGTCACTTTGAGAATACACAAATAAAAACGAGTTTGCAGTTAGCAGTAGGCAGTTAGCAGTTTTTTACTGCCTACTGCTAATTGCAAACAGCTAACTTACTTAGAAAATTCCGGATGCATCACCGCTGGAATGCCCATGGCGTGTTCCAGCGTTGCCAGACCGATGTTGTAATTGTAGAGAGCGGTGATGTAGTTGGTACGAGCCGTGTTGAGCTGTAATTCTGCATCCAGTACATCCAAGTTGATGCCTACGCCGCTGCTGTAGCGAACGGTAGCAATCTTGTAGGCTTCTTCTGCCTGTGCCACAGAAGCTTCTGCCGCCCGAATCTGTTCTTTATAAGAAAGAATATTCAGATAATCCTGACGAACTTCGAGTTCAATTTTTTCTCTGGCCTGGAGCAAAGATTCCTGGGCTTCTTTCAGGGCAGCATCCGCTTTCTTCACAGAAGCTTGTGTAGCACCGCCATCCCAAAGGCTCCAAGAGAGGCCGCCCTGGATGTTCCATCTATCTTTGTCAAATCCAGAAAGGGCGGCTTCATTCCAACCATAACCGCCGCCTACGCTAACGGTAGGCAAGTAGCCAGCTTTGGCGGATTTCAAAGAAGCCTGAGCGGCTTTCACTCGATAGTCAGACTGAATCAATTCCCAGCGATATTTCTGAGCCATCAGAATAGCCTGATCCATGGTGAGGTCAAATTCTGGTTCTGGAAATTCTTTGTCCATGGCATTGAGTTTGGTATTCATGGGCACCCGCATGATGTTATTCAGATTGGCTTCTGCCACATCTCTCGCATTGTCCGCTGCAATTTTCTGCTGTTTTGCATTGGCTAAAGAAACATTGGAAGTCAATACATCCAATTTTGCCACAATGCCTGCATCAAACTGTTGCTGTACATTGTTCAAATGGTTGGCATAATCGTTCACAGACTGAGCCTGTACATCGGCCAATTTGATGGTTTCCAAGTACTGATAATAAGCCTGTACGGCGGAGAGTTTGGTGTCCGCTTCGGTCTTATAAACTTCCAAATCGGCAATGTTCTTTGCATAGCGAGCCGCATCAATGGCACCTTCCAATTTGCCAAAAGTCCATACCGGCCAGGAAACATTCAAGCTCTGGCTATAGGAACGATTGTCACTTTTTTGCAATCTAGCCAATTCCGCTTTGCTCTGGCTCCCTGTCCAGCTGTAGCTGAGGCTTGGGTTCTTCTTAGCAGCAGCAGAGCTTACATCCGCTTCTGCTTCTTTACGCTGTAATTCCGCAATGGTGATGTCTCTATTGTTCTGAATGGCCGTGGTTACAGCGCCTTTCAGATCGATATCCAAGTTGGCTGCTTCTGGTGCAGCTACATCGGCAATGGCAGTCCCCAGATTTTTCTGGAGAAGCATGT
>CAVBRV010000011.1:0-5612 GCA_963597965.1 Paludibacteraceae bacterium | reverse complement strand
TATCGGCCGATTTCTGGTCCATCTGCATGGCAATGGCTTTCTGGGTAATAGCCGGGTCAGTCATGGTTTTAGTAGCAGAACCTTTCGCTTCCACGCCCACACCCATAGAAAGTGCCAGAATCACAGAAGCCGCCAGTACACGGTAGGTATATTTCTTCATAAGTTTCGTCCCTTCTTATATATTGATATTTTTGTGAAAATTGATATTTTTGTGAAATACAGAATTATTTACATAGTGGTATTGTTGCTGGTTGTTTGTTGTTGGTTGTTAGATTTCAAACAACCAGCAACAAACAACCAACAACAAGAAGTGCATATGTCTATGCACTTACATCATCAAATTTCAACACTTAGTACGTATATCCCAGTCCGATATATTCTCCGCCGCCTCTATGGCTATGGGGGAATATGGACTGACCTGTGAGAAATAGATTATCCTCCAGGCGATAGCTTCCACGGACGCGAACGGTCAAATCGTTCGGATCAAATAGGTCCGCAGAAAATTTCCATCTGTTCATGTTGTACTCTCCGCCTAGGCCAAGTTTATTGCGAATAATCCCTGCATGCATGCCATAGTCCCCTCTCATTTTTCCAAACATGGCATCATACACCGGATCATTCCCTATGGATTCTATCCCCAGAAGTCCATAAGAATCTTTCCCGACACGGAGAAACAGATTGGGTGAAAAATCATCCTTCTTAATATTATATAACAATTCGCCCGAAACAGATACATCAAAATTGTGATTTCCGTTCATAATTCCATTAATTTTTCCAGAAATATCTTTCGCATTGGCAGAAATCACTTTCGCATTCTCAGAAGCCACCACCATATTGTCCATAATTTGCCGTACATCGGCAGTTGCCTTGCCATCTCCATTGAGCTGATAGAGCATGGAATTCACTTGTGACGTGATGCCTTGAATTTCATTGGCGGTCTGAATGCCCTGGGCTGTCAAAATCGCTAAATTTTCAGAAATGGTATCAAAATTCTGAATACTATTTTTCACGCTGCGCTGGGAATTGGGATCTCCCACCACCGTATTGATGCCGTCCAGCATGGTTTGTGCCGAAGTAATAAGCTTATCCATTTTGTCCATGGCCTGGTCGATACCAGGGGCCGCCTTGCCTTGGATATGCATCCCATCTGCCAAAAATCCTTTGTCTTGGTGCCCGCCGGAGGCTTTCACGAAGCGGCCACCCATGACGCTACTGGTCTGGATGGAAAATTCCGCATCCTTTGGCACTTGGGCATCATTATAAAAACGGAGGGTCAAGACGGCTTCTCCATTTTCGACAGAAATTTTATCCACCATGCCCACTTCCACGCCGGCATAGTGAATGGGATTTCCTGGTTCTATCCCTTCCGCTTCTTGGAAATAGCCGGTCACGTGAAATCCGCTTTTCCCGAAAAGCACCATATTACTTAAATGAATGAGGATGCCCGCAAAAAGGACAATTCCTACCAGCGCAAAGGCGCCTACTTTCGCTTCTGTAGACCATTTCATCAGGCATCACCTTCTTTCCCTAATTCTGGTTCTGAGGGCAGTCCATGCATAAATTGCTGCACCCTTTGATCCTTCGATTGATAGAGTTCCTCTGGCTTTCCAATCGCCAAGAAGGAACCTTCATATAAGAACGCCATGCGGTCCGCAATCATGGTGGCCGATTTCAAATCATGGGTCACCACCACGCTGGTGGCATGCATGACTTGTTGCGTATTTTTTATGAGTAAACTAATATCGGTGGACCGGATGGGATCCAGCCCCGCCGTGGGTTCATCATATAAAATAATTTCCGGCTCTAGTGCAATAGCTCGTGCCAAACTCACTCGTTTCTTCATACCACCCGATAAATTGGCAGGCATCAATGTTTCTATCCCTTCGAGGCCCACCAATTTCAACTTTTCCTTCACGATACGGTCAATTTCCTCTTCGGCCAATTTCGTATGCATCCGAAGACCAAAGGCTACATTTTCTTTCACATTCATCGAATCAAAGAGGGCGGAGTATTGAAATACCATGCCCATGTGACGCCGTTCTTCATTGAGCTCTCGCTCCGTGAGCTGGGCCATGTCTTTTCCATTGACCCATACTTCCCCAGATGTAGGTTTTATCAGTCCGATGATGAGTTTCAAGAGGGTTGATTTCCCGGAACCAGAAGCCCCTAGAATCACCATGGTCTCGCCCTTTTGAATGGACAGGCTCACATCTTTCAAAATGTGCCGATTTCCAAAGGTTTGATACACATGTTTAATATCAATCATAAACCGCCTCAGAAAAGTAAAGAAGACAACAAGTAATTGGCTGCGAAAAGCATGATGATGGAATACACCACGGACTGGGTCGTAGCTTTGCCGACCCCTTCCGCTCCGGCGGTGCAAGTCATGCCGCGATCACATCCCACCAATGCCACAATCATACCGAACACCACTGATTTGATAACGCCGATATACAAATCAGAAGGCACGCAAAATACATGGATGGAATGCATAAATACGTAGGAAGAAACACCGTGTGTGAGGGATGCCACAATCATGCCGCCCCCCACACCGATGACCACGCCAAATACATTGAGCAATGGCAACATCGCCATGCAAGCAATGAGACGGGGCACTACGAGATAGCCCACCGGGCTTACCGCCATGCAGCGGAGGGCATCAATTTGCTCTGTGACCCGCATGGTCCCGATTTCTGCCGTAATGGCTGCCCCCACACGACCTGCCAAGACAACGCCGCAGAGGACAGGCCCCAATTCACGGCCCATACCAATCGCTACAATGCCACCGATGGTAAAATCGGCGCCATACTTGGTGAGTTCCCCCGCAATTTGCACGGAAAGAACCATGCCTGTGAATAACAGGGTCAATGCAACGATAGGAAAGGATAATACCCCCAAGTCGAAACATTGTTTGAAGGTTTCTCGCCCGCGAAAGGCTTTGATTTCTTTCAGCGCTTCCCAAAGGAGTAAAATCACCGCGCCGAGCTGGTGAAATACGCCTATGGTGTAACGTCCTAAGGATTCCAGAAATGACAAGCTGATGATTCCTCCTTTCGGGATCAGTTGGCAGTTAGCAGTTAGCAGTTGGCAGAAACGCTAGTGCCTCTTTCGATAGCAGCATCTCCCCCGCCAAAGGAAATGCTGTTATGTTAAGAATAGCGGTATAAAAACTACCGTCATTTCGACCGATCGTATTTCTGCTTGATGACACAGCAATGATGAAATGATTTGTGTCCCTAAGTGGAGAAATCTCATCAGCAATAGCGGTAAGGGCTTAAAGTTAGAAAGGGAATTAGGAATTAACCATTGTGAAATAGGAAATAATGATATGAAACGAATTCATCTTTAAGCCCTTACCGCTATTGCTGATGAGATTTCTCCACTCAGGGACACAAATCCATTTATACCATTTTCTTCATTTCGCACAAATACGACCGGTCGAAATGACGGATAGAGATGAAATCGTTTTCTTAACTCAATGACATCGCACGGGCTATTGTGCAGATTCCTTTGCACTCATTGTTGTTAGCTGTTGGTTGTCTGGCTCCAAACAACCAACAACTAACAACCAACAACAATCATTGGAAAAGCGAATGACCGCCCTCTACCAACTGCGAACTGCCTACTGCAAACTGCTAACTATTTTTCTCCTTCTCCAACTGTTCCTTCTCTTTATTACTCATTTCCGCCACCGCTTGTTGCTTGCTCTTTGCCAATTTCTTCAATGCCTTATCCCGGTCTGCGGGGGCCATGACTTTGAAGGTAAATTGTCCATCGCCAAAAATGACATAATCCGTATCCACTCGACTCTTGGGGGCTTCTTTTTCTGCATCCTCTTTGGTGGCACTATCTTTTAAATAATCCGGTTTTTCAATCGGTTTCTTTTCCTGAATTTCTGCTTTCTTCGCCCCATCTTCATCTTTCGCAATCATGCTGACTTCTGGATTGATGATTTCTGCCACAATCTGGTTGTTCTGGTCTTCCTTCATGAGGCGACTGTGCAAATCATTGAAATCCTTATAGGTCTGCAAGCGGCTGATGATTTCGGTGGTCAAATTATATTTCTGCTGCTGAATCAAGTAAGGCAGCGGCACCACACCACCGCCGCGCACTTCTAGCATCATGTCTCCATAGGGCTGGTCCTTCGGCACGGTAAAGGTCAAATCTTTATAGAAAATATCTCCCCGATAGGGCTGGAGCCGGGCCCGAATATACACCGTGTCCCCTGGGCTCACGATGATAGGCGACGCGGATGCATCCAAGAGCTGAGCGGTCTTTCGTTCTTTCGTCACCTTCATATCCATATTGATATGGCTTAGTGGATATTTCTCAAACCGATTCTGCTCTAAGAGACGAACCACATTGAATATTTCATCCACGCTGCGTTCCGCAATGTCGGTGGAAGAATAGTACATGTTTGTCCGGGTGAAAGGTTTCTGCTTCATGTCTTCTGGATAGAGGGTATAGGTGAAGGAAACGGTGCCCTCCCCTTTTCGGTCCAGCGTATTGCTCATGGCATTATAAATGGACGTGACAGACAAGGTCGGAAGCAGCGCTTCATTCTGAATCATGCGCACATTTAGATTATTCACTTTCCCCGTATCTTCATCGGTCACACTGGCGTGCAGAGCCACCGATTCTGGTAATTTCCCAGAAATCCCGCTGATGCCAGCGCCCCGGTCCTGGTTGATGGTCCCGATTTCTGCCCCCACCGTGCCCAATTTGAAAGGAATATTATGGCTTGGAATGACGGTCAAGATATAAGAATTGTGCATGAAATACTGGGACTCTCCCCCATTTCGGAAAGGATGCCCGAAAGCCACCATATGGTCTCCGTCTACATAGGTCACCGTGCCCACGGCGCCCAATTTCAAATCGCCCGTCACCAAAGTAGCTGCCACCGCGCCGCCCGCTTCTAGCGCACGCGGTTGACTATCCGCTTCCACCGATGCTGCTGCATAAGGCACCATATGGAAATCCTTCATTTTCCCAGACAGGAAATCCATTCCCGACGCGCTATAGCCACTCGCCATCAAGGGCGTTTCCAAAGGAATCAAATCCTTCCCCGCCTGAGCGGTCAGGCCTGTGTCCTTTTTATCATCAATCATCCAAAGATTGATCATATCGGAAATAGGTGTCACCATGCCGATGCGGCCTTCGGACTGGGGAAATCCGTAAGCAATAGCTCCCAAAAGCTTGCCATTGATGTACACCGGACTGCCACTCATCCCCTGGGCAATACCTAAGGTCTTATCAATGACTGGCCCCGATACTTTCACCAGCACCAAATCACCGCCAGTGGCGCCTTTATTTTTCATGACCCCCAGCACATCTACATTAAAGGTATCAATCTTCGTCCCTTGCACCACGGTCTTCGCATACCCATGCATGCCTTCTTTGACTTCAGAAACAGGCATAAACTCCGTGGCTGCCATGGACGGAACCACGCAAGACAAAGCCAATCCGATGGCCAGCGCTAAGCGTTTCATTTTATTTTTTAACATACCAGGCAAAGCCTCCTGTTAATTCTGGTGACTCGTGACTAGTGACTGGTGACTAGGGAAACGCTGATTTAATCAAAGAATTTGAAATGATATGAATTTTTATCCAAA
>CAVBRV010000010.1:0-26148 GCA_963597965.1 Paludibacteraceae bacterium | reverse complement strand
TATGTTTTTTGTAAAAGTTGGCAGTAGGCAGTTTGCAGTTGGCAGTGATATAAGTAGCTAGGGATTAGGGATTAGGACATCATGTTCTCTTTTCGTACAGCTGGTGAAGTTACCGCTGGTGCATCACTATGTATGAAAACGGTTAACGTAGGTGACTAGTAGACTAGTGACTCGTGACTGGACATGCGTTTTCCTAGTCACGAGTCACCAGTCACTAGCTACCAGATACATTTTCATAGTAAAGGGCCACGCGCAGGGAGTTATTCCACCAGCTTCATGTTTCACGTGAAACTTTTTCGTTAGCAATAAGCAGTTAGCGGTCAGCAGGATACTGCCTACTGCTAACCGCGAACTGCCTACTATAACGTTTCACGTGAAACACAAAAGGGTTATTTCAAAAGTATTTTCATACCCTTGAAATAACCCTTTATAACCTTTTCACCAACGTCATTATCTTCTGTTAGATAACAGCTCTTGGCACAATAATAACCTTTTCTACCAATCCATTTAAATACCAAATGTCGCTAACGATACAGAAACTCCCTATTTCCCATCTCTATGCGCAATAGCAGCTTCTATGAGACCTTTGAAGAGCGGATGGGGGCGATTGGGGCGGCTCTTGAATTCTGGGTGGGCCTGGGTGGCTTCAAAATATGGATGGTCTTTGAGTTCCACCGTTTCCACCAATCTACCATCTGGGCTGGTGCCGCAGACGATGAGGCCTGCTTTTTCCAATTCTGGACGGAGGGCATTGGATACTTCGTATCTATGACGATGGCGTTCATATACAATTTCCTGTCCGCCATAGAGTTCTCTGGCTTTGCTGCCTTCTTTCAATTTGCAAGGATAGATACCCAAACGCATAGTACCACCTTTTTCAGTCACATCTTCCTGATCTGGCATGAGGTCGATGACTGGATAGGGGGTGTCTTCAATAAATTCGGAGGAATTGGCATCTTTCATGCCGCATACGTCTCTAGCAAATTCGATGACTGCACACTGCATGCCCAGGCAAAGGCCCAGGAATGGAATCTTGTTGATTCTTGCGTATTTGATGGTATCAATTTTTCCTTCTACACCGCGATAGCCGAAACCACCAGGTACCACAATGCCGTCGATCCCCTTGAACACTTCGCGAAGGTCCGGTTTTTCTTCTTCCAGTTTTTCAGAGTTGATCCAGTGAATCTTCACTTTATTTCCAAAGGCATAGCCCGCATGGGAGAGAGATTCTACGACGGAGAGATAGGCATCATGAAGCTGCACGTATTTCCCAACCAGGGCGATATTGACTTCTTTGTCTGCCGAAACGATACGGTCCACCATGGCTTTCCAGTCTTCCATGTCGCAAGGCGTATCTTCCATGCCCAATTTCTTCAGAACGATATGGTCCAGTCCTTCTTCTTGCAAAAGGAGCGGTACTTCGTAAATGCTCTTGGCAGTCAAGTTGTTGATAACTGCTTCTGACTCTACGTCGCAGAACATGCCAATTTTTCTCTTCATATCCTGAGAGAGGGCTTTGACGGTGCGGCAAACAATCACATCTGGCTGAATACCAATGGAGCGCAGTTCTTTGACGGAGTGCTGGGTCGGTTTGGTTTTCAGTTCGTCAGCTGCTTCGATGTAGGGCACCAGGGTGACGTGAATGTAAATCACATCGTTACGATTCGGTACATCTTTTTTGACCTGACGGATGGCTTCCAGGAATGGCAGGGATTCGATGTCCCCTACGGTACCGCCGATTTCGGTAATCACAATATCAGCGTTATCATTTCTACCTACACGAAGCACGCGGTCTTTGATTTCATTGGTGATGTGCGGAATAACCTGAATGGTGGAGCCCAGGTATTCCCCTTTTCTTTCTTTATTGATGACAGATTGGTACACTTTGCCTGTGGTCACATTGGATGCTTTGGACAGGTTTTCGTCAATGAATCTTTCGTAGTGCCCCAAGTCCAAGTCGGTTTCAGCCCCATCATCGGTGACGAACACTTCGCCGTGCTGGTAAGGGCTCATGGTGCCCGGGTCGATATTAATGTAAGGATCAAATTTCTGAATGGTAACTTTGTAGCCTCTGTTTTTCAGAAGTCTTCCCAGGGAAGCGGCGGTGATGCCTTTGCCCAGAGAAGAAACGACGCCGCCAGTTACGAAGATGTATTTAGTCATGGGACCTCCTTAATGAAATATGTGGTTGCAGTTGGCAATAATGGATGAAATAAAAGTCATGTTTCACGGGAAACAATTTCTATTTAGGTGACTGGTAGACTGGTGACTAGTAACTGGGAAAATAATCGTAAGTACCACACAACTAGAAACTAACTGCTGTGACACTAGCGGTTACTATCGAGAAACCTAGTCACCAGTCACGAGTCACCAGCTACCAGGAACTACATTCTTTCTGGTGCGGAAATGCCGAGGATGGTGAGGGCGTGAACCAGGACGTACTGGACGGCTGTGATGAGGCCCAGTCTAGCCTGAGTGGTTTCTGCATCTACGCCAAGGATGCGGCATTCTCTATAGAAATGATGGAAGAGGGCGGCCAGTTCATAGGCATATTTCGCAATACGCTGAGGAGCTCTTTCGTTGGCTGCGCCCGCAATGAGCTGATGGTAGTTTTCCATTTTCTTAATCAAATCCAGTTCGCATTCCTGGGTCAGTTTGGTGAAATCGGTATTTGCAAACTGGGCATCCCAAGTCACGCCTGCTTCTTTGGCCTGGTTGAACAGGCTATGAATGCGGGCATTGGCATACTGGATGTAGTAAACCGGGTTATCACTGGACTGTTTCTTCGCCAAGTTGATGTCGAAGTCCATCTGGGAGTCCAGGGTTCTAGCACAGAAGAAATAACGAGCTGCATCGGTGCCTACTTCTTCCATCAATTCACGGAGACTGACAGCCTGACCAGTACGTTTGGACATTTTCACTGGCTGTCCATCGCGCAGTAAGGTGACCATCTGGAGCAGCATGATTTCAAAATCATCTGGATTATAGCCCAAGAATTTCATGGCTGTTTTCAGACGGATAATATAACCGTGGTGGTCAGCGCCCCAAATATCGATGAGCTTATTATATCCACGGCGAATTTTATTTCCTACATAAGCAATGTCGGAGCAGAAATAGGTGGGAATGCCGTTGGTACGAATGACCACGCGGTCTTTGTCGTCCCCGTTCTTGGTGGTACGAAGCCAGAGAGCGCCGTCTTTTTCGTACATATTATCTTCGTCTTTCAAGACTTTCAGAGCCGCATTCACCTGTTCAGGATAGAGGGAACGTTCCGAGAACCAGTTGTCGAAATCCACATGAAATTCATGGAGATCCTTCTTGAGATCTGCCAGTTTTTCTTGAAGACCGATTTCTTTGAAAATGGCAATGCGTTCTTTTTCATCCATATCCAAGTATTTCTTGCCGTCTTTTTCCAGGATATGTTTGGCCGTGTCAATAATATCCTGTCCGTGATACCCATCTTCCGGTACTTCCGCTTCAATACCATTGAGCTGCAAATAGCGCGCATTGATGGATTCGGCCAAATGATCAATCTGGCTACCTGCATCATTGACGTAGTATTCGGACAGCACGTCGTAACCGGCCGCACGGAGCAGGTTTACCATAGCAGAACCGTAAGCCGCGCCCCGAGCATGACCGATATGAAGAAGACCGGTCGGATTAGCAGAAACGTATTCCACTAAAATGCGATCTTTCTTATCTTTTGGTAAATCACCGTAAGAGGGACCTGCTTTCAGGATATTTTTCAATTCGGTATAAACCGTATCTTTGGTGAGATAGAAATTGATAAATCCGGCGCCTGCGATTTCTGTCTTAGAAACCAAGGGCGTGTCCAGGTGTTTCACTACAGCTTCCGCAATCATACGGGGTGCTTTGTGTGCGGTTCTGGCCCACTGCATGGCTGCATTGGTGGAATAATCGCCAAATTCCTTAGATTTAGGAATTTCCAGACGCTGCACAGGGGCATACTCCCCTTCTGGCAATTCGCCTGCCGCTACGGCAGCATCTTTGGCTTTTTCAATAATTTCTTTCAGCTCTTCTCTGACTTCCATGGATGTTCTGGATCCTCCCGAATTTCTACAATAATTTCATTTAAATGACTGAATAATCCTTTTAATTCCACATCATAGGAAAGTCGCATGCGTCCCTTTCCATCATGAATGGTATTTTCTATTTCCCTGGTAACAATGGAAATTTCCATCGCCCCTACTGGTGTCTGGTACAAAGACTGGGCTCTTTTTCCTACGCGATATTCCTGGTTTTGTAGGAAATTGCCCTCTCGCAGCAAATTGACATGGTCATCATACATTTGAAGGGTGGTGGTGGTTCCTTCCATGCCAGCCAGTTCGGTTTCTTCGTAGGTCACATACTTCATATTTTCTTTTTCTCCGTATATGCCCGGCGTTTCCAGTGTGATTTTTTCATCTTTGCCTTGTTCATCTCGCTGCACTGAGGTGACATTGATCATGACATGTTTCTCCAATACCGTTTCCCCTCCTTTATGTAGTGACTACTCGTTAATTCGTTTTTCAATAGCAATGATTGTTGCTGGTTGTTGGTTGTTAGTTGTTTGTTGTTGGGACCAAACAACCGACAACCGACAACCAACAACTAACAACAGTAAATGCGTAGGAATCTGCACAATTTGTTTTTATTATATCATAGAAATGGTCCTTTTCTAATGGATTCTATGAAATTCAATACTGTTTATTATAGCATGAATGGAAAGGGGCGTTCAATAAAAAATTGGTGACTGGTAGACTGGTGACTTGTGACTGGGATCGCATTTCCCAGTCACAAGTCACCAGTCACTAGTCACCAAACTAAGTCTCTATATTCTATACATTATATATAGAAAGCTTATACCAATTCTTCCGTATCCTTTTCTGTAGCATTGACGGAAATGGCAACGGCAGCGTCGCCAGTGATGTTGAGGCAGGTACGGAACATATCCAGTACACGGTCGATACCAGCCACCAGAGCCAAGCCTTCCATCGGAAGTCCGACGGACTGGAGGACCATAGCCAGCATGATGAGACCAGCACCTGGAACGCCAGCGGTGCCGATGGATGCTAGTGTACCAGTGAGGACGATCAGCATCATCTGGTCGAAGGAAAGAGGAATGCCAAATACGTTGGCAATAAAGATGGAGCAGACTCCCATGTAGAGAGCGGTGCCATCCATATTGATGGTAGCGCCCAAGGGCAATACGAAAGAAGCAATTTCTCTCTTGACGCCCAATTTTTCCTGTACGTTTTTCATATTGACAGGAAGGCTACCAGCGGAGCTGCAAGTGGTGAAGGCGATCGCCATGGCTTCGGACATCCCGCGGAAGAAGGTGATGGGGCTCATATGAGCTGATACGCCAGACAAAGCGGAGTATACGCAAACCGCATGAATCACACAGCCAATGGCCATACAAGCAATAACAGACAAGAGCGGCAGCAATACTTTCGGACCATTCATGACGACTACGGGAAGCAGCAGGCAGAACACACCAATCGGTGCGGTTCTCATAATCATAGCAATGACTTTGTAGCAAACTTCTGCCATGGCGTCAAAGAAGGAAATCAAGATTTCCGATTTCTTTCCGCCCACAGAAATAATGCCGGCTCCCATAAAGAGAGCGAAGATAATGATTGGCAGAATATCTGCTTTTGCCATGGAAGCAATCGGGTTCGATGGAATCATCGATACAAAGACTTGCATGATGCTCGGTGCTTCTTTCACTTTCGGTGCTTCTGCGGTGGGCAGGGCCATTCCGATACCCGGTTCGATAGCCAGAGCGACCGCAAACCCAATGACAATAGCAATGGCGGTAGTGACCAGGTAAATAGCCAGGGTTTTAATCCCGATACGTCCCAATTTCTTCATGTCCCCCATGGAGGTCATGCCGACAATCAGAGAACAGAAGACCACTGGCACAATCATCATTTTGATGAGGTTGATAAACATGGTGCCAATCGGTGCGATCCACATTTTGACCGGTGCCGCAGCGCCTTCTCCCAGGAATAGTCCGACTACAACGGACAGTACCAAGGAGAGAAAAATTTGTACAGATAGATTCATTTCATTCACACTCCCATTTTCCTATTTCGTGAATGCTCGATCATTCAATGGAAATTTGGGCTATTGTGCAAATTCCTTTACACTCACCGTTGTTAGTTGTTGGTTGTTGGTTGTTTGAATCCCAACACCTAACAACCAACGACAATTGAAGGTTGAATGAACGAGCAATCACTCTTTCTATCTCTCTTTTGATAGTTCCATTATAGAGATATGCATAGTGAATAACCAATAGTTTTATGAAATTATTTATGCATTTTTATGTATACTGAAATTGGATATAAAATAAATCATATAAAATATAATTCGTTTATTATATTTTATATGATACAGCGATTTGTGTTATATTTTTAGTTTTTCATAAAAAATATGGCCCTATCGGTATGGATAGAGCCATGTTTTTATATTTCGTACAAGAGGAATCTTATTTCTACTTTTTTAAGCTAAAGATTTGAGTGAGTAGGAATAGCAACGCTAGCATTTACAGGTTGCTCAGGTTTCTCGAATGTGCCTATGAACGATAGCATCAGCAGAAATCATCACCTGTTTCCAGTCACTAGTCACCAGTCTACCAGTCACCTGCTTTAAATCTTCACAGATTCTTTTGCTTCTTCCAAAGCTTCTGCTTTTGCAGCGGCTTTTTCTTTTTCAATCACAGCCTGGAAGGAGAGGACTTCTTCTTTGATGACTGGAGCCAGTACCAAGATGGAAATCAAGTTTGGAATCGCCATGAGAGCGTTGGCAATATCGGAGAGGTTCCATACCAGATCCAATGTCTGGGTAGCACCTACATAGACCACTAGGGAGAAGACCACTCTGTAAACGATGTTGTATTTATGAGTGCCGAAGAGGTATTCCCACGCTTTTTCACCGTTGTATTCCCAACCGAGGATGGTGGAGTAAGCGAAGAGGATGATGCCGATGGAAACGATATAGGAACCAATAACGCCAATGTTGGAAGAGAAAGCTGCCATAGTGAGAGCTACGCCGGTGAGCGGCTTACCGTCTGCACCAACCATACCGAGTACACCAGAGGATGCAATGGTGAGACCAGTGATGGAGCAAACGATGATGGTATCGATGAAAGTACCGGTCATGGAAACATAACCCTGTCTTGCGGGATGGTCAGTGGTGGAAGCAGCTGCGGAGATAGCAGCGGAACCGAGGCCAGCTTCGTTGGAGAAGCAACCACGAGCCACGCCGTAACGCATAGCATTCATAACGGAAACGGTGATGGTGCCAACCACGCCGCCTTCTACAGCGGATGGATCGAAGGCCATCATGATAATCAGATACAAACCATGTGGAACATTTTCAATGTTGAGAGCGATGCAAGCCAGGCCAGCCAGGATGTAGAACACAGCCATGCCAGGAACGACGACGGAAGATACTCTGGAAATAGAAGTGATGCCGCCGACGATAACAGCCAGGGTCATAACGGTGAGAGCCACACCAACGATTTCACTGGAAATACCAAAGGTGGTATTGATGGCAGTGGAAATGGAGTTTGCCTGGGTCATGTTGCCGATACCGAAAGAAGCAAGAACAGCGAAGAGAGCGAAGGCAGTGCCGCAGATGAGACCAGCTTTCTTATTCTTGAAGCCGTTCTTCATAGCGAACATCGGGCCGCCCTTCATTTCGCCCTTGGCATTGACTTCACGGAATTTGAAGCCCAAGAGACATTCGGAGAATTTCGTGGTGAGACCGAAGCAAGCGGAAATCCACATCCAAACCAGAGCGCCAGGACCGCCAGCAAACATAGCAGTCGCTACGCCAACGATGTTACCAGTACCAATGGTTGCAGCCAGTGCAGTCATCAGAGCGGAGAATGGAGATACGTCGCCGCTCCCCACTTTGGTGGTGCGGGATCTCTTAGAAAATACACTTTTCAGTGCGTAAGGCAGGTTTCTCCATGTGAGGAAGCGAAGCTTCAACGTCATGTAAACCCCAGTGCCGACCAGAAGACAGAGCATGACAGGCCCCCAAACGAAGCTGTCAAGCTCACCTACAAGTTGATTGATTGTTACCATGTCCATAATAAAATCCCCCTTGTTCCCGTAAATACATTGTTGTTATGTAGTGGTTACTCATTCATTTGATTTTCAACAGGTAAGAATCTGGATTCGTGATTGTTGTCAGTTGTTGGTTGTTAGTTGTTTGGATCCCAACAACTAGCAACCAACAACTAACAACAATTTTATTTCCTACCAGTCGGAAATAAATAAATGAGCAACTACTATTGCTAAACAAAAAATCGCCGCACTCAGTCTAGTGAAGAGACTGAAGCTGGCGATTCGATTCCTGTATTAGAAATACACGAAAACGAGGGAGTTACCCAAGTGCCAGCCCTGTCCTTTTGCCTGAGAGATTCAGAGTTTCTACGGGTGAAACTCTTTAACACCTTCGGCGCCCGCATCTTTTCAGCGAGCCTCTCCAGAGTTGTGTCCGTACACAGTTTCGTGTTCTAACATGAACGCCTGATAGTGTTACTCCTTCGGCAGAAAACCGGATGGCTTTCGTTTTTCAGTGTACTTCATCCACCTTATGTAGTATGCGGCACATACATTGTTATCGCTTGGAAATTTCGTTTTATGTGATTGGAAGTTCTCAAGTGATTTAGCTAGATTATACACTACAATTTTTGAATTGCAATACCCCAATTTGTAGCTATTTTTATATTGTAAACTTATTTATCTATTTTGTTGCTACTTATTGTATTATTTACGAAATAAATTATATCACTGGCGATTGTATTCTTATTGATATAATTTGTGTATATACTTTATTTTGAATAACTTTCAATAGAAATTATATATTGATTTTGTATTCTTTTGTATTTCTATTTCTGATAGATTGATTTAAGAATTGACTCATTCATAACGTCTTGCTCTATTTTCTATGGTTATATTGAAAAAGAGTACATTTCATTGACTTGAATGTACTCTTTTTCTCTAGGAAGTTGGCAGTAGGCAGTTCGCAGTTGGCAGTAAACGGTTGATGAGCTACCGCTGGATTTTATGTTTCACGTGAAACGTTGTTAGTAGGCAGTTCGCAGTCAGCAGTTGGCAGTTTGGTTACAGGGTTCTAAAGGTGCTAAGGGTTCTCGAATGAGCTAATAGCATCAGCGTCATTAGGCACATGCGGGAAACCTGAGCAACCTGTAACTACAAGCGAAATCATTCCTACTAACGCAAATCCATGTCCGCTAATCTGGACGCCTATACCGTTTTTCTCACAAAGTATATCATTTCGCTAGTGCGAGCTATCCCCCCTGCCCCCCCTTTCAGGGAAAGGGGGCTTCCGCTTGATCATTTTCCGCTATTGTCATGTTTCACGTGAAACGCGGGATAAAAGGTTATTATTCTGCCTTGCTCGCAAATGCTAACAGACGTAAAACACCGCCAGTGAAAAGGTTATAAAGGGTTATACAGGTTATGATTCTTTCGTTAGCACATAACCCTATATAACCCTCTATAACCCATTGATAAGCGGTATCATTTATTTGTTCGTCTAGCGGACAAGGCAGAATAATAACCTTTCTACTCATGTTTCACGTGAAACATTACGGCCTACTGCTAACTGCCAACTGCCTACTTCATTCTCCGCTCCAATTCCTTTTGCAGCGTATCAAAAAGCACGAGATATATTTCCTTCGTGTCTGTAATCAGTTGTATAGCGGCCTGTTCATTATAGGTATGGGCCTGTAGGTTTCTGGCTTCTAACGCACGCAGCCAGGCTTTTTCATCTTGAATGAGCCCTGCTTGATAAGCGGTCTTTAAAATTTGCCTTGGCGAGCCGCTGGCGGCTTCGTTCCAGCCTTCTTCCCACAAGTATTCTTTCATGGCTCGCCAGGATTGTTCAAAACAAATGACATACAGAGAGCAAAGTCCTGCTATAATCACCGGATCTTCGTAGGGCGGTTCATAGCGATGCATGCTTTTGAGATTGTCCAGTGCTTTGCAAAAGTTTTCATATTTTTTCATAGAGAATGACTCCTTCTCTTTCTATGCTTTCTTTTAATTCTTTTTTGATAGGCCGATCCAGGTTCACTACGTCAAATTTCAAGAGTGTCCAGGTTTTGTCATCCACATCCAAGGCAAATAGCGGAATATCACCGCCGGAGGCAGCTAAGTCAATGTCGCTGGTTTTTCTATAGTCGCCTCTGGCACGAGAACCAAAGAGAATCACTTTTTCTACGCCGTATTGCTTGGCGATGCCTTGTATTTCCTGTATCACTCGCGCGGAAATTCCGGTTTCTTTCATAATGCTTCCTCCTTTGGTTCTATTGTATCGGTTATTGATGGGTTTGAAAAGAGAAATGTTTCGTTTTAGTAGGCAGTTAGCAGTAGGCAGTTGGCAGTTTGGTGACAGGGTTCAAAAGGTACTAAGGTTATTATTCTGCTAAGGTCCGCAAGAACTAACAAACAAAGAATCACGCTAGAGAAAAAGGTTATTACTCTGCCATGCCCACAAATGCTAACAGACGTAAGACACCACCAGTCAAAGGGTTATACAGGGTTATGATTCTTTTGTTAGCACATAACCCTCTATAACCCTTTATAACCTTTTGACAAGAGGTATCACCCAATTTGTTAATCAAATCGTGCAAGGCAGAGTAATAACCTTTTTCTCCATGTTTCACGTGAAACATTTCAGCAGACAGTTAGCAATAGTCCGCTAATCTGGACGCCTATACCGTTTTTTCTCACAATGTATATCATATCGCTAGTGCGAGCTATCCCCCCTGCCCCCCTTTTCAGGGAAAGGGGGCTTCCGCTAATACCTCCACCGCCAGCATCACCAATCCAAAATCCCTAATCCCTAGCTACTAATCCCAAATCCCTTTTCTAGTCACCAGTCACCCAAAATGTTTCACGTGAAACATGTCTGCCAACTGCCTACTGCTAACTGCTAACCGCCTACTTCACATAAAAAAACGGTGCATCACAACGACGCACCGTCTACTATTTCCTCATTTTAAAAATAGGGCCTCTGTCCCGGGGAGGACTTTCTGGGAATCTCCCCCGGGACCCGGCATGCTCTACCAAATCAGTTTAGGAGGGCTTATTTGATAGAGAGCCCTGAGCCGGATGGGGTGTTATATTACATCCGAAGGGAAGGAAAATGGGAAAACCTTCCGGTGAATGTAATATGCCATGTATGACCTGATGCTAGTCTTCTACGCTCGCAGGAGCTTTGGACAATTTTTCCTTGCTGGGATCGACGTCCTCATATTCTTCATAGTCTTTGCCTGTTTCCAGGTGGTCGAAATATTTAGCCGTTTCTCTCACGACGACGCCGGAGAGGGCCAGCAGGGCAATCAGGTTTGGAATAGCCATGAGTCCATTGACAATATCAGCCAGAACCCAGATGGCTTCAAGTTTCAAGAAAGCACCACTTGCAACAAGGGCGATGAAAATCACACGATAAGGCAGTACGCCTTTGGTGCCACAGAGGTAAATCATGCAGCGTTCACCGTAGTAGTTCCATCCGAGAATGGTGGTGAAAGCGAAGAGGACCAGACCAATCATGAGCATGTAGCCGCCGAAAAGCGGGAAAGCGTCTTTGAAAGCCGCATTGGTGAGGGCAGCGCCGTTGAGACCGTTCATCCATTCACCGGATACGACGATGGTGAGACCGGTCAGGGTGCAGATAATGATGGTATCGATGAAGGTACCGGTCATGGAAATCAAACCCTGTTCTGCAGGCCATTTGGTTTTCGCAGCAGCCGCTACGATAGGAGCGGAGCCCAAGCCAGATTCGTTGGAGAATACGCCGCGGGCAATACCATTTCTCATAGCCAACATGATGGTGGAACCCAGGAAACCACCGGCAGCGGCAGTTCCTGTGAAAGCATTGGAAATAATCATTTCAACAGCCGCCGGTACCTGATCCGCAAAGTAGCAGAGCACGCCGATGGTAGAAATAAAGTAAATCACCGCCATAGCCGGAACGATTTTGGAAGCGGCTTTTGCGATGGACTGCAGCCCGCCAAGGGTAATGGCAGCCACCAGAGCGGTCAGAATAAGTGCGGTCCACATGGGATCGAGGCCAATGGTCATTTTTGTAATATCGACGATGGAATTGACCTGAGCAAAGGTACCGATACCGAAGTAGGCAACCAGCACGCCAAATACAGCGAAGAGGGTGCCGAGCCACTTGTATTTCGGACCCATACCGTTTTTGATGTAGAACATCGGGCCGCCGGCGATTTCGCCTTTGGCATCCACTTCACGATATTTCACTGCCAAGAGACCTTCGGCATACTTGGTAGCCATACCGAAGAAAGCAGCCATCCACATCCAGAAGATGGCACCTGGGCCGCCAGCAGCAATGGCCGTAGCCACACCAACGATATTTCCTGTACCTACTGTAGCCGAAAGGGCGGTACAAAGAGCTTTGAAAGAATCAATATCCCCGTGACCCGCATTTTTCGCTTTGAAAATCAGGCCCAGTGCCATAGGCAGATGAAATACCTGCAGCAGTTTCAACCGCAAGGTGAGAAGAATCCCAGTTCCTACCAGAAGAACCAGCAGCGGCGGGCCCCAGATAAAGCTATCGACCGCGTTCAACACATCTAAGTTTAACAAATCCATTTTTACGTCTCCCTCCAATGAAAGTAAGATAAATAAAAAGCCGGCATTCCAAATTAAAAAACTCTGGAAGCCGGCATTGTCTACCTTAAACCATCACAAAAAGTTGTGACGCTCGCTCTGTCCTTTTGCCTGAGAGATTGGGATCCAAGTGAATCCTTACACCTTCGGCGCTCTTTTATGAGACTCTCCAGAGTGTGTCCACATACGGTACTATCTTTGTGAGATACCTGAGAGTGTTACTCCTTCGGTAAGCCTTGACGGAGGCTTTCTCCCGCATGTTTCATCCACCAATATGAATTTGATGATTGAATTATAAAACCCTCGCTTGCATTTTGCAATAGGAAATTTGGAAATTTATACAATCTTTAGAATCGAATGGGGGTCATGTTTTGGACAAGTTAGCAGTTGGCAGTAGGCAGTTCGCAGTGAAATTTGATGGATACCGCAAGAGACATGTTTCACGTGAAACTTTTTTAGTTTGCAGTTGGCAGTTAGCGGTTTGCCGTATTTTACGGCCTACTGCTAACTGCTGACTGCCTACTAAAAAAATAGCCTGGCTTTATGAATTGTGCCAGGCTACCACCATTCCTCATTTCTAATTTCTAATTTCTAATTCCTCATTGCCTTTACCCTAGCGCCACGTCCAGTGCCATCATGAGCATGAAGCCAATAGCAAAGCAGATAACGCCTACGTCGGAGTGTTCGCCGGCCGACATTTCTGGAATGAGCTCTTCCACCACCACGTAGAGCATAGCGCCGGCCGCAAAGGAGAGCAGGTAGGGCATGAGGGGAACCACCATGGCGGTGAGCAGGATGGTGAGGGTGCCGCCGATGGGTTCCACTACACCGGAAAGGACGCCGCCGATGAATGATTTCCAGCTGCCCATGCCGGCTGATTTGAGGGGCATGGAAATAATGGCGCCTTCTGGGAAGTTTTGAATGGCGATCCCAATGGAGAGGGCCATGGCAGCGGCCGCGGTGATGCCGGCGTGACCGGAGGCAAAGCCAGCGTAGACCACGCCCACTGCCATACCTTCTGGAATGTTGTGAAGTGTCACCGCCAGGACGAGCATGGTGGTTCGTTGCAAGTGGCTATGGGGACCTTCTGCTTTTTCTGCATTCATATGCAAATGCGGGATGAGGTGATCCAAGAGAAGTAAAAAGGCCATGCCGATGCCAAAACCAATGACGCTAGGCAGAAAGGCCCATTTCCCTAAATCTTCTGATTCGTTGAGTGCAGGAATCAAAAGGCTCCAAATGGAAGCGGCCACCATGACGCCGGAAGCAAAGCCGGTGAGCCCTCGCTGGACGGTGCGGTTCATTTCGCCCCGCATGAAAAAGACGCAGGCCGCCCCGAGGGATGTACCAAGAAAGGGGATGAAAAGTCCCCAAAATAGTTCTGACATATGTCCTCCTTTGGAGTGCTGTGACAATACGGATAGGAATGAGTAGGTATGATGGGGATAGAGGTTACAGGTTGCTCAGGTTTCTCAAGGTTCTCAGGATTCTCAGGGTTTCTCACATACGATAATTCCGCTAGTACCGTATTGGTGATATTTGATCAAATCATCAATTTAGATGATCTTGGTTTAGAGTTTAGGGTTTAAGGTTTCAGAGGCTGCTAACCCTTAAACCAATGGGGCTTTTTTCGTGGCAAATTTGTCACATTATGAGCTCGGTATATAAACCATAAACCAATCATAATACATAATAGATATTTCAAATTTCAGCAATACAAGACACCAAAACCTTTTGTACCTTTAGAACCTTGAGCAACCTGTAATCTCATTCCCAATCATATCAATTGACTCAAATCCTTATCTTCACAGCACGCTCTTATTGAAAATTATTTTCAAATTATTTATACATCCTGGGGAGGAAATTGTCAAATTGAGTTTGGGGACTAGTAGCTAGGGATTAGGATGCTGTATCCGCTATTGTCATGTTTCACGTGAAACATGGTGAGATAGGTTATTATTCTACCATTTTCTTAGGTGAAACAAATCAAAAAGATCGTTTATTTCAAGGTTAAAAGGGTTATAAAAGGTTATGATTCACACGAAAGATTCATATTGACTTTCACAAAAGAAATGATAAAATACAAATAGAAAGCGAAATGGCATAAGAATTGCCAATGTAAAAGACCTTAGGAGTGATGACCTAAGGTCTTTTACATTTTACTAATGAAATACATTTGGTTAGTCGGTACTTGACTTCTCTAATGAAATCAATAAAATTATATATAATTCACGGTGGCACAAAAATCACCAATGCAAAAGACCTTGGGAGTGATGATCCAAGGTCTTTTGTTATGCGCTGATGAGACGCATCTGGCTAGTTGCCACGTTGCAGCTCTACGAATACTGCACTAGCACCTGTATAATCAGACTGGCTAACAAACTGCCAAGAATGCTGATACACAGCTCAAGTAGAAAATTGCGAAATGTCATAAGAATCGCCTCCCTTCTTGCCGAATTGGCGTGATGAAGGCCGTGGCATTTGTAGTATATCATAATGAGTGGGTAGTTGGCAGTAGGCAGTTAGCGGTTCGCCGTGTTTACTGCCTACCGCCTACTGCTAACTGCCTACTTGTTTGTGAATAACTTTTTCACACAAATCACAGAGTTATTCACTCGATACCATCGAATTTCTTCCCGATTCCATTCACAAGCATTTCACAATATTTCACAGGTTAGTCACAGATATTTTCACAGATTAGTCAGCAGTAGGCAGTTGGCGGTTCGCAGTCTTTACTGCCTACTGCCGACAGCTAACTGCCTACTTGTTTATTTCACGTGAAACATTTTTAAAAGGTTATTATTCTACAGATTTCTTACATCTTACAAATCAAAAATGCCGCCTGGTACAAGGTTATAAGGGTTATAAAGGGTTATGGAAATAGCGTAGTCCCATAACCTTTTTAACCTTGCAACAGGCGGTATTTTCACTTCGCTTCGCACAAGAAATTAGAAAAATCATAACCTTTTCCCCCCTCTCTTCTCTCATGCTATAATACAGTTGTCACACTGCAATCCCCTCACGGAAATCGTGACAGAGGGAGGTGGATTATGACTATATTAAACACATTTTTACTCTCGGTCGCAGCAAGTATGGTAGCCCATTACATCTGCAAATGGCTTGACCGATGAGACACGCAGTGCGTGACAAGCCTATAAGCTCGCTTGTGCTTTGAACAAGAAGAACCCCACACGAGATCTCGCACATCTCATGTGGGGTTCGTTCTTTAGTGGATTATGACCACTAAACACATTTTACCTGTCTATATCATATCACAGAGATGAGAAAAAGCAACTCTGCATCACTTCAAAATTTCAGTAGAAATAAAAATGTTTCATGTGAAACGTGACTAAAAGGTTATGATTCTACAGACAACTTACAGCTTACAAATCAAAAATACCGCCTGGTGCAAGGTTATAAAAGGGTTATGAAGGGTTATGAATTTTTCGCTAGTCACATAACCTTTTATACCCCTTATAACCTTGTACCAGGCGGTATTTTCACTTTGCTTCTCACAAGAAATCAGCAGAATAATAACCTTTTTCTACAACCAATTTCCCGCTATCTTTGATTTATTTCCCCGCTTTCCTCATGGATCGATTAATTTCTCCCGCAATCATTTGCTTGGCGTTCCAGTCGCCGTGGATGCCGTCCATGGCTAGTTCGGAGGGCATGACGGGAAAATCGGCGAAGGGGGCGGCAGTGTCTATGTGGGGGAGGCTTCGGATGTAGGCGTTTACGATGTCTACCGATTCTCGCCAGTTTTCATAGGTGGTTTCGCCGTAGTATTTCTGAATGTTGTCTGGATTGATGGGGACGATGGTCATAAGAATGGGGGTGATGCCATGAGAAATACATTTTTTGCGGATATTTTCCAGGTGGTGAATGACTTTCTGCGGGTCCGTGCCCATGCGGAGGTCGTTGATGCCGCCCATGATGAGTAATTGTTTCACGTGAAACGGTAGCACGTCGCGGTCGAAGCGGTCTTCCATCATTTCCGTGGTGTCGCCGCTGCGGCCCATATTCACCGCCGGAAAGTCCAGGTAGGAAATATAGCTGTACGCCATGTCGGCGGGGCTGTGGTAGAGGTGACCGCCGCCTTGGGTGATGCTGTCGCCGAAGATGCCCACTTCAAAGTGTTCGCTGGGATTGGATCGTACTTTTTCGGGCAGGCTCCAAATGCCGACGGGGTTGTTATTTCCATCGAGTCCCCGCACGCGCCAGTAGTAGGTGCCAATTCTTGGCTGGCTGTCGTACACGTTGGACAAGGTGGTCTGCTGGCTCCACACGCGATGCTTGGAAGGATGGTAGTCATCCAGATTTTCCGGATATTCTTTGGTCACTTCCACTTCGTATTTCACAGCGCCCGGATTTCCGGCATAGGAATAGACCGGATAGAGCAAGGTGGACCCATTGCCGGGATGGTACACATTGGGATAGGGGGCGTTCCGAGAAATGGGTTTCATGGTACTCCGTACTTCCATGGGCGCCGAGAAGGGGGCCAGTCCTTCCCAATCAGCGTCGATAGGACGAACCCGCCAGTATAAAATGCCTTCTCCGCTAGACAAATCCGCCAGGTTCACTAGGACTTTGTTGGTGTAAATTTTCTTGTTGTGATACAGCGGCTCGTCTACCGGCGTATTGCGATCCAAATTGGAAGGAAGTCCGCGGAAAATTTCCACTTCGTAGCGGACTGATTCTGGATTGTCCGGCCAGGTGAGCAGGATGAGTTGATTTTGTTTCACTGCTTCTTGGGATGTGTTGGGTGGAAATAATCCTTCCAGGCCGATGGGTACTTCGGCGTAGGATATGGACGGGAGGGCTAGTGCTATACATATAGGTAATAGATAGTTAAATGGTTTCATGGGTCTCTTTCTTTCTAGGCTATGTTGGCAGTAGGCAGTTAGCAGTTGGCAGTTTTCTCTGGTCAATAATTCATACGCTCGATATTTACTGAATATATGCAGTGCAATTTTGGGATTCAAATGTATAAAAATACGAACGATCCTGCAAATACCTATGCATTCACTGTTGTTAGTTGTTGGTTGTTAGTTGCTTGAAGCCAAACAACCAGCAACAATCACTAATCCGGTTCCTTCGGAACCATCTTCCCCAAAAGGGAATGCTTTTTAGGTTTCACGTGAAACATGACATTTGCGATTATCCGTAGACATTTTTTACTGCCTACTGCCCACTGCTAACTGCTTACTATACAAAGTTTCACGTGAAACATTGTACCATTTGAAAAGACAGTAGACAAGAAATATGTCTGCTGTCCTCTTTTATTTTATTCCATTATGTTTTTCTTCATCAAGCCCTTACCGCTAGTGCTAAAGGGATTTCTCCACTCAGGGACACAAATTTATTTATTTCTGTATTATCACTTTGTGCAAATACGACCGGTCGAAATGACGGCTAGAGATGATACCTCTTTATTCCAAAAGCAAGATACTCATTTCCATTCTTCTATTTCATCTCGTACAAATTCGATCGCTCAAAATGACGATCACGAGTACAGCCAACTGCCTACTGCTAACCGCCAACCAAAATGTTTCACGTGAAACATGAATCTAACAAATCAGAACCTAATCCCTAGCTCCTAATCCCCAATCCCTAACATATATCATTCTCGCGGCGCTATATGAATTGTGCGCCGCTACCTTCATTCCTCATTTCTCATTCCTAATTCCTCATTGCTTTTATAAGTTTTCCCCAAACACCACTCGCAATGCTTCTTTCGCATCCCGACTCCCTGCGGCTGCGGCTCGTTTAAGCCAGGTGTGAGCGATCTGTTGATTTTTGGTTACGCCGTAGCCGTTGTTATAGCAAGCGGCCACCCAGCCCATGGCTTCGCCGTAACCATTTTCTGCGGCTTTGAGGAAGAGTTGAAACGCTTCGTCATCCTTTCCTTCTTCGTGATAGATCACGCCGAGCTGCATGGTGGAAGTATCCATGCCTTTGTCCGAGGCTTTTTGATACCATTCTTTGGCGAGACGTTTGTCTTTTCTGGTTCCTTTTCCATAGTAATAGCAATTTGCCAAATTGCCCATGGCGGTAGGCAGTCCTGCCTCTGCCGCCTGTTTGGTATATTGGAATCCTTCTTGCTGTTCTTTTTTGCTTTTACTAAAGGAATACAAGAATCCCACCGTCATGGCTGCTTCCGCCTGTTTCTTAGCCGCTGCTTTTTTCCATAAATACAATCCTTTGGATTTATTTTCCGGCACACCTTTCCCGTAATAATATAGAAAGGCCAAGAAATACAAAGCCTTTGGATTTCCCTCTTCTGCTAGTTTTTGAAATACCGGTCTCGCTTCGTCCACTTTCCCTGCGTTATATAAGGATTCTGCTTCGTCGAGCGTCATTATATTGAGTCTCCTCTCTTTTTTTGGTGACTGGTAGACTGGTGACTAGTGACTGGGATTTTCCTAGTCACCAGTCACTAGTCACCAAAAATGTTTCACGTGAAACGTGTTTAGTTAGCAGTTAGCAGTAGGCAGTTAGCAGTAAAAACATTGCCTACTGCTAACTGCCTACTACCAACTAAACCGTTAAATGCTGCTTCATCAGCATCTTTGCATCCGGATCCCCTTGGGCTTGGCTGCGGCGGAACCATTCTTCCGCGGTACGGAGGTTTCTGGAAACGCCCAGTCCTTTCGCGTAGCAAATGCCCAGGAAATTTTCTGCTCTTGTATATCCCTCTTCGGCGGCTTCTTTGAACCGTTTCGCTGCTTCGTAGAAATCTTCTTCCTGCATGGCCAGTTCCCCCAATTTGCAAGTGGCCTCCACTTGGCCTTCTTTCGCAGCGGCGGTCAAATATTTCTTGGCTAGCGAAATATTTCTAGGTGTCCCCACACCCTCGGCGTAACAATTTCCTAAGTAGGCCAATCCATTCACATCGCCTGCATCGGCACCTTTCTGAATCCACTGGAAACCGCGTTCACTTTCTTTCGGTCCCAGCACGCCCATGAGGTAAATCATGCCAATCGCAGCGGCGGCGGGCACGTGGCCCCGGTCCCAGGCGTCCTGGTAGCATTCCATGGCTTTCGCAAAGTCCACTTCCGTGCCGCGACCGTAGAAATAGCAATCTCCCAGTTTGAATTGACAGCTGGCTGAGCCCAAGTTAGCGCCTTCTTTGAAATATTCGAGGGCTTTGCTTTCGTCCGCTTCGATGCCGTCGCCCAAAATATACATGGTGCCCAACGCATCACAAGCTTCTTCATTTCCTTGATCCGCCGCTTTCTTAAAACAAATTTCCGCCCGATGCGGATCTTCATCGACGCCCATGCCGCAGTAGAAACAATCTCCCAAGTGAGCTTCCGCTTCGTGATAGCCCATGGCCGCGCCTTTGAGATACCACTGATAGGCCTTCTTCGGGTCGTGTTTCGGACAGGCTTCATTGAGATACATATTTCCTGCATCCACCATAGCCATAACCAGGCCCTTCTCCGCCGCCCGTTCGTACCAGGTCAAGGCTTTTTCTAAATCGGGATGACCGGTCAAGCCTTTTTCATAGATTTTCCCCAGTTGGTGCATGGCAAAGGGATCACCCTTCTTCACCAGCGGGTGCAAATCCTTCACGATGTTCTTGTACTCTTCCGTCAAATCGTGGTCCTCTTCCTGGTGCAAAGAGGTCATGTAAAAAGCCGCCAGCGGTTCGCCCTCGTGCCCCGCTTTTTCCACAAAATCCATGAAAATGTCGTCGTCCCCTTTGATGAGAATGCTGTAGAAATAAAACAGCCCCATCAAGTACTGGGCCCGGCCCTTTCTTTCAAATTCGCCATTTTTAATCAACCGCTTCAGCAGCGCATAGCACACTTGAAAACGGCCAGCTAAAAATAATTTTTCTATATCTTCTACGGTAATGGTCTGTCCTGACATGGTTTTGCATCATCCTCTTCTTTTCTAGTTAGCAGTTTGCAGTAGGCAGTTGGCAGTAAAACATGGCTTACCGCTAGCTGACACTTTTTGTTTCACGTGAAACTTTATGAACTAGCAGTTGGCAGAAAAAATACTGCTGACTGCCAACTGCTAACTGCCTACTAAAATATACTATCATTTATATTAAGCGGAATAAAAGAAATGTTCAAGAGGGAGATTGGAGAAGTTGGCAGTTGGCCATTTGCAGTAGGCAGTATTTTACTGCGAACCGCCTACTGCCTACTGCTAATTTTTACAAAGTTTCACGTGAAACATGTCTCTTGCTTAATCACAAAAATACCGCCAACTGCTAACTGCCTACTGCTAACCAATAAAAAAAGCGGCGCTTCTTTATTTGACGCGCCGCCACCTTCATTCCTAATTTCTCATTCCTAATTCCTCATTGATTTTAAAAGTTTCCCGGCAAGAAATATACCGGATCCACCGCATCGCCGTTGATACGGACTTCGTAATGACAATGGGGCCCTGTGCTATTTCCTGTGCTACCCACCAGAGCCACCACGGTGCCTTGTTCCACTTGCTGGCCTACGCTGACCAGAAGAGCGGAGTTGTGACCGTAGCGGGTGGTGATGCCGCCGTCGTGTTTGATTTCTACCAAGTAACCGTAGCCATCGAACCAGCCGGCTTGGGTGACGGTGCCAGAAGCGGTGGCTTCTACGGGAACGCCATAGTCGGAAGCAATGTCTATGCCTTCGTGATAGGTGGAACCGATGCCGCCGGGGCTATTTCTAAATCCATAGGTACTAGAAATTTCTCCCTGCACCGGCCACATGTCGGGCGTGGTGGAGGAGGTATGAAGCATTTGCACTTGCATGCCATAGGTCTGATTCATCACCTGTTCGCGGAGAGTAATCAACGTTTTGATTTGGCTATCCAAGCGAGCATCCAGTTTTCGCATTTGGCTCAAAAGTTGTCCTGGCGTGGCGCTTTCGCTGGTGGTTTCTTCTTTCTGGTGCTCTGCAGGAGATACATTTCTCGCTTTATCTGGCACCGTGGAAGCACCGCCCTGACCGCCAACACCGCTTTGAGAAATATTCTGCGCCGCCCCATTGTTATTGGCTTTGATCATATCCTGGAGCTGGTCAGACAATTTTTCAATGGTCTTGGTCTTATCATCCATTTCATCCAACTTCTGCTGGGCCATGTGGAGCTGGTTCTGGTACAATTCATTTTCTTGCTTCAATGTATTCATAGAAACCAAACTGTACACCGACGTGCCGAGAGCCAGCACAAACACCACTCCCGCCGCGATGGCACCCATTTTTAGTTTTTTAACTTCCTCCCCGGTGAGATGGATATGGGTATCACCGGTTTCCGCATTCACATCTTTCTGCATAGTTCACTCTTTCTGATTTGTTAGCAGTTGGCAGTAGGCAGTTAGCAGTAAACGAAACTGCCTACCGCTAACTGCTAACTGCCTACTAAAAAGTTTCACGTGAAACGTGATTCTATGAATTTCATATTTTCGGCGAGTTATGTAAAAACGGAATCTGGCTACGTTATACATAGCGGTATAAGAGCAATGTGATGTGCTCGCCGCCACCATTTCTAACTTCTCACTTCTAACTTCTCACTGCCTTTATTGTTTCCCGTGAAACCTGACGTCTGTGGATTCCCCGCTAGTGTCATTTGACATCAATCTTATGGCTCACCGGCTGGGTCTGAGACAGGTCTTCCCTTCTCGCATCCTGCACCATGTCCTGGGCCTGGTCGGCCATAGCGGGCATCAGGGTGTCTAGGGCCATATTGATACTTTCTGCTTCTTCCGAAGAGAGAGCTTCGGTGCACTGTCCGTTGACGATTTTCTTGGCGTAGATACGGGAGGTATCATGACCGGCCAGGGAAGACAGGATGAATCCGTTATTTTTCCCGTCCAATACAGTCAAGGAGAAGGAGAGTTTATCTCCGGTGTCGTCAAAAGCATCATAGCGGACCAGTCCCACTTTTTGGAAAGACTGGAGCTGCATGGTAGCTAACAATTCCTGCTGGTGCAACATATTTTCCGAAGAAGAAACCATTTCCCGAAGTTCTCTCACTTCCGTGGACAGGCGAAGTTCCAAAGAACCCCCATCTTCTCCATTCATGAAATATTTGTATTTCTTCATCAGTCGATTGAGCCGACTGCGAAGGATCAAAATTTGAAATACTAAAAATAGGAACAGTACCAGAAAGATACCGCCTACTACATATAATAGGGTGTTTGATTCTAACATGCTTGATTTATGCTCCGTTTTTATTAAAGTTGGCAGTTAGCAGTAGGCAGTTGGCAGTTTTGATTAACCGTTATAGCATACTACTCACTTTTTTTACAAAAATGTCTCAATGAAAATGTAAAACTGACAGTTGATGATAGGTGGTTTACAGCAACTGCAAACTGCCTACTGCTAACTGCCTACTTACCACGTTTCACGTGAAACATTTTAGTGACTAGTGACTCGTGACTGGTGACTAGGAAATGCGTTATCCAGTCACGAGTCACCAGTCTACCAGTCACCGATTGAGTAATTCCGTAATCCGTTCAAATTCTTCTTCGCTTTTGAAAGCGATGGAAATGGTGCCTTTGTGGCCCTGTTTTCCATTTTTCCATTTGATATGGACTTTGCTGCCTACGGACATCCCCAGTTTTTCTTCGATGGAATGAAGGTAGTCCAGGACTTGCTGGTCTTCTTTGGTCGGTTTCTTTTTTTCTTTCTTATCTTTGGCGATTTCTTCCGATTTTCTGGCAGAGAGTTTTTCCGCTACAATCTGTTTCGCCATTTGGATTTGTTCTTCCGCCGTCGCCAGGGCCAGGACGGGGCGAACTTGTCCCACTGTCAGCTGCTGGGCCCGCACCATGTCTTTCACTTCATCGGGAAGAGCGGTGAGGCGCAGCATATTGGTGATGTAGGGACGGCTTCGCCCCATTTTTTCGGCCAACAATTCCTGCTTCATGGGATAATTCTTCAGCAGCGATTCATAAGCTTCCGCTTCTTCCATGGGGTTCAAATCTTCGCGCTGCAGATTTTCAATGAGCGCCACTTCCGCCATGGCTTGGTTGTCATAGGCGGTGAGGATGGCGGGGATGGTTTTCAAGCCTGCCAATTTCGCTGCACGGAAACGTCGTTCCCCGGTGACCAATTCATATTCAAAGTCCCCGTCTACATCTTTATAACGGACTGTGACAGGCTGGATGACGCCCCGCTCTTTGATGGAAGCCGCCAGACTTTGGAGGCTTTCTTCCGAAAACGTCCGCCGCGGCTGCCAGGGATTGGTATGAATCTTGGAAAGGTCCAGGTCAATCACCTTTCCGCCTTCATCCAAAGCGTTTCCCAAAAGGGAACCCAGTCCACGTCCCAATTTCTTTTTACTCACGTTTCAATACCTCCCGGCATAACTTTTTGTAAGCCTCCGCCCCTTTGGACTTCGGCGCGTAAGTCAAAATCGATTCTCCAAAGCTGGGGGCTTCCGACAATTTGATGGTTCTCGGAATGACCGTCTTGAATACTTTGGAGCCAAAATATTTCTTCACTTCTTCCGCTACCTGGATGGACAAATTGGTGCGGCCATCAAACATGGTGAGCAGAATCCCCAGGATGCGGAGGGACGGATTCAACTTGCGGCTCACAATTTGCACCGTCTTCACCAGCTGCGACAATCCTTCCAGTGCGTAAAATTCGGCTTGAATAGGAATCAGGATTTCATCCGACGCCACCAGCGCATTCAGCGTCATGAGCCCCAAGGAAGGAGGGCAGTCAATCAGAATATAATCGTAAGAGTCTTTCAGTGAGGAAATTTTCCGCCGCAAGAGCGTTTCCCGATCCGGCACATTAGCGAGTTCTATTTCCGCCCCGGCCAAATCCAAAGAAGAAGGAAGAAGCCACAATTTTTTCAACGCGGTCTTCACAATCGCATCTTCCACAGGCTGATCATCCAAAAGCACATCGTACAGATTGCCTTTGAATTCCACTTGGTCCGACAGGCCGCTGGTGGAATTTCCCTGGGAATCTTCGTCGATTAAAAGGGTCTTTTTTCCCCTATCTGCCAAGTAGGCCGCCAGGTTCACCGCGGTGGTGGTTTTCCCCACGCCGCCTTTCTGATTGATGATGCTGATAATCTTGCCCATAGTTTTCTTCCTTTCACCGATAGTCTTTATTAGTATAGCATTTTTTGAATCAATTCGCACGGAATAATTTGAGAAGAAAACGCTATTCTCATGTTTCACGGGAAACTTTTGATCATAGTGAGAAGTTAGAAGTGAGAAGTTAGAAATGAAGGTGGCGGCGCACGAAATTTGGAAGCGCCGCTTTTTTATAGGTTCTGGTTGAACGTTTTTGGGAGTGCTTACATATCACGATTTCCGCTATGCTAGGGTTCTGGGAGTATATTTCCGTATGTTTCATGTTTCACGTAAAACGCTATCATCGGGTTCTGGAGTCTTGCTTCCGCATGTTTCATATTTCACGTGAAACGCTATCGTAGGGTTCTGGAGTCTTGCTTCCGTATGTTTCATATTTCACGTGAAACGCTGTCAAAGGGTTCTTGGATCATGCTTCCGCATATTTCGAGTTTCACGTGAAACACTATCATAGGGTTCTGGGATCTCGCTTCCGTATATTTTATGTTTCACGTGAAACGTTGTCATCGGGTTCTTGAAGTTTGTTTCCGCTTTTCTCATGTTTCAAAAGAACCCTATGAGAGCGAATGAATGGATATGATAATCAACAGGAATCCTATCAACCAGAACCTTCGTATAGCGAGAATGGTGAAATGTAAGAACTAACGATAACATTCTACCAGCACCCTAGCATAGCGAGAAACGTGAGATGTAAAAATGAACAATAACATCCCCCAGAACCCATAAAAAATAGGGGCGCTTCCAAATTGTGTGCGCCCCTTCCACCATTACGCACTACGCACTTCGCATTACGCACTCTTTATCTCCATTCGTTCGAGGCACTAAAAAAGCACAGCTTTCGCTGCGCTCTTTTTGTATTTCCTTATTCGATATCGACGGTGTCCGGTCTGCCTGCATCATCGAGGCCCAGGTAAACCACTTCTCTTACGTGACCATCATAAGTCAGGGTTACATGATAGTGGAAAGTCTGTCCGTCAAATACTTCGTCACCCAGCTGAATAGCGGTGGTGTAGCTATCTGGACGATAGTCTCTCACGGTGTCGCCTACGACCGGGTACTGGAGGAATACGAATTCTCCACCCTGGTAGTTCACGCTACCATACACGCGCTTCAGATCAGCCACTGCGTATTTGTCTACGCCCCGTACAACAATGCTCTTTTCTGTTACTTCTGCCATGTTTATCACCTCACGACCAATTTATAGCAAAGGACTTTGCTATTTACGTTCTTATTTTAGCACTTTTTGACGATAAAAACTAGTAGATTGTGACTAGTGACTAGTGACTGGTAGCTAGGGATTAGGGATTAGGGATTAGGGAAACGAGTTCGCTGGTGTCATGTTTCACGTGAAACGGTTTTAGTTAGTGGGTGCTCGATAATTCACACGCCCGATGTTTACTGAATACATGCAGTGAA